>JBCBSK010000100.1:0-14267 GCA_039819185.1 Pseudomonadota bacterium | reverse complement strand
GCGGATTGACATAGGCGCTAATACCCAGATTGCGGGTCAGGTCCGGATAGGTCCGGTTGTTGACCAGGCAGAGGCTGCGCGCGGCACCCAGTTTTTGCGCGATCAAACAGGACAGAAGATTGACCTCATCGCTATTGGTCACGGCGACGATCGTGTCGGTGTGTAGGATGTCAGCTTCCCGCAAGAGGCTTTCGTCGAGTGCACTGCCATTGAGGACAACCGAGCGGTCAAGCCGATCGGCGACAGAGAGTGCGCGCGCCCGATCGGCCTCGATCAGCTTGACCTTGGCCGTGCTTTGGCGGGTTTCGAGTTCGCGCGCGACATAGATGCCGATATTCCCACCACCGGCGATGATCACGCGATTGGCCTCAGGCTCCTCATGACCGAAGATCGACAGTGTGCGCTGGACATGATCCTGATCAGCCACGACATAGGCAATGTCGCCAACCAAAAGCACGTCGTCGGCATGGGGGATGAACACCTTGCCTTCGCGGTAAACCCCGACAACAAGTGATTTCAGGTCTGGAAACAGCTCGGTGAGCTGGCGCAGCGGCGTGTCGACGATCGGGCAGTTTTCTTCGCAGACAATGCCGGTCACCATGATCCGGCCGCTGGCGAATTCCGCCGTGTCGAAGGCTCCGGGCAAGGCAAGCCGTCGCAAGACCATCTCGCCAACCTCGATCTCGGGCGAGATGATCACGTCGATCGGCATGTTGTCGCGGGAGAACAGGTCTCGCCAATGCGGCGCCAAATAGCTTTGCGCGCGCACACGCGCGACTTTGGTCGGCACGTTGAACAGCGAGTGCGCAACCTGGCAGGCCACCATGTTGACTTCGTCATAGAGCGTGACGGCGATCAGCATGTCGGCCTCGCCCGCCCCGGCTTGTGCAAGCGTGTCCGGGTGAGCGCCATGACCGACAAATCCCTGCACGTCGAGACTGTCGCTAATCGACTGCAAGAGCCTGGGCGAGCTGTCGATGACGGAGACATCATTGCCTTCGATAGAGAGCTGTTCAGCGATGCCGAAGCCGACCTGGCCCGCGCCGCACACAACGACCTTCATGAAGGATCTCCCGACCGGAACGCCAACCTAAGGGGCCAAGCCCCTAAAGCGGCGCTGGTATTCGTCTTGTCAGAGCAGGAATGCAATCAGTGTAAAGACTGGCCATGCCGCCCTGCTCTCGCCCCGGGTAGGTGCACCGGCCACAAAGGGTCCTAGTGACGAACTCGGGGTCGTGCCCATAACACGGCAAATCCGATTAGGCGATCCCAAGCGACTTTAGCTTTCGGTGCAGTGCCGAGCGTTCCATGCCTATGAACTCGGCCGTGCGCGAGATATTGCCGCCAAAGCGGTTGATCTGGGCCATGAGATATTCGCGCTCGAAGACTTCGCGCGCATCCCTCAACGGCATCGACATAAGCTGATCGGCACGCGCGCCACCGGGCACAGGCGGCAAGGTCTCGCCGACCTCTGCGGGCAGCATGTCGGCCGAGATCACGGCATTGGGGTCGCCGCCGGTGAGGATCAGCAAGCGTTCCACATTGTTACGCAACTGGCGGATATTGCCCGGCCAGTCATGCGCCTGCAGCACCGCCATGGCATCATCGCCGATCATCCGCTTTGGCAAGCCCGTGGCCCGCGAGATCTGGTCCATGAACGCGTCGATCAGGCTTGGAATATCCTCGCGCCGCTCGGCAAGCGCCGGCACCCGTATCGGCACAACGCTGAGCCGGTGAAACAGATCCTCACGGAAATGCCCTTCCGCGACCAACGACTCGAGGTCGCGACTTGTTGAGGAGACGATTCGCACATCGACTTGCACCTGATCGGCGCTGCCAACAGGCACGAAGGACTGTTCAACCAGAACCCGCAGGATCTTACTTTGAGTTTCGTGCGGAATATCGGCGACTTCATCGATGAACAGCGTGCCGTTGTGCGCTTCTTCCAGCGCGCCAACGGAGCGTCGACCATTTTGGGTCGCGACCCCGAACAGCGTCTCCTCCATTTCGTTCGGCGTGATCGAGGCGCCGTTCAATACCACGAACGGACCCGCAGCCCGCAGGGACTTTCCGTGCAGGATACGCGCGGCCAATTCCTTGCCCGCACCGGACGGCCCACTGATCAGGACACGGCTGTTGGTTGGGGCGATCCGGTCGAGCGTCTGGCGCAATTGATTGGTCGGTGTCGCAGCCCCCAGCAGGTCCAACGTCTCGCCCGACTTTTCCCGTAGCGTCCTGACCTCACGCTGCAGCATGCTGGCTTCATGAGCGCGCTGTGCGATCAGGATCAACCGGTCGGCCTTGAACGGTTTTTCAATGTAGTCAAATGCGCCACGCTTGATGGCAGACACGGCGGTCTCGATCGTGCCATGCCCGCTGATCATCACAACCGGCACGACCGGGTGCTCGGTTCTGATGACATCAAGCAGTTCAAGCCCGTCGAGCCGGCTCCCTTGCAGCCAGATATCGAGAAAGATCAGCGATGGCCGCCGGCCGACGATTTCGGCAAGCGCGGACTCGCTGTCTCCGGCTGTGCGCGCAGCATAGCCTTCATCCTCGAGAATGCCGGCGACGAGATCACGGATATCCGCCTCGTCGTCGATGACCAGCACGTCTCCTGTCACACCATGCTCCGTTGTTTTTGTCCGTCCCCGGAGATGTCTCCGGCATCCGTTTGGGACGGGCCCCTGCCCGCGCTGTGATTGTCGTCTGTCTCGTCGCCACCATTGGCCGCGATCGGAAAGCTTAATCGCACAAGCGCGCCGCGCCCGCCCGAAGCGACCGCCGGCGCATCGGTCAAGTCAAGTGTCCCATCATGTTCTTCGAGAATCCGGCGCACGATGGCGAGCCCGAGGCCGGTCCCCTTTTCGCGATGCGTTACATAAGGTTCCAGCAAACGGTGGCGGTTTTCCGTCGGCAGGCCGATGCCATTGTCGATGACATCAATCTGAACCTTGCCGTCCACGTCGCGAAGACGGACATCAATCCGGCCTTGATCTTCTGTGTCCGGACGTTCGATCGCGGCAATCGCTTCGGTCGCGTTCTTGATGATGTTGGTCAGAGCTTGTGCAACGAGCCGAGCATCAAAACGCGCGGTCACTGGCTCTTCCGGCACCGACAGCGAGATCTCCAGGTCCGGATTGGCCACCTGCATCATGAACACGGTTTCCCGGACAACCGTCGCGACATTGGCCGTCGAGAAAGAGGGTTTCGGCATGCGGGCAAATGTCGAGAATTCATCAACCATGCGGCCGATATCGCCGACCTGGCGGATAATCGTGTCGGTGCACTGATCGAACACGTCACGATCATCGGTGATCACACGGCCATACTTCCGCTTCAACCGCTCCGCCGACAATTGGATCGGTGTCAGCGGATTCTTGATCTCGTGGGCGATGCGGCGTGCAACATCGGCCCAGGCCGACGTACGCTGGGCCTGAATCAGGTCGGTGATGTCATCGAGCGTGACAACCAGGCTGTGGTCGGCGGGGTCGCTACGTTCAGGTGCCACACGAATTGCAACGATGCGCTCCTTGCCACCGCGGGTGATCGAGACTTGGTCCTGAACCAGCGTGCTACGATCCAGTTCCGCCTGCTGTACGAGATCGGAGATCTCCGGCAGAGCCTCGACGATGGGTTTTCCAAACACATCTTGGGCGCCGACAAGTTCACGGGCCGTCCGGTTGGCGATCGTGATCCGCCCTGCGGCATCTACGCCGATCACGCCGGCTGGCACGCCAGCCAGAACCGTCTCGATAAAGCGGCGGCGATCGTCCATCTCGCGGTTGACGGTCAGGAGTTCATTGCGCTGGCTCTTCAGTTCCGACGTCATCTGGTTGAAGGTCAGTGTCAGGCCCGACAGATCACCCTCACTGCGATGGGCCGGAACGCGAGCATCGAGATTGCCGCGCGCGACTTCCCGTGACGCGCCGATCAAGAGCCGGATCGGCGCGACGAGGCGATTGGCAAAGCCGATTCCAACCCAAACGGCCGCCAGAAGAAGCGTCAACGTGACCCCGAAATAGGCCATGCCGAAAGCGATCTGAGAGCCTGCGCGGCGCTGCCTGAGTTGTTGGTATTCCTCCACGTTCGCCTGCGTCAGTCGAAGATAGCCGATGACGCGTTCATCGATCGCTCGAACCACAAAGAGAAACGCATCATCAAAGGACGGCAGGAAGACGAACCCACCAACATAATCGGTCACGCCGGGCGCGATGAGGACGACCTGTCCCTCGCGCGCCGGCTCGACGGCACCAGGTGGCGGAAGCTGAAAGTCGCGGCCGTCAGATCGGGTCATTTCGACCAGGATTTCACCATTGCCATCGAGAATGTATGCGCCTGCGAAAGCGCGGATCGATGCCAAGGTGTCAAACACCTGCTGGAACTGTTCCGGTTGACGCTCATAGAGCGCGTGCGCCCGGTTTATCTCGTTGGCCATCGCCAGAAGGTCGGAACGGATAACTTGGCCATGCTCACTAACATAGGCATTGGCCACCGTCAGCGAGGTGTCGACAATCGCCTGAGTCCGTTCGGAAAACCAGGCGTCAAGGCCTCGTTCGAGCGTCACGATGGCAACCAAGGCCACTAGAACGGCCGGCACGGCAGCAACAATTGCAAACAATCCCACGATACGAACATGCAGCCGAGCGCCCGCCGTGCCGCGCCTGCGAGCGCGTACTAGATTGAAGACTTCCGACAGAATGCAGCCCGTCAGGCCGATCACGAAGGCGATGTTGACGACGACCAAGACCGCGATGACCAGGCCGGTCGGTCGCACTGGCGACAGCCCTGTCAACACCACGAAGGTCGTGATTGCCGACAACAGCGCCCCAACCATCGAGACACCGCCAACGATCGCTGCGACCGACACCCCCCTCCGGCGCTCCTGCGCAGATGGCGCAGCGCCTCGCGCCGTGTCCGGACGCGGCGATGTGTCAGGAGTATCTGCGTAGGAAACGGTGACCAAGACACCCGCGCTATCTAGTGATGATCGGCAAGCGCCCGACCATGCCGGGCCAAGAGACGCAACGCAACAACATTGTTGCAATTATGGCACAGCGTGGTTTCTGGTACCCTATACGTAGTTTTCGGCGTCACCGCCCACCGCGAATGACCGGGATGTCGAGGTCGCGGATCTTCTTGCGCAGCGTGTTGCGGTTCAAGCCCAGAAGCTCGGCCGCGCGGATCTGATTGCCGCGTGTCGCTGCCAGCGCTGCCCCGATGAGCGGTGGCTCGATTTCGCGCAAGATCCGGTGATAGAGACCTGGTGGCGGCAATTGATCGCCATAATCGGCGAAATAACCTTGCAAATGACGCTCGACCGCGCCGGACAGATTGCTGTCCGAAGTCGGCTCTGGCTCCGAGATCGGTTCATTCAACCCGGCCAGTTCACTCTCTACTGTTGCAACACTGATCATATCTTGGGGATAGAGTGCGGCCAGCCTGCGGACGAAATTCTCCAACTCACGGACATTCCCCGGCCAACGATAACTCTTGAGGCGCTCAAACGCGGCCGTTTCAAGGGATTTTGCAGCCAGTCCCTCGCGCTCAATCTGCGCAAAGAAATGTCGGACCAAGTCCGGGATGTCTTCGACGCGCTCACGCAAGGGCGGCAAACGCACCGGTACAACATTGAGCCTGTAGAACAGGTCTTCCCGGAACAGGCCCTGATTGATCAGTTGGCGAAGGTCCTTGTTGGTTGCGGCGATGATCCGGACATCGGTCTGGATCGGCACCCGGCCTCCGACGGTCGTGTACTCGCCCTCCTGTAGGACGCGAAGCAACCGGGTCTGCGCTTCCATCGGCATATCGCCGATTTCGTCGAGGAACAGGGTGCCGCCCTCGGCTTGCTCGAACTGACCGGCGCTGCGGCTCTGGGCACCCGTGAACGCGCCCTTTTCGTGTCCAAAGAGTTCCGCCTCGATCAGGTCACGCGGGATTGCCGCCATGTTGATCGCAACAAACGGGCCATTCGAGCGCTTGCCGAAATCATGCAGCGCGCGGGCGACAAGCTCCTTCCCGGTTCCTGATTCACCGGAGATCATCACCGTCAAATCGGTCTGCATGAGGCGCGCCAGCACGCGATAAATATCTTGCATGGCGGCGGACCGGCCGACCAGAGGTATGCTGTCTTCGGTGGCGCCGTTGATGCGACGTTCGGTCTTTGGCGCAGCCAGCGCCCTGCCGACGATCGACACGAGTTCGTTGAGATCGAAGGGTTTCGGCAGATATTCGAAAGCGCCTTTCTCAGAGGCCCGGATCGCCGTCATGAAGGTGTTCTGCGCGCTCATCACGATGACCGGCAGATCCGGTCGACCGCGTTTGATTCGCGGCAAGAGATCGAAGGCATTTTCGTCTGGCATCACGACATCAGTGACGACGACATCCCCCTCCCCTTTGCTGACCCAGCGCCATAAGGTTGCGGCATTTGATGTGGTCTTGACCTCATAACCGACGCGCGACAGTGCTTGGTTCAGCACCGTCCTGATAGCCGCATCGTCATCGGCGACGAGAACCCGCCCGGATGGCATGGTCTAAATCTCCTCATGGTGCTTGGTCGAAGACGCATCCCAGACCGGCATCAGAATCCGGAATACAGTATGGCGTGGGTGCGACTCGCATTCGACGACCCCGCCGTGATTGCCGACGATCTTGGCGACGAGAGCCAGGCCAAGCCCGCTGCCACTCTCCTTGGTCGTAACGAAAGCGTCGAACAGGTGTGGCACAATCTCGGACGGGACGCCCGGCCCATTGTCGATAACACAGATCTCAAGCGGCAGGCTGACCCGTTCCCGTGTACCGGGGACAGACAAACGCACACCGGGCCTGAAGGCTGTGGTCAAGCAGATCTCACCATCTGTGGCGTTCGGCCCGATCGCTTCGGCGGCATTTTTTACGAGATTGAGAAACACTTGAACAAGCTGATCCCGATCTCCGGGAACTGGTGGCAGCGAGGGATCAAAGTCCTCGACGAAGCGCAGACCCGCGCCGAAACCTGTCTCGGCAAGGCGGCGCACGTGATCGAGCACGGCATGAATGTTGACTGGTTCACGCTCAACGGGGCGCTCATCGGAGAAGACCTCCATGCGATCAACCAGTTTGACGATGCGGTCAGCCTCGTCACGGATCAGCCGGGTCAGCGCCCGGTCGTCCTCGCCCACAGTCGCTTCCATCAACTGTGCCGCGCCGCGTATTCCCGACAGCGGGTTCTTGATCTCATGCGCCAACATGCTTGCAAGCGCCGACACGCTGCGTGCGGCCCCACGATGGGTCAGCTGGCGGTCAAATTTTTCGGCGATCGAGCGTTCCTGAAACAGGATAGCGACATGGTCGGGCTGGTCGACGAGCGGGGAGACAAAAATGTCAGACAGCCGTTCGCCGCCTGTCCTTGGCGTTCCGACATCGACCCGATATTCAACGATCGTGGCGCGGCGTTCGCGGGCCTGGTCAATCAGCGACAGGAGCGGACTCCCGAAGGGCAGCACCTTCTCCATCTGCCGGCCTATCAGGACCCGTCGACTCGACTGGAAGAACTGTTCCGCCGCATCATTGACGAGACGGATCCGGCTCGCCCCATCAACCAGAACGACCGGGTGCGGCAACGCGGATAGCACTGCATCAGACAGCGGCTGCGCGGCTTGGCTGGTCTGTGCTTGCGCCACACCCGCCATTAGGCCGCCTCTCGGGCAAAGGCATCGTCGCCGAGTCGTGCAAGACCTATCCAGAGAACGGACAGATCATCGGTTGTCAGCAAAGCGCGTCCCTCGGCACTGGCGCGTAGACCTGGCCAGAGCCGGTCGAACGTCCAGGCAAGATGCTTGCGGGCAACACGCCGCCCAAGCTCGTGGCCATAGTGCTCCAAACACTGTTCGACATGTCTTCGCAGCAATAGGCTTACCTCATGGCGCCCGGGCGCAGGTGGCGTGTCACGTCCTTCGAGGGTGGCGCTCCATTGTCCAATCACCCAAGGCCGCCCTTGGGCGCCGCGCCCGACCATGACGGCGAAAGCCCCTGACCGCCGCAGTGCGTCGCGGCAGTCCTCCAGAGACTGGATGTCACCGTTGACAACAACCGGCACGTTGACGGCATCCACGACCTCCGCGACAGCGTCCCAATCGGCGGATCCCTTGTAGTACTGACAGCGCGTCCGGCCATGGACAGCGATCATCGACACGCCCGCACCGGTCGCAGCGCGCGCGATCTCCGGCGCATTCCGCCCTGTCTTGGACCAGCCAAGCCGCATCTTGACGGTGACAGGCACGGAAACGGCTTCGACCACGGCCTCAATCAGCCTCAGGGCCGCGTCCGGGTCTTCCATCAGGGCCGATCCAGCGAGACGATTGGTCACACGCTTGTTGGGGCAGCCGAGATTGATATCGATGATATCAGCGCCAGTATCCTCTGCCAGCTGTGCCCCATGCGCCATCCAGACCGGATCCCAGCCTGCGAGTTGGATGACGTTCGGCACGCCACGACCGGCGCGTGCCTTGCGCCACATATTGGAATCGCCGTCCGCAAGGGCCGCGCTCGCAATCATCTCCGAAACACAGTAAGGCGCACCAAAGCTACCGGCGATGTCACGGAATGGCGCGTCGGTAATGCCCGCCATCGGCGCGAGCAAAACCCGTCCCGTTACCGGGACAGTGCCGATATGCCAGGGGGCCGCAGGAGTGGCAGACCGATGCTCGATGACACTGCTCATAAACTGGGCATCCTTGATGTTGCCTAGAGTGTAGTCAAATTGGCTCTATGCGCAATGCCATGGTGATGTATTGGACATAAACGCCCGGTTCCGGCTACCCATCCGTTCAGTTGGCGCGCGGGCGCGCCCTTGATTGGGACCGCGAGACCACGCGCGTTATGCACACGACCGATGTCATCCTTGTTGCCGCCGGAACGGGCACGCGTGCTGCCGACGACGGCACCGGACTGCCCAAACAGTATCAGCCGGTTGCCGGCCGCCCCCTGCTCGCTTGGACGCTGAGCCGGTTTTTGAGCCATACTGCGCTACGGCGCATACAGCCGGTCATTCATCCCGATCATCACGACGCATTCACATCGGTTGTTGTTGATTTGCCGGTGGGGTCCGTGTCGATCCTGCCATCTGTTATGGGCGGTACAACTCGACAGGCTTCCGTCCTGGCTGGTCTAGACGCGCTGTCAAATGATCCGCCAGATGCTGTGCTGATTCATGACGCGGCACGCCCTTTCGTGAGCGCAGCGCTCATCGACGCCGTGACCGGTGCACTGACAAGAGGCGCCGCCGGCGTCATTCCTGTTGCGCCGCTACCTGACACGCTGAGAACCCTCTCCGAGGATGGTGCGCTAGGTCCGGTCGCTGATCGCCGGCGCTACGGCGCCGTCCAGACGCCGCAAGGCTTTCGATTTCCAGATATCCTTGCGGCCCACCGGGCCATGGCACAACGGATCGATCTGACCGATGATGCCCAGGTCCTTGAAGCAGCCGGTGGAGAGGTGGTTGCCGTGGCCGGGCAGCCGGACAATCTCAAGATCACCTATGCGGAAGACATCACTCGCGCCGACGCGATCCTGCGACGGGACATGAAAGCGGATACGTCAATGCCCGCTACGATTTGGGAGACGCGGACCGGACAGGGCTTCGATGTGCATGCCTTCGGTCCTGGTGATCATGTCATGTTGTGCGGTGTCAAGATTCCCTTCGATCGGGGCTTGGTTGGTCATTCCGATGCCGATGTCGGGCTGCATACGATCACCGATGCCTTGTTTGGGGCGCTGGCCGATGGGGATATCGGCACTCACTTCCCGCCGTCCGACCCTCGATGGAAAGGCGCAAGCTCCGACCAATTCCTGACCTTTGCCCGCGATCGTGTGACAGCCCGCAATGGCCGGATCGTTCATGTCGACGTGACGGTGATTTGTGAAGCGCCGAAGATTGGCCCTTGGCGCAATCAAATGACCACAACGCTGGCCCCGCTGCTTGGCATTTCGTCAGACCGGATCAGCATCAAGGCGACGACGACCGAACGGCTTGGCTTCACAGGTCGTGCTGAAGGCATTGCAGCGCTTGCCACAGCAACGATCCAGTTGCCGCTCTCCCCCATATCGGAGACCTGATGATGAGTGAAACGGAGCGTTTGGCGACTGCGGTACTTGATGCTGCCGCGGCGCACGGGATTATGATCGCAACCGCGGAATCCTGTACTGGCGGCATGATCGCAGCAGCTCTCACTGACATCGCCGGTTCCTCGGCGGTCGTCGATCGCGGTTTCGTCACCTATTCCAATGAAGCGAAACAGGAGATGCTCGGCGTCGATCCCAATCTGATTGATGCGCATGGTGCGGTCAGTGCAGAAGTCGCCGAGGCCATGGCACAAGGCGCGCTGGCGCGGTCACAGGCGGCGCTGAGTGTAGCTGTTACCGGCATTGCTGGCCCCGGTGGTGCGACGCAGGCCAAACCTGTGGGGCTTGTCTATCTTGGCCTTGCGGATCGCGATGGCAGCAAGCTCGAAGGCGTCGTCTTCCCCGACGAGGGCCGCGCTGCGATCCGGCGGGCAACTGTCGACAAGGCCTTATCAATGATCCTTGAGCGCCTTGCGAACTTGACGAAAACAGCCTGATCCGGATCAGACCTCTGCCCGACTGCGCCGGCGTCTTTCGCGCGAGTTGTAAATCTTGTCGGCGCGGCGCTCGAATGCATCGGCGAAACTGCCGAAGGCCCGGTCGAAGACCGCCCCCGCAAGGCGCTCGAACAATCTGCTTTTCATCGCATAGGCGAGATAGAACTGCACTTGGCAGCGCTCGGCATCGACAGGCTCGAACTGCCAGCGATTTTCCAGCGATTTGAACGGCCCATCAATATACCGCACCAGAATGCGATGCGCGTCGGGAACGAGCGTCACCTGACTGGTAAAGGTTTCGCGCAACAGCTTGTAGGCGACCGTCATATCGGCGGTGAGAACCTGATGGCCGTCCTTGTCCGCCGTCCGGCTGCGAATTACGAGATTGGCGCAAAGTGGAACGAATTCGGGGTAGCGTTCGACATCGGCGACGAGTGCGAACATGTCGTCGGCGGAATGGCCGACTTCGCGGGCGGTCTCAAAGGTTTTCACGAGGACCTACTGTCCTATCTGCGCGCGCCTGGCGGCTCGCAGTCGGGCGAAATCGTCACCCGCATGATAGGACGATCGTGTCAGCGGCGAAGCAGATACCATCAGGAAGCCCTTGGCGCGCGCCACTGTCTCATAGGCAGAGAACATATCCGGCGTGACATAGGCTTTGACAGGATGATGCTTGCGGGTCGGCTGGAGATACTGGCCAATGGTCAGGAAGTCGATATCGGCAGCCCGCATGTCATCCATCACCTGAAGCACTTCATTGCGTTCTTCGCCAAGGCCCACCATGATACCGGACTTGGTGAACATGTCCGGATCGCGTTCCTTGACCTCCTGCAACAGGCGCAGCGAGTGGAAATAGCGCGCACCGGGCCTGACCGTCAGATAGAGCGACGGCACCGTTTCGAGGTTGTGGTTGAAAACATCGGGTTTCGCCGCGACGACCACCTCGACAGCGCCCGGCTTTCGGAGGAAATCCGGTGTCAGGATCTCGATCGTGGTCTCGGGCCGGGCCGCGCGGATCGCTGTTATAACATCGGCGAAGTGTTGCGCACCGCCGTCATCAAGGTCATCCCGGTCGACCGATGTGATGACAACATGTTCAAGCCCGAGCTTTGCGACCGCGTCGGCGACACGGCGCGGCTCGTCCAAGTCCAGGGCATCCGGCAGACCGGTTCGAACGTTGCAGAATGCGCAGGCGCGCGTGCACGTCTCGCCCATGATCATGAAGGTCGCATGCCTCTGCGACCAGCATTCGCCAATGTTCGGACAACCAGCCTCCTCGCACACGGTGTTCAGCCCGTGCGAGCGGACGATGTCCATCGTCTCCTTGTAGACAGGAGAGCCCGGCGCCTTGACGCGAATCCACTCGGGCTTGCGCAAGATCTCGCTGTCCGGACGATGCGCCTTCTCGGGATGGCGGGGTCTGGCGGAGATATCCGTACTACGGTCGAGGAGCGTGACCATTTGTATCCTGATGGCTGACACTGGATTGGTAACCAGTTTCAACGCATCAATCTAGGTGCTTGGCGGCACAACACCAGTGCCCGCTCGGTTTGCGCATATCTCATGCCCGCCGGCAATGTGCATTCTGCCGGATCAACGTTTACGGCTTGAATAGATGCTCCAGGCCCACAGGCACAGGATCGCGCCGAGGGTCGCCATCACGAGTTCGCCAAGAAGCGGGATGTTACGGATGTCGACGATCAGACCAAGGACGCCGCCAACGATCGCGCCGACCATGCCGATCAGCATGCTCATATACCAAGGTTGATCGACATTCATCACCCGCGCGGCCAACAGACCAGCTACGAGACCGATAACCAGAAAATAAACCAGACTAAACATTGCAGATAGCCTCCTCAGCAGTCGTGGCTATAGGTGAAGACCAGCGTATCGGTCGTGTAGCGCCCAGTCGCCTGGCATTGCTCATAGACCTCGCGGCTACCTTGCACCGTGACCTGCAACTGATCACCACGCACCGGCCCCTCGACATAGTATTCAAGCGGCGCATCTGGACAAAAGCGCGAATAGACGCGCGCCGTCCCCGAATACCAATTGCCATTCTTGACGCCGCTAAAGAGCAGCGTGCCCGTTGTAACGCCGGCGTTGCGCAAAACCTCACGCGGCACTTCGTAATAGAGCCAGCGTTGGTTCCCTTGGGCCTGAAGCCGCATCAACGAGCCATTGTGGTCCCAGCAGGAATCCGCCTGTGCCGGTGTCGTTGCGGTGGTCATGCCGGCCAAGGTTGTGGTCAGCATAAGGGCAGCAGCAGCAAACATCCGTGTCAGCATATTCGATCCCCCATGCATATCGGCACCGCAGACTGCCCATCCCCTGCTCGGACAGTATAGCGGCTTTCGCTCTGCATCAGTGTGACGGATAGAGTCGCGCCCGGCAATCGGGCACGACGCCGCAAAGCGAACCGGTCAATGGGACGCAATGTCTTACATATGGATGACGCGGCCATACGCGTCGAGAACGCTCTCATGCATCATCTCCGAGAGCGTCGGATGCGGGAAGACCGTATGCATTAGCTCTTCCTCGGTCGTCTCAAGGGTCATCGCGACGACGTAGCCCTGAATGAGCTCGGTGACCTCGGCGCCGATCATATGCGCACCCAGAAGCTGTCCCGTCTTGGCATCGAAGATCGTCTTGATCAGCCCATCCGGCTCGCCAAGCGCGATCGCCTTACCATTGCCGATGAAGGGAAAGCGGCCAACCTTGATCTCGTGGCCGGCCTCTTTGGCCTTGGCTTCCGTCAAACCAACCGAGGCGACCTGGGGGTGGCAGTAGGTGCAGCCCGGGATCTTCAGCTTATCCATCGGGTGGGCATCCAGGCCAGCGATCTTCTCAACGCAGATCACACCCTCATGCTCGGCCTTGTGCGCCAGCATGGGCGGGCCTGCGACATCCCCGATGGCATAAACACTGGGGACATTGGTACGGCCGTAGCCGTCGGCGACGATCGTGCCGCGTTCCATTTGAACGCCCAAGCCTTCAAGGCCGAGCCCCTCGACATTGCCAACGACACCAACGGCGGAGATGACCTTATCTACGGTCAGACTCTCGACCTTGCCACCCTTCAGCTCCACCGTGGCTGTCACGCCTGCGGTCTGTTTGTCGAGCTTGGTGACCTTGGCCTCGGTGTGGATCTTGATGCCTTGCTTTTCGAAGCGCTTCCGCGCCAGGTCCGAGATCTCGTCATCCTCGACTGGCAGGATCTTCGGCATCAGCTCGATGACGGTGACGTCGGCACCCATGGTCTTGTAGAAGCTAGCGAATTCGATGCCGATAGCGCCTGAGCCAACGACCAAGAGCGACTTCGGCATCTCCGGCGGCACCATGGCCTCGAAATAGGTCCAGACCTGTTTGCCATCCGGCTCGAGCCCCGGCAAAACGCGCGGCCTGGCCCCGGTCGCGACCACGATGTGCTTGGCTTGATAGGTGCCGTGTCCCTTCGTCCCCTTCGGGTCGGGGTGGGCTGGTTCGACAGCGGGCTTGGACGGCGCGCTGACCACGATCTCGCCGGGCTTGGTGATCTTGGCCTCGCCCCAAATCACGTCGACCTTGTTCTTTTTGAGCAGGAACCCGACGCCGGTGTTCAGTTGAGCCGAGACGCCTCGCGACCGTTTCACGACAGCCGCCGGATCGAAGCCAACCGTGCCGTCAATC
>JBCBSK010000099.1:0-14493 GCA_039819185.1 Pseudomonadota bacterium | reverse complement strand
GCGCGAAAATCTCGAAGAAGGGTTCGCAACGCTGGACGAGGCGGCGGATGCGATCCGCAGCTATCTGCCACACAGGAAGCGGTTGCCGACGCCAAGCGGGCTCGCCAAGAACCTGCGCCAGGGGACCGACGGACGTTATCGATGGCATTGGGACCCGCGCTTTCTCGAGGGCGCGATGAGCGTCGAGACCGAAACGGAGCGTGCTGAAGCGCGATTGATCGAGGCGGCACGGGCGCTGGCTGTGCCGTCCTTGTTGGTACGAGGTCAGGGCAGTGATCTCGTCGGCCTCGAGCACGCGCGCGAGTTTCTCGAACTTGCGCCTCATGCCCGCTTTGTCGATGTCTCGGGCGCAGGTCACATGGTCGCCGGTGATCAGAACGATGCGTTCACCGATGCGATCCTGGAGTTCGTCGCCGACGTCTAGAGCATGGTCTCGAAAACGTCTGCGAGTTTGAGATAAGAACATTTTGAAATCAAAAAGATAGAGCATGTTTAGTGATTCAGGTTTCGCCGAAAACGCTCTGACAGCACCTGACGATCTTCTCTAAGCACTCACTCACCATGAAACCTGGCGTGACGCTTTTCGAGGAAGGCTGCAACGCCTTCGTGATAGTCGCGGCTGTCATAACAGGCATCGACGAGAGCGGCCAGTTCGGCACGCAGTTCATCTGTCATACCGGCCCGGATCAGGGCCCGCGTCGTGTTGCGGATGGCACGGATCGATAGCGGTGCATTCTGCGAAATGGTCCGCGCCAGCGTCGCAGCCTCTTCGTCGAGCGCGCCCTCGGGCACGAGGTAGTCGAGAAAACCAATTTCCTTGGCCTCATGCGCCCCGACGCGTCGCGCGGTCATGACGAGATCGAGGGTCTTGGCGCGGCCGATTAGTGACAGGACGTCGACCACGCCATCGACCGGATAGCCAAGGCCGAGCCGGGCGGCGGGTACCGCAAACACCGCGTCATCTTGGGCGATCCTAAGATCGCAGGCCGCCGCCAGACCCATTCCGCCGCCCATGCAGAAGCCATGAATAGCTGCGATCGTTGGCCGCGCGGCGTCCGACAGCGCCCGAAACGCTGCGACATTGATCTGCTCATACGCGCGCGCCGAGGCGGCATCCTTGCGATGCGTGGTGAATTCGCTGATGTCGGCACCGGCGGCGAAGGCGTCACCTTCGCCCTTCAGCAGGATGGCCCGGATGCTTGAATCCGCTTCCAGGGCGGCAATCGCTTCCGGCAGGGCCTGCCACATGTCGAGACTCAGCGCATTTCGCCGAGCCGGATGGTCGAGGACGATCGTGCCGATGGGCGGAGCCATTATGTAGCTGATATGCGGGCTCGACGTCGTGCGGCGTTCGCTCATGATGGTCTATCCTCTTTATGTCCTGACGCATGGTCGTCTGGAATTGTGTCTGCTGGCCGCGGAGCCTATATTTTGTGTCTTGTGACGTCACCAGCATGAAGTGGATGATCGCCATGACGTCGATTCCAAAGGTTGAAACACGTGCGGATGTGCGAGAGTCGTCTGTTGAGCGCGCCGATGCCGTGGCCGTTGTCGATCCCTTGTGGACGGCGCTGCTTCAGGACGCAAAAGCGATGATTGCAGCCGAACCGTCTCTGGCCGTGCTTGTCACCGCCGCCATCCTCAATGAGACGTCACTCGAAAAGGCGGTGGCGCATCGGGTCGCAGGTCGTCTCGACCATCCTTATGTGCCGGCCAATCTAATCCAGCAGGCCTTCGCGGAGGCGCTTGAAGACGATCCCGAGATCCGTAAGGGCATTCGGGCAGATATCGTCGCCGTCCGCGAGCGTGATCCGGCTTGTAGCCGCGTCATCGAGCCGGTGCTCTATTTCAAAGGGTTTCACGCGCTGCAGAGCCATCGTCTGGCGCATTGGCTGTGGCGCAAGGGGCGCAAGGACTTTGCGCTCTATCTTCAAAGCCGTGCGAGTGCGGTCTTCGGTGTCGACATGCATCCGGCCGCCAAGATCGGCAAGGGCATCATGTTCGACCATGCGACGGGGATCGTTGTGGGGGAAACGGCGGAGATCGCCGACGAGGTCTCGATCCTGCATACCGTCACGCTCGGCGGCAGCGGCAAGGAGGGCGGTGATCGTCATCCGAAGGTCGGCTTTGGCGTGCTGATCGGAGCCGGTGCCAAAATCCTCGGCAACATCCGGATCGGCGCATGCTCGCGTATCGCGGCCGGTTCCGTCGTGCTCAAGGATGTGCCCAAGGCGGTCACGGTGGCCGGCGTTCCGGCCAAGGTCGTGGGTGAAGCGGGATGCACCGAGCCGGCCTTGTCGATGGACCAGTTGCTGCACGACGAGCGCTACCTCGGCGAGGGCATCTAAGCGTTCGGAGGCGGAGCTGTTTCAGGCGACCGCCTTGCGCACCTTTAGGAAGGTTGCCACGCGGCGGGCGTTCTCTTGCGGCATGGCGTCGAACTTCTCGAGGGTCTGGTGCAGAATCGCGCCCGACTCGCTTGACCTTTCTAATCTGTCTTCAAGCACGAGTCTGAGATCGCCGCGATCGAAGTCGACCGCGCGGGCAATGATGGCGATCATATCCGGCTTGCCGCGCTGGATGATTTCGGCAATCTCGCGCGGCTCCATGCCGGAAAGTTGAGTAAACGTGGCCGCAAGGCTTTCCGTGAGCCGTTTGACACGGCGTTTACGCAACGCGTTACCGAGCTCTGAATCGTTGAAGACGATGCGCTCGACGGACTTGGCGGCGGCTTTCGGCACGTCTTGGCGTTCATATAGATTGCCGATGATTGTGCGGTCGCCTTTGGCGCGCTCAACGAGCATGTTGGCGCCCTTGGCTGAGAACCGTGCTCCGTGATTGCCCGAGACGGTGCGCAGGACGGGTGTCGTCCCGTGCTGCACCAGCCGGTCCGTGACGATCTCGGACAGTGTTGCGCGTTTGGAGATGGCGAGCATGTGATCTTCGCCCTCGGCCTCGGTGATCGCAACCAGATCATCGTCGGTTAGGACGGTTGAGTGCTCCAGAATCGGGGCTGCGACGTCGATCGCATCGTCCTGTGCAAGCTGTGCGACAAGGTTATGCGGCGTTTCGTCAACGATGGCGATCCGCTCGGACAATTCTGCCCGGCTCGCAACATCAACCTCCTGGCTGATCTTGCGTGCGAGATCGCCGAAAGTCTCGCATTCGTCATGTGTTGCTGTCTTTGCTTCTGCCAGGAACAGATCGGTAAGGCCCCTGAGCAACCTGCGTCTTGCGTCACTGCTTGGCTCAGCGGCGAGGGTCATCAAGTCATCGAAATCGAGATTTGCCATCTTTGCGTGCTCGCAATCTTGTTTATGCACGCATAAAGAAGTATCGGCGCTAACAATGGGTAAAGCACGAGTCTTGCCGATGGCTCGTGAGAGACACGCTACATCTGATTTTCCTGTATCTTTGCGTAGGACCTCATGACCGGCGTCGTTGAAACCGATGAGCACGATACAGCGCTCGCATATTCCAACGACATGAAAAGGTCACGAGATGAAGAAGACGATTGCGACCGCTCTTTCCGCACTTGTTCTGACGACGGGCATTGCTGTGGCCGATGCGCCGCGTGAGATGATGCGCGGTGGCTTTGAGCGCATGCTCGGTGCCGCTGATGCAGATGGTGACGGCGCGGTGACCGATGCCGAGATCGACGCGCTCCGGGCCGAGGCCTTTACCTCCATGGATCTCGACGGTGATGGCATTCTGAGCGATGACGAGATCGAGGCGGCGCGCCAGGCCGCGATCGAGGCGATGCGCAATGTGATGGCTTTGGCGCCTGTGGTTGGCCCCGAGTTCATGATGAACTTCCTGTCGGAGCGTCCCGACCCGGACACCAATGGCGACGGCCAGATCGACGAAAGTGAATTCGTCGAAGCGCGCGGCCGTGGCTTCACGCGCATCGATGAGAATGGCGATGGTGATGTCAGCGCCGAGGAGATCGAGCGCGTGCGTGACCATATGCGCGACCGTCGCGGGCCGCATCGCGGCGACATGCGTCGTCACTGAGTGCGATAGATCGGTGTCGGCCTTTGCGGTCAAGCACTGTGCATATCGCACTGCTCCCGAAGCGCTTATGCTGCGAGGGCGGGCGATGCGTTCGGAGCAGGAGGCGCTGCCCCGAACGCGCCGGCGAGACAATGCCGTAACATCCTTAGGGTGTTTCAGGGGACAGGCAGGACGCGATAGCGTGACGGCACTGAGGTCGACGGTACAGGTGGCGCCCGCAGTCGAAACGGACGCGGATGCCAAGCTTATGGTGGCCGTCGCCAAGGGTGATGAGCGCGCCTTTGCGACGCTTGTGGCTCAGAATCTCGATCGTGTTCATGGTCTTGCAGTCCGGTTCACTGGCAATCAAGCCGATGCTGAAGATATTGCCCAAGAGGCTTTTCTGCGGGTCTGGCGGTCTGCCGATCGTTGGCAACCAGGGAAGGCGAAGGTCTCGACATGGCTGCACCGGATTGTCATGAATCTCTGTATCGACCGGTCGCGGCGCGCCAAGCGGCGGCGGCATGACGATCTCGCAGAGGCCGACCAGATCGCCGATCCGACGCCGGGTGCGGATCGCGACCACATGGGCCGCGTGGCGGTCGAGATGGCGCGGCAAGAAATCGCCGCCCTTCCGGAGCGTCAACGGGCCGCGTTGTTGCTGTCAGTGGTGACTGGTCACTCGAATCCGGAGATCGGTGAGATCCTCGGCATGAGTGTTGGTGCAGTTGAACAGGCCCTGGTCAGGGCGCGGCGTAAACTGCGAGAAAAGCTGGGTGATAAAATTTGATAGAGCGCTTTCAGCGAAAGTGGGAACCGGTTTCGCGTCCGGAAAGCGCGACTGGGGAGTGAGATGGGTTCAGCGAAAGTGGGAACCGGTTTCGCGCCCGGAAAGCGCGACAATGAAGGCCCTTGGAGGCCATCGAAACGGGTTTTTGGGCTAGGACAGGGCAGTGGAGTGATGCGATGGACCACGACCGATTTGATCAGTTGATTGATCTCCATGGCGGCGATGTCAAGCGCTGGCCAGACGATGAACGGATGGCGGCCGAGGCTCTCTTGACCATGGATTCCGCGGCACGGGCACGTCTGGATCAGGCGCAGGCTTTCGATGCCCTGCTGACCGATGCGGTATCCGTCCCCGGCGCCCCGCTTGGGCTTGCAACGCGGATACAGGCCGCGGCGCGAGAGGATGTCGTCTTGCCGGGCTGGATGTCTGGACTCAGACTGTTGCTTGGTGGCGGAGCCGCAAGTGCTGTTGCGTCTGCTGCGGGCTTCTTCGTGATGTCGGCCTTTCTGACTGCGACCGAAACAGGCAGCCTGCTGGATGTCGCCAATGGCAGCTATATGACGAGCCTTATGGCACTATGAACACTGAGCTGCGACACACCATGGCAAGACCGTTTATCTGTGCAGCCGCCGCGGGGGGTGCGACATGCATCTGAACCGCCCTTGGGCGATTGTGTTGATCGTCGCTTTGCTGTTGTCGGTGGTGGCGAACTTCTTCACCGTCGGCGCGCTATTCGCGACCTGGCGGTTTGCCGCCAGCACACCGGCCGGGCTGTCGGCCATCGCCGAACTACGCCAGCGTATTCCGGAAGAGGCGCGCCCGCATTTTCGCGAGGCCTTTCTGGGCAATCGTGAGCAGCTGCGGCCCGCCTTCAAAGCATTGGGCGATGCACGGCGTGTGCTCGAAGCGGCTATTCGGGCTGAGCCCTATGAGGCAGAGGCGGTTGCAGCGGCCTTGGACGAGGTCGGAGCGCGCTCAGCGGAGCTTCAGATCATCGTCCATGAAGTCCTGCTGACGGCTGTGTCTGAGCTGCCTGATGACGTCCGCCGCGAGCTTGATCTCTCTGCCCGCGGCCCCGCGCCTGGCGGCCCTCTCGGCATGATGCTGTTTGGCCCACCACCGGGCGCTCTGCCGCCGCCCGACTAACCCCGATCAGATCAGTCCCGTTCGAGACGCGCGATCAAGCTCGACGTGTCCCAACGGTTGCCGCCCATCTTCTGGATCTCGGCATAGAATTGGTCGACCAGCGCCGTGACAGGGACACTCGCGCCATTTCCGCGGGCTTCCTCGAGCACGATCGACAGATCCTTGCGCATCCAGTCGACGGCGAAGCCGAAATCGAATTCACCTTTGTCCATCGTCTCCCAGCGGTTTTCCATCTGCCAGGACTGTGCCGCGCCCTTGGAGATCACGCCCATGACGGCGGCGACATCAAGGTCGGATTTATGGGCGAAATGAATGCCCTCGGCGAGGCCCTGGACGAGGCCTGCGATGGAGATCTGGTTGACCATCTTGCACAGCTGGCCGGCGCCGGGCCCGCCGATGCGCTTGACCATGCGGGCGAAGGTCTGGATCACCGGCTCGGCTTTCGCATAATCGGCCTCCGTGCCGCCACACATCACGGTCAGAACGCCGTTCTCCGCGCCAGCCTGGCCACCTGAGACGGGCGCGTCGACGAAGCCGATGCCCTTATCGGCTGCAATCGCCTGGAGTTCGCGCGCGACATGGGCCGAGGCGGTCGTGTTGTCGACAAAAATGCTGCCAGGCGACATGCCATGAAATGCGCCATCATCGCCAATCGTGACCTGGCGCAGATCATCGTCATTGCCGACACAGGCGAAAACGAAGTCGCACCCCTCGGCTGTGGTCTTTGGCGTTGGTGCGTGTCTCCCGCCGTGCTCGGCCACCCATTTGTCGGCCTTGCTCGCGGTGCGGTTGTACACGGTGACCTCATGGCCACCGCGCGAACCGAGATAGCCCGCCATCGGATAGCCCATCACGCCAAGTCCGAGAAACGCGACCTTCGCCATTATTGCCTCCTGAAGACCGATTGAGAAGGGCGACCAGGAACGGCCATCCCAGAAAAGATGTGATCCGACGCTTAGCGCATCATCCTGATGCTGTCAGCCAACGCGCTTAAGGTGACGCGTCAACCGGACTTCAAGCCGGTCCCAAACCCGGCGCAACGTCTCGACCATGATCAAATAGGTGACGGCGGCCCAGAGATAGATCTGGAAGTCGAAGGATCGTGAAAACGCTCGCCGCGTCTCTCCCATGAGATCGAAGACGGTGATGATCGAGGCGATCGCGGACCCCTTGATCATCAGGACGATCTCATTGCCATAGGGCCTGAGGGCAACGATCAACGCCTGTGGCAAAATGACCCTGAGGAAGGTGACGTGGCGCGGCAGGCCGAGTGCGTCACCGGCTTCCCACTGTCCTTGTGGCATGTTCTGAATTGCGCCGCGCAGGATTTCCGCCTGATAGGCTGAGGTGTTCAGCGAGAAAGCGAAGATCGCACAGTAGAACGGGTCCGAGAAGAACCACCACAATCTGAGGCTCTCGAAGAAGCCGCGGAATTCGCCCGCTCCGTAATAGATCAGGAAGACCTGGGCAATGAGCGGCGTTCCCCTGAAGAAATAGACGTAAGCATAGGAAATGCCGCCAATTATCGGGTTCTTCGACATCCGCCCGAAGGTGAAGGGCAGCGAAATGAGAGCTCCGATGACGGTCGAGATGACGACAAGCTCGATCGTCACCAAAATGCCGCTGAGGATGCGCGGGGCATAACGGTCGGCGAATTCCGGCGTGAAGGCAGTGACCAGATAGAGGACGAGGCTTGCGCCGGCCGCAATCCATAGGCCGAGCAGAACATGACCGGCGACCCTGGCCTTGGTCCAGCCTCGCTTTGGTGGAGCCGGTGGCGCAAGCGTCTGCGGCATTGGGCTTGTCGCATCGGTCATGAGCGCACCTCACCGCGCTTTGACCAGGCTTCGAGCCGCGAGATGCCGATCGAGGAGATGATTGATAAAACGAGATAGATCAGGCAGGCGACGCCGAAGAACAGAAAAGCCTCCTTGGTGACGCGAGCGGCGATACCTGACTGACGCAGGAGGTCTGTCAATCCGATGACCGAGACGAGCGCTGTGTCCTTAAGGAGGATCAGCCAGAGATTGGACAGGCCCGGCAGCGCGAGGCGGATGAGCTGCGGCAGGATGACCAACTGCATCGTCGGCCAACGCCCAAGCCCAAGCGCATGCGCACCCTCATACTGGCCGTGCTTGATGCCCTTAAAGGCGGACAGGAACACTTCGCTGGCATAGGACGAGAACACAAAGCCCAGAGCCACCATGCCAGCAACGAAGCTGTTGATCTCAATGTAAGTGCCGGGCGCGACGAGACCGATGATCTGTTGGATCAGGATCTGCGCGCCATAATAGACGATGAAAAGCGTCAAAAGCTCGGGCAGACCACGGAAGATCGTCGTGTAGACATTAGCTGCCGCCCTGAGGCTCGGCTCGTCGGAGTTCTTGGCCAGTGCGATCATAAACCCGAGCGCAAGACCAAAGGGCAGGGTCGCAAGCGCAAGCGAAATCGTCAGCAAAGTGCCTGCGGCGATCTCGTCGCCCCAGCCCTCCGGGCCGAAGGAGAGAAGCGTCCACGCTTCTTCCATTCACAGTGCCTCCGGACTATCGCGCGACTGCGCGCTCCGCTTCCGCGTTAGTGCAACAACGATCCCACCCGCCACTGGACGGAGATCAACATAAGCGCTTATCCGGCGGCGGACGGTAAGGCCCGCCCGCCGCATGGATCAACGCGTTTCGTCACGACGTAATGGCGGATTGCTGCCGATCAGCCGCCATAGACGTCGAAGTCGAAGTATTTGTTGTTGATTTCCTCATAGGTACCGTTGTCACGGATCGCCTGGATTGCAGCGCTGAAGGCATCCCGAAGCTCTTCTTCGCCCTTGCGCACGCCAATGCCGGCGCCGATGCCGTTGATCACCGGATCGGGCACCAGGACGTCGAGCACCATGCAGCACGCGCCGTCATCGCTGTTGATCCACTCCGACAGCACCACAACGTCGTCGATCACCGCATCGATCCGGCCCGCCGCGATGTCGAGCTTGTATTCATCTGGAGTCGGATAGAGCCGCAATTCGGTGTCGGGGAACTTCTCCTCGGCATAGTTCGAATGTGTCGTCGCCGACTGCGCGCCGATCGTAATGTCGGCAAGGTCTTCCGGCGCAACACCCGCAATCTCGGAGTCCTTCGGGACCGCGATCGCCGGCGGGGTGTTGTAATACTTGCCGGAAAAGTCGATGCGTTCCATGCGTTCCTCGGTGATCGACATCGACGCGATGATGGCATCAAACTTGTTGGCCAAAAGGGCAGGGATCATGCCGTCCCAGTCCTGGACAACGAACTCGCACTCGGCCTGCATCTCTTCGCACAGCGCATTGGCGATATCGATGTCGAAGCCGACGAGGTCACCATCCGCCGTCAGGCTGTTGAACGGAGGGTAGGCGCCCTCGGTTCCGATGCGGATCTGCAGCGGATCCTCGGCAGTCGCGTCCGTTGCGACGAAGACCGAGCCTGCGGCAATCAGCGCGACAAGTGCGGTCGAAGCGGCCAATCTCACGGCCCGTTTGGTCTGGTTCATGCTGTCCCTCTCTGTTGGCTTGCCCGCAAGTCGTTGGCGGAGCTGAACGTTCTGGCGGCGCTCTGGCCGCTTCTCTCGGTCATGCCCGTTCTTCGGTCACGCCCATTTCGTCATCAAATCATCATTTTCACGCGACGCGCAACGGGAAGATTTCAGTTCGGTGGCAGAACGCGGTTTTGGGGGATCGTCATATTGTCCATGCCCATGTCGTGAAACCGTCATCGCGAGGTCATGGCCCTGTCGTCGGAGAGCTCTATGGGCAATCTGGACTGCGGGAGTTTGCCCGCTGATAGTTGCGTATTGGGGGCGGGGTCATGGCAGTTTATCGTTTGGTTCGCAGTTTCGACGAGATTGCGTTCAGTAGTTTTCCAGAAATTCAAGACGTGCGGCAGAATGGCCGGGAAGTCTCATCTGAACTTTCAAGCATTGACGAAAGCGGCAGGCCGTCCGTTTTGTCAGGCGAGGTCGAGGGCCGCGGTCTTGAGATCATCGACGACGTCATGCTGCGCCGCGGCACGGTCGATACATTCCGGTTGATTTCCAACAACAATACTGTTCTGCGCATCACCGATATGGATGTGAGCGCCCGGGATTTTCTTGATGCCTTCGGCTTCATGTTCGGCCGTTTTCTTGGCCTTTCGGAAGATAGCTTTGGCGGTAGTGGTCTTCGGAAAATCCTCAATGGCAATGACAGGGTCATCGGCAGCGATGGGGATGATGAACTGTTCGGTTTTCGCGGCCGTGACGATATCGACGGCCGAAGCAATGGATCTTCCGTGTCACAGGGAGGCGGTGACACGCTAAACTATCAGCGTGAAACCGGACGCAACGGCGTTGATGTTGATCTTGTCGATGGAACCGGGATCGACACGTACGGCACCCGAGACCGGATCACGCGCATCGAAAACGTCGAAGGCTCGGACCGCGACGATACAATTCGCGGTGATGATGGTGCCAACAGACTCAATGGCAATGATGGCGATGACCGTCTCTTCGGGCGAGACGGCGGCGACAGACTCGACGGTGGCGCGGGCAATGACATCTTGTCCGGAAATGCCGGCGGTGACGAAATACAAGGCGATAGCGGCAACGATGTCCTGCGTGGCGGCAATGGGAATGACTCCCTGCGGGGTGACGCCGGAAATGATGAGCTCTCCGGCGATAAAGGTCAGGACAACATCGTCGGCGGGTCCGGCAGCGACACGCTGGACGGCGGTGATGGAGATGATTTCATCAGTGGTGGAAATGGCCGCGACGACATCCGTGGCGGCGATGGTGACGACCTGTTGTTCGGAGATTCTGGCCGTGACACCCTTCGTGGCGATAGTGGAGACGACAGGCTGAATGGCGGCGACGACGATGATGATCTCTTCGGCGGTGAGGGAGAGGATCTTCTCGATGGCGGCTTCGGCGATGACGATCTGCGCGGCGGCAGAGACGCTGATGTTCTCTCTGGTGGAGACGGCAATGACATCCTGCGCGGTCAAGGCGGGGATGACATCTTGCGCGGCGACAATGGCGACGACCTCCTGAATGGCGGCTCCGGCGCTGACACCATGATCGGTGGTTTCGGCAATGACCGTTTCATCGTCGACAACATCAACGATCGGGTCGAAGATGGGAATGGCCAGGGCGACAATGACGTTGTTGAAGCATCCGTCTCGTTCACACTGAGCCAGGGTCTTGAGCAGCTGATCCTGACCGGCACCGATGATATCAACGGCACGGGCAGTCTGTTCTCCGAGACGCTCGTCGGTAATTCTGCTGACAACCGGCTTGATGGCGGCGAGGGCGGAGATGTCCTGCGTGGCCGCGCGGGCGATGACACCTATGTCGTCGACAGCGTGGACGATCAGGTCGATGAAACGCAGAGCGGAAGTACGGGAGACGCTGGCGGCACGGATAGCGTACGGGCGTCGATCTCCTTCACGCTGCCGGACTTCGTCGAAAACCTGGTCCTCACAGGCGATTTCTCAATCGACGGAAACGGCAATGCAAGTGCCAACAACATCACGGGCAATGCCATCGCGAATGTCCTTCAAGGTCTTGCCGGCGACGATGTGTTGAATGGTGATGCCGGCAATGACGTGTTGAATGGTGGTACCGGCGACGATAGGTTGAATGGTGGTACCGGCGGCGACACGTTGAACGGCGGTGCCGGAAACGACACCCTCATTGGAGGGCTTGGCGGCGATCTCATGATCGGCGGTGCCGGCAACGACATCTACATTGTCGACAATACTGCCGATACTGTCAGCGAGCAGGATCCTGCGACCGGGTCTACAGCGAATCCTGGTGGCAGAGACTCGGTCGATGCGTCGGTTTCTTTCGACCTCCCGGATTTCATCGAGAACCTGTTTATTTTTAGTGCCGTGGTAGGCACGACCGGTCGCGGCAATGCGCTCGACAACATGATCGAAACGAACAGTGACGGGGTCGTTCTCGAAGGCGGCGACGGCAATGACACGCTGACCTCTAACGATGCCAATGGCGTGCTATTGGTCGGAGGCAATGGCAACGACCGTCTAGAAGCGGGGGCTTCGACTGACGTGACCTTAGTTGGAGGCGCTAGCGCGGACACATTTGTCTTCAGCAACGCGTCTGATCACCTCGTTCGGGATTTCGAGGATGGAACAGACAGGATCGAACTGGCCAGAATTGCCACCGCTCAGAGCTTTGCCGACTTGCAGATCGACGACAATATGACAGGTGCTGTCACCGTGCGCGATTCGAACGGAGATACGATCGCAATCGTTGAAGATGATCTCGGTTTGGACATCGAGCTATCGGAAGCAGACTTCACATTCATTGCGTAGCCTGTTTTGACGTTCACGCATCGAGTCCGAAGCTGCCGAATGGGACAAAGGAGATGGTGTCGTTTTTCGACACCATCGTCACGTCTTCCGAAATCTCGATCAGGCCATCCGCTTCCCGCAGGCCGGTAATCAGGCCAGATCCGTCGCGGGCAAATTTGTCCACGACCAGTCCCTGCTCCGTCTCGCGCAGGATGCCGCGTAGGAACTCCCGCCGGTCTGGCTTCTTGGTCATGTCAAAGCCCGCGGGCAGGGGATAGCGCTGAGGCTCCTGCCACGCTCCGCCGGCCAGCACGATCAGTGCCGGTCGCACGTAGAGCAGGAAACAGACAAAGGCCGCGACCGGATTGCCCGGTAATCCAAACACCGCGCAGTCGCCGATCCGGCCGATCATCATCGGCCGGCCTGGTTTGATCGCAAGCTGCCAGGCTTTGCGCGTACCCAGCTCATCGAGCGTTTCGACGAGATGGTCGGCCTCACCCAGGCTCGCCCCGCCGGTCGTAATCAAAACGTCATGGCGCTCGGCCAAATCCTGAAGCGTCGCACGAACAGTGTCGGCATCGTCGCGGATTAACCCGCCATCAGTGATGCACGCGGGGAGACCGTCGAGCAGCGACAGGAGCAGCGGACGGTTGGCGTCATAGACTTGGGCCGGTCCGAGCAGGGCGCTGCCCGGCGCCACGATCTCGTCGCCCGTTGACGCGACGGCGACCGACAGGGGTGTATGGACTTGGACTTTGTCGGCGCCCGTTGAGGCGATCGCAGCGATGTCTGCGGGTGTCAGACGACGTCTGGCAGCGATCACCTCCGCACCCTCGGCCAGGTCTTCCCCGGCGCGCCGGCGGTTTGCACCTGGTTTCAATCCCGCGGGGACGGCGATGGTGTCACCGTCGACGGTGACATCCTCCTGCATGGCGATCGTATCGGTCCCTCCAGGCATCACCGCGCCGGTGAAGATACGCGCGGCCGAACCAGGCGGCACCGCTCTCTCTAACGGATGGCCGGCCGCACTGCGGCCATAGACCGAAAGCCGTCCACTGCGCGATGCATAGTCAGCATGGCAAAAGGCCCAACCATCGACGGCGGCATTGTCGGACGCCGGCACCAGACGAGGTGCTGTCACCGCATGTGCGGCGACGCGCCCCAGCGCATCCACAAGCGCAACCGTCTCGCTGCCGGTGATCGGCTTCAGACCGTCACGCAGAATCTCGAGCGCCTGATCATGGCGCAGGCGGTCTTTGTCATGCAGAAAGCAATCATCAAGCAGTGCGCGCCGGCTCATTCTTGGGCCTGTCGGCTATAGGCCGCGCCCATAGCGCGGGCCGGGTCCAGACCGTGGAGCCGTTCGACGAAATCGGCGATCGCGCTGACATTGTCGAGATGAAACTCGGGCAGATCGCCCTCTTGTGACGGTGCTTCGCACGCAATCGCGCGAATTGTCGGATCGATCGGCGCCAACGGCGTCTGTGCGCGCGCCTCGGTTCGGCGGCACTCGATTTTCGGGTGTGCTTCGCGCTTGTAGCCTTCGATGATAACGATGTCGGCTGGCGACAGCCGCGCGATAATGTCGCCAAGGGGTGGCTCCTCGGCGTCGCGCAACTCATGCATCAAGGCCCAGCGGGCATTGGAGACGATGGCAGTTTCTGTCGCGCCTGCGGTGCGATGACGATAGGAATCGGTTCCTTCGCGATCGATGTCGAAGGCATGATGGGCGTGCTTGACCGCATGCACGCGATAGCCGCGAGCGACAAGTTCGGTGATCAGCCGCGATGTCAGTGTCGTCTTGCCGGAGTTCTTCCAGCCGGTAACACCGAAAAGTGGCATCGCGAACCTGGTCGCTTGGGTCCCGGTCTCACGCGTCATGGCGCAATGTCCTCGACAAGCGCCGCATGGACCGCTTCAGCGGTCTCCAAATCTTCCGGCGTGTTGGCGTTGAAAAACGGGTCGATCTCGACTCCGTCGATAACGACACCGCGGAAGTTGACATCGATGCGCTCGTGCCGATCGACAAAGGCCAGTACTTTCTTGGTCTCGCTGTCGCGCAGCCAGGCTTCAAGATCCTTCGCCAGCGAAATGGGCCACAGACCGAACACGGGATGCGTCTTGCCGCCAGAGGCTGCCAGCGCGATCATCTCCGGTCTGTGCCCTGCCGCATCGACCAGCCTGACGACCAGGTCTTGTGGGAAGAATGGGGTGTCGGTGGCGGCCGTCACGATCCACCGCGCCGAGGTGTGG
>JBCBSK010000098.1:0-14493 GCA_039819185.1 Pseudomonadota bacterium | reverse complement strand
CGTCATGCTGATCACCCATGACATGGGGGTCATCGCCGAGACCGCTGATCGGGTCGCGGTACCGCGACCCGATCAGCGGTCTCGGCGATGACCCCCATGTCATGGGTGATCAGCATGACGGCGGTGCCATGCTCGGCGCAAACCTTCTTCAACAGCCGGATAATCTGCGCCTGCACTGACACATCCAACGCGGTTGTCGGTTCATCGGCGATGACGAGGGCAGGATTTGCAGCAAGCGCCAGGGCGATCACGACCCGCTGACGCATACCGCCGGAAAACTGATGCGGATAGGCCGACAACCGCTCGGCCGGCGCTGGGATTCCAACCTCGGCGAGAAGATCGACCGCCCGCTCCCGCGCCGCATCCTCGCTCAGATCGAGATGGGTCAGGACCGTTTCGGTGAGCTGTTTGCCGATCGTGTAGAGCGGATTGAGGCTCGTCAGCGGGTCCTGAAACACCATGCCGATGCGCTTGCCCCGCACCTTACGCATCTTGTCGGCAGGCAAAGTGTCGATGCGTTCGCCCTGCAGCCAAACCTCGCCGCCCGCGATCCGGCCGGGCGGTTCGAGGAGACCGATGATCGCAGACCCGGTCAGCGACTTGCCCGCACCGGATTCGCCGACGACACCGAGCACCTCACCCGGCGCAATCGAAAACGAAACATCGTCAACAGCCGTCAGAGTGCCCCGCCGGGTCGGGAATTCAACGGTCAGGTTGCGGACATCAAGCAACGGGTCTGCCATGGTCAGCCTTAGTTCTGCGATCTCAGGCGCACGCCTTCGGTCCAGCCGTGCTGCGTGCGCGCATCATAGTCACGATCGGCCTCGCCCCAACGCTCGATGATGTCATAGGGATCTTCGCTGCAGCCGGTGTCGAAGATTTCGTTGCCGGCATTGATTCCATGCTGGCCATGCTGCTTCTCGTGTAGCCAGAGGGCCTGATACATCCGGTCCCATTGCTGGCGCAGCCGGGTCGGCGCACGGTCGCGATCGAGCCATTTCGGCATGGTGTAGGTAACCTCGATGTCGACTTCGCAGTTCGCCGTCCAACTCACCCACCACCGCGTGAAGCCCCAATACCCCTCCGGTCCCTTGTCGGACATCTCATCCAAGAGATCGGCCGCCGTGTCGCCGCGAATATCGTAGTGGACAGTTTCCTCGGTAAGTGTCAGGCGCGCTTCCGCAGGAGCGTCGGTAAGCAGCGACACAGCCACGATCAGACCAATGATGGGAACCAGGCGGGCGATCATCCCGACTACCGGAGCTTTGGATTGAGCGCATCGCGCAGCCAGTCCCCCAGGAGATTGACCGACAGCGCGAGCGCCAGCAGGGCGAACGAAGGGAACAGGATGATCCACCACTCGCCGGAAAACATGAACTGGCGGCCAATACGGATCAGCGTGCCAAGCGATGGTTGGGTCGGCGGCACGCCGACACCGAGGAAGGATAAGGTCGCTTCGGCGATGATGGCGAGCGCAAGCCCGATCGTCGCAATGACCAGCACCGGCCCCAGAACATTGGGGAGGACGTGGCGGATCATAATCAGTGGCCCCGGCACACCGATGACACGGGCTGCCTGAACATAATCCCGCGCCCGTTCAACCAGCGTCGCCCCACGCACGGTACGGGCATATTGCGGCCAGTCGCTCAACCCGATGGAGATGATCAGAACCCAGATCGCCATCTCCTCACGATAGGCCGGCGGGATAAACCCGCGTGCGATACCGAAAACGAGCAACGCGATCAGGATCGACGGAAAAGTAAGCTGGACATCGGCGATGCGCATGATGAGCGCACCGATCCAGCCGCCGATGTACCCCGCGACAAGGCCGAGCCCAACCCCAACCATCATGGCAAAGAACACCGCCGCTGCGCCGACGAAGAGCGAAATGCGCGCACCATACAGGATCGCAGAGAACAGGTCGCGGCCCTGATCGTCTGTGCCGAGCCAATAGACATTGCCGGTAAAGGCATTGGGTTCCATCGGTGGCGTGAAACCGTCCATCAGGTTCAGCGTCGCCGGATTGAACGGCTCATGCGGTGCGACCCAGGGTGCAAGCACAGCGCCGAAGACCATGATCGCCACAATCGTCGCCGCAAGAATGGTGATCGGCGAGCGGCGGAAGGAATACGCAATGTCAGAATCGACCGCCCGTGCCAGCCAGGAGGATGGCCGCTCGATATGTGTGTCAGGAACTTCGACCTTGCGATCGTCAGGGAGGACATCGTTGTCGAGCTGTTCGAGGGGCCGGTCAGTCATCGTTCTGCTCCGACCTCAGTGCGTGCCGGCACGTTCGACGCGCAGACGCGGGTCGACGGCGTAATACAGAATATCGACGATCAGATTGATGGCCACGAAGAACAACGCGATCAGCATCAGATAGGTCGCCATCACGGGGATATCGACAAACTGGATCGCGTTGATGAACAACAATCCCACGCCGGGCCATTGGAAAACGGTCTCGGTAATGATCGCAAACGCGATGATCGAGCCGAGCTGAAGCCCGGTGATTGTGATGACCGGGATCAACGTATTCTTCAGCGCGTGCCCGAAGTGGATCGCTCGGTCCGACAAACCCCGCGCGCGTGCGAATTTGATGTAGTCGGTCCTGAGCACTTCGAGCATTTCCGACCGTACAAGCCGCATAATCAGAGTCATCTGATAAAGCCCGAGTGTAATCGCCGGTAGGATCAGTGACTTCAGGCCGGATTCGGTGAGAAAGCCGGTTCGCCAGCCACCGATCTCAACCACATCGCCACGCCCGAAGCTCGGCAACCAGCCAAGCTCGACCGCAAAGATCCAGATCAGAAAAATGCCGATCAGAAAGGTCGGCAGTGACACCCCGATCAGCGATGATGTCATGATTACGTTTGACAGCCAGCCATCCCGGTTCAAGGCCGTGTAAACGCCCAGCCCAATCCCCAGCATCAGGGCGAACATGCCCGATACGAAGGCAAGTTCGAGCGTTGCCGGGAGGCGTTCGGCGATGATCTCGTCGACCGGCCGACCGAGCCTGTAGGAGACGCCGAACTCACCTTGCGCCGCATTCCACAGGAACTTGGCATATTGAAGCGGAAACGGATCGTTCAGGCCAAGACGTTCCCGCAGATCGGCAACATTCTGCACGGTACGCTCCTGGCCGAGCATGTTCTCGACTGGGTCGCCGACGAAGCGAAACATCGAAAACGCGACCAGGCCAACCACGAGCATGACGAGGATCGACTGCAGCAGTCTCTGGAGAACGAAAGCGATCATGGAGCGTGCATCATCGGCCCTCTGTGGGGGCTGCCCACATCATGCGGGCACACAACGCGGGCGGCCAAGGCCGCCCGCGTGATCATGTAATGACGATCAGTTGTTGAACGTCAGGAACTTGAAGTGCGGCTGGTCTTCCGGCTGAACCGGGAAATTGACATTTTCCCGCATACCCCAATTCAAGACTTGATGGTGAACGGGCAGGTAGATGATGTCTTCCTGCACGGTCTCCCAGATCTCGGCGATCGCATTGTTACGGGAATCGAGATCGGTCATCGAGGCAAGCGCCACGATCTTTTCATCAAGTTCAGAGTTCGAATAACGCGTCGCGTTCCATGAGCCATACGTATCGGTCGTGGTATGGACGAGGAAGTTGAAGACATATTCGGAATCGAAGGTCGGAACGCCCCAGCCGAGCATGTAGAAGTCAGTTTCCTTGTTGGAAATCAACGGGAAGTGGTTGGCCTTGGTCTGGGCCACCAGGTTTGCCGTGATACCAATCTGACCCATCATCCCGACAACAGCCTGACAGATCGCCTCGTCATTGATGTAGCGGTCGTTCGGGCAATGCAGGGTGATTTCGAAGCCGTCCGCATACCCAGCGTCTTCGATCAGCGCCTTGGCAGCTTCGAGATCATACTCGGGATAAACATCAAGCTCGGGCGTCCAGCCATTGGCGAAAGGCGGAAGCACGACGCCGGCGGGGCGCGACTGGCCGCGCATCACGACCTGCTGGATAGCCTCGCGGTTGATGGCGATGTTCATCGCCTCGCGCACCCTGAGATCGGCGAAGGGATTGGCGCCCTCGACATTGTCATTGACGAGGTCGTCGTCACCGACATTGATGCCGAAGAAAATCACCCGGTTTTGCGGCGCCGTGACGACTTTCAGCGCGTCTTCAGCATCGACACGCTCAAGATCCTGGACCGGAACGTCCTGGATGATGTCAACTTCACCGGAGAGAAGCGCCGCGACGCGGGTCGCGGCATCCTGGATCGGCGTAAAGACGATTTCGGTGACTTCGAGCGGGAACTGGCCCTGACCCCAATAGCTGGGATTGGCCTTCAGCACGGTGCGACTATCGGGCTCGCGGACATCGACCATGAAGGCGCCGGTACCATTGGCGTTGCGCACGGCGAAGGTCTCTTCACCACCCTCGAAATCCTGTGGCTTCTCGACGCCGTTCGCTTCCGCCCATTCCTTGTCCATGATGAACAGGTTGGTCAGGTTCGACGGCAGAAGCGGGTTGGCACCATCTGTCGTGATCTGGACCGTGTAGTCGTCCACGGCGGTCACGCCGGTGACAGATGCCAAGAGTTCCTTCATATCGGAATCCGGCATCTGGGCGCGTTCGAAGGAGAACACGACATCCTCGGCGGTAAACGCGCTGCCATCGTGGAAGGTGACGCCTTCACGCAGCGAGAACTCCCAGATCGAGGGATCCTCGGTGGGCTGCCATGAGGTCGCCAGCGCCGGAATGATCTGGGCTTCCATGTCGCGCTGCAGCAGCGGCTCATAGATCTGGTGCGCGAGCGTATGTGTCGGGCCTTCGTTCTGAGCATGGGGATCGAGCGTCAGCGAGTCACCGGCACGCGCCCAGCGGAGCGTTTCGGCGTTCGCGGCGGTGGCAAGCATGGTCGTGGCGAGCAGTGCGGCTGTCACGCCGTAGAGCGTGGTTTTCATCCTGTCCTCCTGTGGAAAGGTCTCCCGCCTTTTTGCGGCGGTTAGATCAGCACTATATCGACGTAGAAAGTGATGTCACGCCTGATCACGCACACGTCATTGTATAGAGTTGTTCCTGCACTCGGAATCAACGCGATAAACGACCAAGGTCAAACTGGCTGATCTCAGCGACAAGTTCGGCGCATGCCGCAGCCTGATGAGCAATCACTGCCTGTCCCGCCTCAGCCGTCGCCGTATCAGCGGAGCCGACAGCTCCCTCGGGATTGAGATCTTCGGTCCGCCAGCCAAGCGGAAACGACCCGCCCATGCCGAGCCAGGTCATCTCCTCGGCCATATCCTGACCGTGCGATCGAAAATCGCCTGCCTTCGTCATGTCGACGAGATCGGGGCGGAGCGCCAGCATCATCGAAGTCTCGATCGCGCCGGCATGGATACCAAAACGCAACTCCTCTTCGGAGAACAGTCCTTCGGGGACGCCAAAGCGTGGCCAATGGCCGGACACGGCGAACAGGTCGTGTTGCAGTCTCAACCTGCGGGCTGCGAGCGAAATGCACTCACTGTTGCCGCCATGCGACGACAGGAACAGGATCTTGCGGAAACCGGACCACGCGATCGATGTGCCGATCTCGCTGAGCACCCCGATCAAGGTTTCCGGCGACAGGCTGAGCGTGCCTGAAAATCCCTGATGTTCGTCGCTTTTGCCGACGGCGATCTGTGGCACAGCCACCGCTGGCACATCGCCCGCAAGCCGATGAAACATCTCGACAAGCAGCCCCTCGCCCAAGATCCGGTCAACGCCGAAGGGCAGATGCGGCCCGTGCTGCTCAATGGCCGCGACCGGCACAATGACGACCGTTCGGTCCCGATCAAGACGAGACAACGCCTCCCGCCCCAGCGTCGCCCAGAAGCGATGACCAATAGCTCGGGTCATAGGGTCTCTGTTATCTGTCCGGTTCCGCACACGCTACGGGCAACCATAACACGCTTCAGGCGCCTAAGCGCGCGGCGGCCGCACCCGCCCCAGAACCTCGATTGCGCCCTGATCATTGGCCCGAACGACGACTGTCTCGCCTTCACGCGCCTTGAACCCGACAATCGCCTCGATGTTCTGCCAGTGAGTCACCATGACGACGACATCGTCGCGCCCGGCCTGACCACGAATGATGCCACGCACCTCGGACGACTGACCCGGCTCGCGGCTGGGAACATTGTGGAAGGTGTTCAAGGGCCGCCAGGGCTCGGTCATCTCGCCAAAAGCCAGCCTGGCTGTATCGAGACAACGGCACCATTGCGATGACAGGACGCGAGCCACATTGACCCGCGCACGACGATACTCGCGACCGAGTTGCTCGGCTTCACGTCGGCCCTTTTCCGACAACAGTCTCTGGGTCGAGCAATCGTCAAGGCGGACATTGGTGAACTCCTGACCCGTATCGGGGGCGCTCGTGTGTCGGATCAACGCGACAACACCACCAGCCCTCAACGCGCTCCATCCATCTTGCGCTCTAGCGACGGGAATAGCCGCAGAGCATGTCAGGAAAGCACCCGCCAAAATCAAAGTTCGCCGGTTCATCATGCGCCCCGCTGAATCGTCAAAACAATGATGTAAAATCATTATCACGCGAAGCGCGCAACGAGAATCAAATTATCCGGCAAAATATTACTCGTCTAAACGTATCTGCAGGATAAACTTGAGCTTTGGCGTTTATTCACTTTGACGTCAGCCATTTGACATGCACAATTGAGGTATTGCAGGGGGACAATATGAAAGCGTGGTATGGGGACTCGCTGAGTTACCATCTCCTGCGCGCTGCCAGGGTTCACCGGTCACGCGCGGCTGCTCTGCTTAGCGAGATCGGACTGCATCCGGGGCAGGAGACGGTTCTTCAGATCCTGTCCGAACAGGACGGGCGAACCATGAGTGATCTGTCTACCGTGCTGGCCGTTCAGCCACCAACAGTCACCAAGATGGTCAGCCGCATGAGCCAGCAGGACCTCGTCGAGCGGCGCACCTCGCGCACCGATGGCAGGTTGATGCATGTCTACCTGACCGAGACCGGGCGCAACCGGGCCAAAGACGTCAAACGCATCTGGAAGCAGCTCGAAAAAGAAGCAACCGCCAGTCTGAGCGAGAAGGACGGCAAGAAGCTCGTCAAGCTGCTGGGCTCGATCGCCGACGATCTGTCGCCCGGCAAGGATACGCACAAGGGCGTCAAACCGGGCGACGTTAATGAGCCTGTTGACGCCTGAAGCCGGCAACGCTCATGCGTGCGCTCGTGATTTGGAGCCTATGCGCTCCAGCAAGACGGCTGAGAGGCGTTTTTTTGAAAACCGCGTCTCAGAGTCCGAACAGATAGCTGACCGCCAGACCCGCCGCGGCGGCAGATAGTATCGTGACGAACAAACCTGCGCGCGCGCCGAACACTAGGCCGAGCGCACCCATGATCAGCAATACAGCCGGTAGCGAGACGCTGGTCACATCGGGCCAGGCCATGGCGATCGGCCCGGCGTCGATCCGATTGACGGTCTGAAACACCACATGCAGGGCGAACCAGAGGGACAGATTGGCGATCACGCCAACAACGGCCGCCGTGACGCCGGATAGCGCCGCCGCGATCCGGCCACGGGAATCGATCCGCTCGATGAACGGCGCGCCGAGGAAGATCCATAGGAAACATGGAACGAAAGTGACCCAGGTCGTCATGATCGCGGCCAGAATCGCCATTGTATACGGGCCGAAAGGTTCGGGCGCGCGGAAGCCCGCGAGAAACCCGACGAACTGGGTGACCATGATCAGCGGGCCAGGTGTTGTCTCCGCAAGCCCCAGCCCATCAATCATCTCGCGCGGCTGCATCCAGCCATAGGTGTCGACAGCGGCCTGGGCCATGTAAGCCAGCACCGCATAAGCGCCGCCAAAGGTCACGACGGCAAGTTGCGAAAAGAACAGCCCGACCTCGACCAGAACATGGTCGGGACCAAAGGCAAGCGCTGCGATCACGATTGGCGCGAACCACAAGGTCCCGAAGATGGCGACCATACGGATCGCCCGGCCAATCAAGCTTTCATGTGGAGCATCGGCTTGTGGATCTGCACGATCCCTTTCGTCCTCATCGTCCGCACCAGTGTTCAACAGCAATGCGCCCGCAATGCCCGCACCAATGACGACCAGCGGAAACGGTACCTGAAAGACGAAGATCGCAAGGAAGGCCGCAGCCGCAAAGGACAGCTTGAGGGGCGATCCCAGCGCTCGGGACGCGATGCGGATCAATGCCTGCAAAACAATCGCCAGAACGGCGGCCTTGATGCCAAGAAACACTGCATCAATGACGGGCGCCTGGCGGAACAACACATAGACAAAGCTCAGAATGAGCATGACAATGGCACCGGGCAGCACGAACAAAACACCCGCCGTCAGCCCGCCGCGCAGGCCGTGGGTCAGCCATCCCGAATAGGTCGCAAGCTGCTGCGCTTCGGGGCCGGGCAGCAGCATGGCGAAATTCAACGCCTTCAGATAGCGCTCTTCTGACAGCCAACGCTTCTCGTCGACCAGAACACGGTTCATCATTGCGATCTGACCGGCTGGCCCGCCGAAGGACAGAAACCCGATCTTGGTCCAGACACCGACCAGTTCGGAAAACGGCACAGTGCGCGTGTCGACCGGTGCCGGCTCGGCCGTGTCCGCTGTTGTCATATCTGGGCCTCGGCGTCGGGTGACTGCGGAATGATCCTGTCCGGACAGGCTTCGGCGATCGCCTCGAAGCCACCAGCGACATAGCGCGTATAGATGCCGTGCGACAGTATTGTAACAGCCGCGGTCTGGCTAACCTCGTGACCATGAACGCAGAAGACAATTGCTTTGGTGTCAGGACGGAGGGATCTGGCCCACGCAGCAACGTTGTCGGGCAGAACACGCCGGGCGTCTTGGACGGTCTGCCCACTCTCGCGATAGGCAAGCTCCTTTCGGACATCAACGAGATGCGCCTCGCCTGCGTCAATCTCGGCGAAGAGTTTTCTTAGGTCTGCTGTGGTGATTGGCGTCGCGGTCACGTCGTAAGTGGTCATGCCCAAAGCTCCAGGTCTCCAGAATGCGTCTCAAAACGCATTCGGCCCTGCGATGCTTGGGCTCCCAGACCGCTTCTATGGCTGCCCGGCTGCCTCGGGGGAGACCGCTTGATCCCCACGTGAGGATGCTACAGGGTCTGTCGACCTCCAACAAGCCAGACGACTTTCGACCTCAGACATGCTCAAGACCATTCCGAATCTCGACTGGATCGGCGAGGAAAATGCTTTCGCTGTCCTTGCCCGTGCCACCGAACTGGCAAATCAGGGCCGTGACGTCATCAATCTGGGCATCGGCCAGCCCGATTTCCCAACGCCAGAGCACATCGTCGAGGCCGGCATCCAGGCGCTGCGCGACGGCCATCACGGCTATACGCCGGCGACCGGCATCGCGCCCTTACGCGAGGCCGTCGCGGACGATCTGCATCGACGACTCCAGGTCAACGTGTCGCCCGATCAAGTGCTGATCGTGCCAGGCGGCAAGGTGACCATGTATCTCGCGATCACTATGTTCGGCCGACCTGGCGCCGAGATCCTTTATCCCGATCCGGGCTTTCCGATTTATCGCTCGATGATCGAGTTCACCGGCGCGACACCGGTGCCGGTCCCAATCCGAGAAGTGAACGGGTTTGCGGTCTCGGCGGATGAAATCCTGTCGCTCATTACCGACAAAACATCGCTGATCATCCTCAATTCGCCGGCCAATCCAACCGGTGGTGTCACCCCGCCCGACGAGATCGACCAGCTCGCTGCGGGGCTTGCGGCCCATCCCGATATCGCGATCCTGTCCGATGAGATCTACGGCCAAATGACCTTTGATGGTCTCGCCCACCGCTCGTGGCTCGCCTATCCCGATTTGCGCGACCGGGTGATCCTGCTCGATGGCTGGTCGAAGACCTATGCGATGACTGGCTGGCGGATCGGCTATTCGGTCTGGCCGGACAGGCTCTACGATTATGCGCGAAAGCTCGCGGTCAATTCCTGGTCTTGCGTCAACGCACCGACGCAATACGCTGCTCTCGCAGCCCTCAAAGGCCCGCAAGACTGCGTCGCCGAGATGATGGCCGCGTTCGATGCCCGCCGGGCTCTGGTGGTCGATCGTTTGAAGGCCCTGCCGGGCGTGTCCTGCATCACGCCGAAGGGCGCGTTCTATGCGTTCCCGAACGTCACGGGCACGGGCTTTGGAGCCAAGCAACTGGCCTTGGCCCTGCTCGAAGACACCGGCGTCGCGACAATCGGCGGGCCGGACTTCGGCATCCTTGGGGAAGGTTATCTGCGCGTGTCCTATGCCAATTCCGAAGACAACATCGCCCTTGCGCTGGAGCGGATGGAGGCATTCCTGCAGGCCCACATCAGGGCAGTGTGACAGTCGCGCCAATCAGAACGAGCACGACCGACGCCCCGATCAACGCAATGCCCAGCCAGTCGACAAGCCGGACATGTTCGCGGAAGAACAGAACCGACGATAGCGTCGAGAAGACGAGTTCAACCTGTCCCAGCGCCCGGACATACGCCACCTGTTGCAGGGTCATCGCCGTGAACCAGCAGGCAGATGCGGCAACACCGGCCAGCGCTGTGGGAGCCGTCAATCGCCAAGCGGAAATCACCCGGGAAATCTCTCCCGGCTCGCGCAGGCGCAGCCAGAGCGCCATCACACAGGTCTGAAACAGCGTGACAACTGCAAGCGTCAGCACAGCCCGTTCGACCGCCGTGCCCGAGGACAGAGACAGCGACGCGCCGCGATAGCTGACAGCGGCAATGGCAAATAACGCGCCGGACAGGATCGCCAGACCGACAAGGCTGGGGTTCGCCCACCCGCCCGCGGACTGTGTCGGCTCGGCGCTGCCGCCTGATCGCGCCAGAAGGATCACACCGACAAGCCCGATCAACAGGCCGACGCCTGCGATCCAGTTGATCGCTTCGCCGAGGACGAGAAAACCAACCACAGCGGCCTGGAGCGACTCGGTTTTGGAATAGGCCGTGCCGACCGCGAAAGACCCATGGGCGAAACTTGCCAGCAAAGCGACGGTCGCCAGGATTTGAGCCAGCCCGCCAGCGACGGCATACAGCCAAAACGCTGTGTCTGTCTGCGGCAGCGGTCCTTCCGAAACGGCATGGACCAGACCTGCGATCAACAGCGCGATCGGAGCTGCAAAGGCAAACCTGGCAAAGCTCGCCCCCGCCGTCGAAAGATCTGCGGTAAGGCGCTTCTGCAACGCCGAGCGCAGGTTTTGCAGAAAGGCTGCGGCAATGGTTATGAGAGCCCAGGTCATCGTCGCGACATACACGGCCTGGCAAAATCAACAAGTCCAGGCTGCGTAATCCGGCTATGCTGATGATCACATCCGCGCCGTCGCCAAATGCCCCCACGACCGGAGACAAAGGGATATCTCATGCGCACCCCGATTGCCGCTTTCGCGATTACCGCAGCGTTGTGCTTCCTCGTCTTCGCCGGCCTTGCCGAGGCGCAGACAGCCGATTGCGATACCGCGCAGTCGACGCCGGAGATCAATGCCTGTCTCGAAGCTCAGCTTCAGATTTCGGACGATGCGCTGAACGATGCCTATCAGCTCGCCCGTCGCGAAATCGATGCCGCCGACTGGCTCGACGGCGAAACACGGGAAGACTGGAAGATCGCGCTGCGGGACGCACAGCGCCTGTGGATACAGTATCGCGACGCCGACTGCATGGACACGGTGCCCTATGAATGGGGCGGTGGCACAGGGACGACATCCGGCATTCTGATCTGCCTGATCACCAAGACCGACACAAGGACGGAAGAACTCCGCGCGCGATATGAGACGAACTGACGACTTGGTCTCCGCAGAGCCTATTCCGCCCCTTCCGCAGATGGTTTGTCACGAGCCGGCGTCAGCGCCTGCGCAGGTTCCACCTGCTCGGCCATTGGCGACACCGCTCCGCCACCGGTCACACGGCGCAGCACAAAGACGCCGATGGCAAGCCCAATGCCGATCGCGTCTGACAGAAGACTGCCCTCGATGAACAACAGCGCCGCGGCCAAGAGCGGCAGGCGCAGGAGCAGTCCAACCGTGCGGCCCAAGAACCAGCCCTGTGCCGCGCAGGCCAGGAAGAACACTCCAATGGACGCCGTCACGAAAGCGCGCAGAATGTCGAGCCACGGGCCTTCCATCAACAGGGCCGAGTTGTAGAAGAACATGAACGGCACAACGAAGGCTGCGATGCCGATCTTGAAGCTCTCAACCGAGGTCCGCATCGGGTTCGCGCCGGCGATCGCCCCGCCAGCATAGGCGGCCAGCGCGACCGGCGGGGTGATCGCTGAGATGACGGCGAAATAGAACACGAAGAAATGCGCGATCAGCGGCTCAATCCCGAGCGCGATAAGGCCCGGCGCGACAACCGATGCCGCGACCGCATAGGCGGCCGTCGTCGGCATCCCCATGCCGAGAATGATCGAGATGCACATCGCAAAGATCAGCGCCAGAAGCTGGCTTGCCTCGGCGACACCAAGCAGAAGCGAGGAGAAGCGTGCGCCGACCCCCGTTAACGAGATCACCCCGACAATGATGCCCGCACAGGCACAAACGGCAATGATCTGCACCGCCATCTTGGAGGCCAGCGCCAGCGCTTCGAGAAGCTGTTTGGGGCCCATGCGATGCGGCGTCAGCCAGCTCACCACGGCGGCCGCGACGGTCGCATAGGTGCCGGCGCGGATGACCGAATAACCGGTGAACAGCGCTCCGATCAGGATGATAATCGGAATGAACAGATAGGCCTGCTTAACAAGCTCACTGAAAACCGGGAGTTCGGAACGCGGCAGACCCTGCATCCCGAGCTTGCGCGCCTCGAAGTCCACCATGAAGTAGACCGAAGTAAAATAGAGGATCGCCGGGATGATCGCGGCGATGACGAGTTCGGTATAGGGAATGCCGGTGATCTCGGCCATGATGAACGCGCCGGCGCCCATGATCGGCGGCATGATCTGCCCGCCGGTCGACGCGGCGGCCTCGATGGCCCCAGCCGAGCGCGGCGGGTAGCCAACCCGCTTCATCAGCGGGATCGTCAAGGAGCCTGTCGCGACGACATTGCCCGCCGATGTGCCGTTGATCATGCCCATCAGACCGGACGCGAACACCGCGACTTTGGCCGGCCCGCCGCGTGCGTGGCCGGCCGCCGCAAAGGCAAAATTGACGAAGTAGTCGCCGACCTTAGACGCCGACAAAAAGGCCGCAAAAATGATGAACAGGATAATGTAGGTCGACGACACCGCTGTCGTCGGGCCAAGGATGCCGTTGTCGGTGTAGACATAGGTGAAGAAGCGCCAAATCTCATAGCCGGAATGGCTGAGGAAACCGGGCAGCCAGGGACCGACAAAGGCATAGATGACAAACAGACCGGCGATGACGACAAGCGCCATGCCGGCAACCCGTCGCGTCAGTTCGAGAATGAGCAACACACCCGCGAGCGCCGCCCAGCCATTCTGCGGGTCAGCGAAGGCCGTTCCGGCACGCAGGCGCAGGCTGAGATTATCGAGGCTGAACAGTATGAACCCCGCGACCGTGACCGAGGCCGCGATCAGCACCCAGTCGGCACGCGAGATCGCATGCAGCCTAGACCGCAGCACCCATCCCGACAGGACGGCAAGACAAATCCCGGAAATGAGCGGCGGGCCGAAATTGGCAAACACCCAATCAGGCGGCGTTGTTACCCCTTGTGTCCAAAAGCCGAACCAGGCGATCACCACCATCGCCAGCGCGTAGAGCACGAGCACCGCGGCGATCCAGTCGACGATCGTGCGCAGAATCTCCGGTGAGCCCTTCCAAAGCCCCTCGGAGCGTCCAGCCAGAGGGACCGCAAGCGCAAAGCCGAGCGACAACCCACCAGCGACGTGCAAAATGCGGAAGGTCCAGGTTTCAAGCGGGGCTATGTTGAGAACCCAGAGATGCCAGCCAGCATAAAAGATGCCTGCGGCAAAGACGGCCCAAGCGACCCACTTGACCCGGAAGTCTCGTTCGTAACTCGCGGGCGGCTCCTCATCGATGCCGCCCGCGACGACACGGCTGTCGGTGTCGCTCACGCTGTCCCTCCCGGTGGTGTTCGCTCTGGTGCGTGTCTTCACGCTTGTCCAGAGACGACACCTGTATCGGCTGCTAGCGATTGCTGTGACGGGTCATATTTACCCGACTTGGAAACGCCGACTGCAGCGGTGACCACCCCGACGCGATGACGCCGGGATGGCAAAGCTCAACCCTCGAGTTCGTCGGGGATGTCGTAGCCGTTTTCCTCGAACCAGCGCACCGCACCCGGATGCCAGGGCAGGAACGTGTTCTTGTCGAAATTCTCCGGCAGGGTCTCAACTGCAGCACTGTGAATGTCGAGCATCCGGTCATTGTTCTCCATGACCGTCTTCACGACATTATAGACGAACTCTTCATCGAGATCGGCGCTGGCAATCGCGAAGTTCCACATCGACACCTATACCTCGATGACCGAAGATCAGAATTCGGTGTCGATGTG
>JBCBSK010000097.1:0-14526 GCA_039819185.1 Pseudomonadota bacterium | reverse complement strand
TGGTCAACAACCGGACCTATCCGGACCTGACCCGCAATCTGGGTATTAGCGCCTATGTCAATCCGCGCCAGGTCACCGTATCGCGTATCCTGCAGCTTGTGCGTCGCGGGCGAATTCGTGGTGTCCACTCGATCCAGAATGGCCAGGCGGAAGTGCTTGAAGCCGAAGCGCTTGAGACCTCACCGCTGATCGGCAAGCCATTGAAGACGCTGAAACAGTTCGATGGCGTCCGGGTCGGCGCGATCATCCGTGATGGAGAGGTGATCATTCCCGATGGCGAGACAACGATCCAGCCGAAAGACCGGATCGTCATGTGCGCGCAACAGGCGGATGTCCGCAAGGTCGAGCAGATGTTCCGCGTCAGCCTTGAATTTTTCTGAGCCACGTAAGTGTAGCGCTCAATGCTCGCGGTTACTTTCGTTCTCAGCCATTTTCTTGCTGTAATGGCGCTTGTCCTGGCCGCCGTCGGGATGTTTGCGCCGCTTTTGGGTGAGAGTGAGCATCTGTTCACCTTCGTCATCTCGGCCGGCTTGATCGGGTATGTGGCCGTGTCGCTGATTTTGGCGATCCGCGGCAAGGAACGGCGCTTGCGGCGCGTCGAACGTTTCGCGCTGGCATTGGCGCTATGGCTCGTACTACCACTGTTTGCGATGCTGCCGACCCTGCTTGTTCTCGACAACGTCACGCCGGCCGAAGCTTATTTCGAGGCTGTGTCGGCGCTGACCACGACGGGTGCAAGCGTTCTGCCGCCGCCCGAACAGCAACCACGCATCCTGGTTCTATGGCATGCGACGCTGCAATGGTTTGGCGGCGCGCTGACCTTGCTCGTGGTCACGACAATCCTGGCTTATGCCGGTCTTGGGGGCTTGCCCGATACCCAAGCACGGTTGATCGAACATGGCGGCGAGGACGAATGGCGCCGCGTGGTGCGCACGCTTGGCGAAGTGTTGCCGGTCTACATTGGCCTCAGCCTTTTGGTGTTTCTCGCCATGGCGCTGTCCGGTGTGCCAGCTTTCGAGGCCTGGTGTCTCGGCGGAGCCGCAATCGCCACGGCGGGTCTGCTGCCGTTCTCGGGGGATGTATCGGCCCATCTGACACCGGCTGCGACCTGGGTGATGAGCGTCGGCATGTTGTTGGGCGCAACGAGTATTCTCTGGCAGCGCGCCCTGGTCACCGGTCGGCGGCGGCAGATCCTCGACCATCGTGAAAGCTACTGGTTTGCGGGTGGCATCATCGTGTTGGCCGTGATTATTGCGGCACTTTTGTTCCAGGCAGCCGGCAGCGGGGCAGGGCGATCACTACGGGAAGGCGTGTTCGCCGCAGCCTCCCTGATGTCGACGACGGGAATTGAACTCCGCCCCGGCGTCTACGACGTACTCGCGCCGAGCGTCATCGCCGTCATCTTGTTGGTGGGGGGGTGCAGCTTCTCGACCGCTGGCGGCGTCAAACTGTTCCGCGTTGCGGTCATGCTCGGTCAGACGACGCGTGATGTTGCCCAACTCGTCTATCCGCGCTCGGTGTCGCGTCCGACGATGAGTGGCTTTGCCTTCGATGCTGACGTCTTGCGCGCCGTCTGGAGCCATTTCGCGCTTGTGATCGTGTTTGTGGGCTCGATCGCCGTTTTCCTCTCGGCCTACGGCTTTTCGCTGGACAGTGCGTTTTCAGGCGCCATAGCCATTGCTGCGAATGCAGGGCCCGTGTTTTCCGCCTTGGAGCAGGCCGATGGCGGGCAATTCTCGGTTCTGACAACACCCGGTCAGCTCGCCATAGCCTTTGCTATGGCCGTTGCGCGCATCGAAGTTATTCTGTTGTTGAGCGTTCTCGGCTTTCAGAGTTGGCGGCGGTGACGCTGCGCCGCAGAGCGTGGTGTTGCTGAGCCCTTGCACTTGCCGGCGCAGCGCCCTCTAATGGGTGCCATCGAACGGTAATGTGCATCATTTATAGCCGGTATGGCGTTGCGGGACGCTCAAACATCGTCCTGATCCAGTGCCGATAACAGACAAGACATACCGTCTCTGGACTGGCTAAGGATACGTTTGACAGGTATCCTGGATATGAACACAACCAAGAATAGGCGAGGCCCGGTCATCCCAACCGAAAACCGCCGGTCAGGACATCAAGCAAGGACAACAAGACATGGCGGCGGAACGCGCGCAAAGCCTGCAAGACACATTTCTCAATCACGTTCGTAAGCAAAAAACGCCGCTGACGATTTTCCTAGTCAACGGTGTCAAACTTCAGGGCGTGGTGACTTGGTTCGACAATTTCTGTGTTCTGTTGCGCCGCGACGGACACTCTCAGCTCGTTTACAAGCATGCGATCTCGACGATCATGCCAAATCAGCCCGTGCAGTTGTTTGAGCCGCAGGAGATTGTCGACGACTGATCAGACAACCATGAAACCCGTGCCAAGCGGGAGGATGTAAACATATGGATGTTCGCGACCGGGCTGCCGCAGACCTCGTCACCACATCCGACCGGCGCGCCGAGGGGGAGGGCGGCACCACCGGTCGCTGTCTGGTTGTCGTGCCAGTTCTTCCCGTCTCTGCCAAACCCTCTGGCTCGGCCGCACCCGTGCCTGTGCGCGGGGACGACGCGCGCCTCGACGAAGCCATAGGTCTCGCCAAGGCGATCGATCTCGACATTGCAGCCGCCATGGCGGTGCGCATCCAGAAACCGAGGCCGGCAACACTTCTGACAACCGGCAAGATGCGCGAGATCGGTCTGATCGCTGAGGTCGAGACTGTCGACCTCGTCGTTGTCGACGGTCAGTTGACGCCGGTGCAGCAGCGCAATCTCGAAACCGAATGGGGCGTCAAGGTGCTTGACCGCACGGGCCTCATTCTGGAGATCTTCGGCCGTCGAGCACGCACCAAGGAAGGTCGGCTCCAGGTCGAACTGGCTCATCTCAACTATCAAAAGAGCCGCCTCGTACGGTCCTGGACCCATCTTGAACGCCAACGCGGTGGCGTCGGCTTCCTGGGGGGACCGGGCGAAACCCAAATCGAGGCGGACCGGCGGCAATTGCAGGAACGCGTATCGCGAATCGAGCGCGATCTCGATCAAGTGCGCGCGACGCGCGGCTTGCACCGGTCTGGCCGTAAGCGCGTTCCGTTTCCCGTCATCGCGCTCGTCGGTTATACCAATGCTGGTAAATCAACATTGTTCAACCGCCTCACCGGCGCCGATGTCATGGCCAAGGATCTGTTGTTTGCAACACTTGATCCGACTTTGCGCACGGTGCGTTTGCCGCATGGCCGTGAGGTTATCCTGTCCGACACGGTTGGGTTCATCTCCGACCTTCCGACCGATTTGATTGCCGCCTTCCGTGCAACGCTGGAAGAGGTTCGCGAGGCAGAGATCATTCTGCATGTCCGAGATATGTCGGACCCGTCTGCCGATGTGCAGGCGGCTGATGTTGCGGCTGTTCTGTCAGCACTTGATATTGATGTCGATCACGCCCGCGAGCGGCTGATCGAGGTGTGGAACAAGATCGACCTGATGGACACAGGCCGTGTTGATGCGCTGTCCGAGCGCTGCGGGAAACTCCCCGAAGCGGAGCGCCCGGTCATGGTATCGGCGGTCACGGGGCAGGGGCTCGACGCCCTGCTCGCCGCAATCGAAGCGCGGCTGTCGCAACGCTCGATCCGCGCTGATGTGACCCTACCGCCGGAAGACGGAGCGGGTCTTGCCTGGCTCTACCGCCATTGCGATGTCCTGAGCCGCAGCGATGATCAGACGACGGGGCAAATCGAACTGGAACTGCGCGTTCCACCCCAGCGTCAGGATGGCTTTCTTGAACGGTTTCCGGGTGCCGTTTTGATCACGCCGGAGGTTGATGAGCCGTCCAATGACGCGACCGTTGCTTTGGACGAAACGCTGTCCGTTTGAGTTACCCAGGACGGCTATCTTTCGAAGTCCTGGCGCGCTCATCGGCCTTCACCGCCTGCCACAACGCCTCCAAGGTATTGAGATCATAAGGCACGTCAGTGCCCTCCGACACGATGATACGCCGTTCCATTGACCGGAAGCGGCGTGCAAACTTGTCATTCGCATCCCGTAGTGCGGTTTCAGAATCGACATTTAGGTGGCGCGCGAGATTGGTGACCGCAAACAGAAGGTCGCCGATTTCCTCATGCCGTGACTGTGCGTCTTCCGCCCTGCGCACCTCGTCAATCTCTTCAATCACCTTGTCGATCACGGGCTCGGAATCCGGCCAGTCAAAGCCGATACGGGCCGCGCGCTTCTGGAGTTTCTCCGCGCGCATCAAAGCGGGCAGGGCGACCGGCACATCATCGAGCACCGAGGTGCGTGTCGCGTCAGTGGGGGCGTGATCGGTACGCCCATCGTTCGCCGATGTATTGTTGCGCTTGGCCTTTGCCGCACGTTCGGCAGCCTTGATCTCCTCCCAACTGATCCGGACAGATGCCGTCGTTGCACCGTCTGCATCCGCTCCAAAGACATGCGGGTGACGGCGAATCAGCTTGTCAGTGATTGCCTCAAGGACATCGCCGAAGTCGAAATGGCCTTCTTCTTCGGCCATCCGCGCATGGAACACGACCTGCAACAACAGATCACCGAGTTCGTCGGTCAGATCGCCCCAGTCCCGGCGCTGAACAGCGTCAGCCACTTCATAGGCTTCTTCGATCGTGTAAGGCACAATCGTCTCGAAGCTCTGCTCAAGGTCCCAGGGACAGCCGGTCTCTGGCGTCCTGAGCGCCGCCATGATCCTGAGAAGCGCGGCAATGTCACGCGATGGGGTCTCGGTCATGGTGACGGTCTCCTGAAAGCCAGAACGGTCTGATTGGGCGTTAGTCATCTGGCAGGGAGCAGAGATCCGACCCAGCAACAACCGGCAACCACGAATATGAAAGTCGCATAAGATATATTATGGAACTGCCCCCTATGCGCTATAGACTGCCAGCCCTCCAGACATGTGACGAACATGCCTTGTTGAGCATGGCGCGATAGCCATCGGCACATGTTAGTCGTGGTCAATCACGACACGTAGCCCGTCATGGGCTGGAATGACGGCGTCCGGCAACCGCGCGCTCAGCTCCTCATAATCGAGATCGACATGCATGTTGGTCAGGATTGCCCGCTGCGGTGCAATGCGTTGGATCCAGTGGAGCGCGTCATCGACCGAAAAATGGCTGACATGAGGCTTGTAGCGCAACGCATCGACGATCCAGAGATCGACACCGCGTAACCATGGCAAGCTCGTCTCCGGAATATCAGATAGATCGCAGGAATAGACGAGATCGCCGAACCGGAAGCCAAGCGACAGGATATCGCCATGGACTTGAACAATCGGTTGGGCAACGATTGGTCCACCAGCGCCGTCAATGATGACCGGGTCCGACGGATCAATCTCGTGCGCGGTCAGAATTGGCGGATAGAGGCTGCCTGGCGGCGACTGGAAGCAGTATCCGAAGCGCTCGCGCAAGCCGGCGCCTGTCCGGGCATCATGATAGACGTCGATCCGCCGCTGAAGCATCAGCGCCAGAACACGCAGATCATCGATGCCGTGGGTGTGGTCGGCATGGTCATGCGTATACAGAACGCCATCAAGGCTATCGACGCCGGTATCGAGAAGCTGTTCGCGCAGATCAGGCGATGTATCGACCAGAACGCGCGTTACGCCGTCCGGTCCTTTCCGCTCGACAAGCAGCGAACAGCGGCGGCGCCGGTTCTTGGGGTTTCCGGGATCGCAGGCGCCCCAGTCATTGCCGATGCGCGGCACGCCGCCTGACGATCCGCAGCCGAGGATTGTCGCGGTGAGACTCACGCGGCGACAGCCTCCGACGCGCTCGGCACCTTGCTGAACAGCCGGTGGAAGTTCTCCGTCGTCTGACGTGCCATTTCTTCGGAGGATACGTCCCGTGTCTCGGCCAGACAGGCGAGCGTATGCGCTGTGTAGGCCGGTTCATTTGTTTTGCCGCGAAACGGAACCGGAGCGAGATATGGCGCATCAGTTTCGACCAGGAGCCGATCAGCGGGAAGTGCGCGCGCCAGAGCGCGCAACTCGTCCGACCGCTTGAAGGTCAGAATGCCCGAGAAGGACACATAGAGCCCAAGTTCGATCCCAGCCCAAGCAAGGCGGGCATCGGAACTGAAGCAATGCAGAACAGCACTAAACGGCCCGCCTTGAGCGCCATCGCGCAGGATCGCCGCCGTATCGTCTTCGGCCGAACGACTGTGGATCACCAAGGGCAGGCCCGTCTCACGCGCCGCGACGATGTGGCGGCGAAACCCTTCGGCCTGGGCCTCGCGAGGGCTCTTGTCGTAGTGATAGTCGAGCCCCGCCTCCCCGATCGCGACGACCTTGGGATGATCAGCCAGCCGGACGAGCTCCTCAGTCGTGACGTCGGGTTCTTCCCCGGCATTGTGCGGGTGCGTTCCGACCGAACAGAAAACTTGGGGGTGCGCCTCGGCGATCTCACGCACCTGCTCAAAGCGGCGCACACGGGTCGAGATCGTCACCATCTTGCGCACGGACGCCGCTTCGGCACGCTGAATGACGCCAGCGAGATCGCCAGCGAACTCGGGAAAATCGAGATGGCAGTGGCTGTCGATAATCTCCATAGCCTGTGTCCCTGAGGTTCCGTTCTAAGCGTTCGCCGTCTCAGAGTCGGCCTCGACAAAACGCGGCAGAACTGGCGACGGTGGTGGCAACGGCATTCCCGGCCGAAGCACATGATCCGCGCCGAAGCTCGCGAACTGTCGCGCGTCGGCGTCAACGCCAAGTTGATCCAGAAGGCGTGCCCCTGCGTCCGGCATCACCGGTTGGATCAGCAACCCGATCTGCCTAAGAACATCCACCGTGACATACAAGACCGTGCGCATGCGCTCCGGATCCGTCTTGCGCAAGGCCCAGGGTTCCTGGGCCGCGAAATACCGGTTCGCATCTCCAACCACCTGCCAGACAGACGTCAGATAGGCATGAAGCTGATAGCCAGCGATCTGTGCCCTACCCTGCTCAAGGAGCTTTTCGGCAGCCTCGCGCAACCTCGTGTCAGCGTCACTGAAGGCGCCGGGGTCCGGTACCGCCGCCTCGCAATGCTTGGCAATCATCGACAGCGACCGCTGTGCCAGATTGCCGAGATCATTGGCAAGATCGGCATTGATGCGGTTGACGATCGCCTCATGGCTGTAATTGCCGTCCTGCCCGAAGGATACTTCACGCAAGAAATAATAGCGCAGCGGATCAACACCATAGGTCTCGGTCAGGTCGAACGGATCGACGACATTGCCGACCGATTTCGACATCTTCTCACCACGATTGAACAGAAAGCCATGCGCGACAATCCGCTCCGGCAGCGACAACCCGGCCGACAGTAGAAAGGCCGGCCAGTAAACGGCATGGAAGCGGACGATGTCCTTACCGATGACATGCGCCTGCGCCGGCCAATAGGTCTGGAATGCCGTAGCATCGGTGTCGGGATAGCCGATGCCTGTGATGTAATTCGTCAGTGCGTCAACCCAGACATACATCACGTGGCGGTCATCGCCCGGCACCTGCACGCCCCAATCGAGCGTTGCACGCGAAATGGACAGGTCCTGCAAACCGCCTTCGACGAAGCGTCGCACCTCGTTCATGCGTTCCGGCGGAAACACAAAGCCCGGGTTTTCGTCGTAGTGCGCCAGAAGCCGGTCTGCAAAGGCGGACAGGCGGAAGAAATAGCTTTCTTCTTCGGTCCACTCGACCGGCGCGCCGGATGGTCCGACACGCATGCCATCCTCGCCGACCGTCGTTTCGCTTTCAGCGAAGAAAGCCTCGTCGCGCACCGAATACCAACCGGAATAGGTCCCGAGATAGATGTCCCCGGCGGCCTGCATCGCCTCCCAGATCGCTTGCGAGGCTCTATGGTGGCGCGGCTCCATGGTGCGGATGAAGTCATCGTTCGAGCAGTTGAGGCGTTCGACCATGGCCTTGAACTGCGGCGTGTTGCGTTCGGCCAGATCGCGAGGTGACATGCCTTCCCGTTCAGCGGTCTGCGCCATCTTCAGGCCGTGCTCGTCGACACCGGTCAGGAAGTAAACATTACGTCCATCGAGCCGCATGAACCGCGCGATCGCATCTGTTGCGATCGCTTCATAGGCGTGACCGATATGTGGCGCGCCATTCGGATAGCTGATGGCGGTTGTTATGTAGAAGGGCCTACCGGTCATCGTCTCAGTGTCGTGGGTCTCTGTCGGCCGGACAGTCGTTCTGTCGGCCGACGACGGGCCGCGCCTCGATCAGGAATTCGGCAAGTCGTGCGCGGTCAAGATTGAAGATGGTCGTATCGCGGATCTGACGCCCGGCTTTGTCCCACAGGCCGGCAAGTTCCGCAAGAACTGCGGGGTCAACGTCGCCTGCCCTGGCGTCCTTGACGGTTTTGGCGAGATGCGTCGCCCAAACATCCAGCATGGCAGAAAATGCGTGGTCGTTACCGCGCTTGCCAATGCGGTCGGCGATCGCAAGAAGTTGCGCACCGGAGACGGCATTCGCTGGTGCTTCGAGCAAGGCTGCGAAGGCCTCGACATCGCCGAGATCATCATCTCCGGCCAAGGCCAAAGCGCGTCCAGGCCGGCCATCGGCAAGATGCAGTAGGGTTTCAAGATCTGTTGCCGGGATATCCCCTAGCCCCAGTTCCGCAATCGCACGGCGCGTGTCGTCGTCATCAAGCGGTGCCAACCTGACATGCAGAGCCCGCGAGCGGATCGTGGCCGGCAGCCGGCCCGGCACGTGTGAGACGAGAAGCCAGACAACGCCGGCCGGAGGCTCTTCCAAGGTCTTCAGAAGCGCATTCGCTGCATTGGTGTTCAAGGCATCGACGGGATCAAGGATCGCGACCCGCCGCGGCCGGCCAGACGCATGAGCAAAGCGGCGCAAGATGCCGCGCACGGCATCGACGCCGATATCCTTGGTGCCGGCACGGCCAGGACCGTTTCCGTCCGCTTCGAGACAGGCGAAGTCGGGATGCGTACCCGCGAGAAGAAGCCGCGAGGTTGCTGCAACGTCTTCGCCGTCTTCCGCCAAAAGGCGCGCCGCCAGCCGCCAAGCGAACGTCGCCTTGCCGATACCGCATGGGCCGGTAAGCAGGATCGCATGATGCAGGCGCCGGCGTGCGATCGCACCATCGATCAGGGTCTTTGCTGCGCTGTGACCATACAGATCGCGCTCCAACCCTTGGCTTGGATGCCACGCATCCGCCATCAGGCAGGCTCCTGTGCTTCAGCCTGAGTTGCCAGATGGTCTCCGAACTTTGCGTTCACGGCCTTCCAGATCGCTGTCTGGACGCTGCGCTTGGATCTTGATGCATCAATCACCACACACCGGTCTGGATGATCGGCGGCGATGTCGAGGAACGCGTCCCGGACACTCTTGTGATAGGCAAGTTCACGATCCTCGAAAGCATCCCCCTCGCCTGCTGCCGACGTCTGCGCGCGCGCGCGCGCCAGACCTATCTCGGGATCAAGATCGAGGATCAACGTGAGGTCCGGTGCATCCCGGCCAACAATGGCGCGGTCAAGCCGCTCAATGAACGGCAGGGTTATTGTGTCACCGGCTGCCTGATAGGCTCGGGTCGAATCGCTGAACCGGTCTGTCACAACCCATGCGCCTCGGTCGAGGGCTGGCCGAATTAGTGTGTCGAGATGGTCGGCACGCGCAGCATAGAACAGAGCGGTTTCACAATCTGGACCAAATGGGTCTGCGGTACCAAGCAAGAGTAGCCGGCGAATTAGCTCGGCCGCAGGTGATCCGCCCGGCTCACGCGTTAGAACGACATCGAGATCAAGCTTTTCCAGCTTTCGTTTCAAGGACTTGGCTTGGGTGCTCTTACCTGTGCCCTCGCCGCCCTCGAAGGAGATGAACCGTCCACGCACAGCCGCTCTACTGCCGACCGATGCAACGGCGTCGTCCATGAGGCTCTCGCGCACAGCCGTTACCGCCAGTTCGCCCATTCGCGCTCCAATCGCCTGACCGGATGGATACACCTTGCGCGCGTCCTAGATCAGTTCAGCGCAAGATACTGGCTATTGTAGCATCTGAGCGAAGAATTCGAGCGCGCTATCAAGTGCCCGCCGGTGAATTGCGCCCTCTTCCACAGATTCCATGGCAAACAGCGGCACTTCGGCAACGATCCGCTCTTCGTGGAAGACGCGCAACAGAGCGATCTCGTTACCGGGTTCGACGGGCGGCTCCACCGGCCACTCATAGACCAGGCGGCCACGCAGATCTGCCCGCTCGACCCCGCGCTCCACCATAACCACGACCGGTCTCTCACCCGTTGCGCCAACACGATCTACCGCACCGCCATAGATTGGCACCCGTGCGACCTCTTCTCCCGCGGCATAGAGCTCCAAGGGCTCGAAGGTGCGCAGACCCCAGGTCAGAATCTTGAAGGCCTCGTCCTCGCGCTGACGCGCCGTTGACAGGCCGTGCACGACAAGCACGACACGCTGACCGTCCTGGACCGCAGATGCAACGAGACCATACCCTGATTCATCGAGTTGGCCTGTCTTCAACCCGTCGACGCCAATGTCACGATTCAAAAGCGGGTTGCGATTGCGTTGATTGATATCGTTCCAGGTGAAATCGGGCTGAGCGAAGTAATGATAATAGCTTGGGTAGGTCTCGATCAGGTGGATCGCAAGCGTGGCCATATCCCGCGCCGTCGTAAGCTGTGCGGGGTCGGACAGACCTGTGGAGTTTGCAAACCGCGTGTTGGTCATTCCCAGTTCTGCCGCACGCTGCGTCATCATTTCGGCGAAGGCCTCTTCCGAGCCGGCCATCGCCTCGGCAAGCGCCACAGCTGCATCATTTCCCGAATGCACAATCACACCTTGGATCAGATTCTCGATCGTGATCTCGCTCCCGACTTCCGCAAACATGCGCGATCCACGCATGCGCCAGGCACGTTCGGAGATCAGCACCTCGTCCTGCATGCTGATACGGCCATCTTGAAGGGCTGCAAACACCAGTTCGATGGTCATCAGCTTGGCCATGCTGGCCGGAACCATCGGCTCATCTGCGGATTTCTCCAACAGCACGGCGCGGGTATCGAGGTCGATCAGGAAGGCTTGGTCGGCGGATGTGTTAAACGACTGCGCATGCGCCGGCAGGGCCTGGATCGCAACACACAGCGACACAGCCATGAGCGCGATCAGCACCCATGCATTCCTGCGTCCGATCCCGAGCGTCAAGCGCATCCGACGATGTCTCCGTTCGGCAAAGCGAGGGTCTCTTGGTAGCGCCGGTGCGCCTCAATGACAATGCGACACGCAGAGTGGCGAACATGCGGTGCGAGAACGGACGCGATCCTGTCAACAGCGGACGCGTTTCGTCTCGGCACACCCGGCACAAGCGAGACCCAACTCGGCGGCACGTTCCGCGGGATTGTATCAGCGATCGAACCGGTCGAACGCTGCTGAAAACAGGTCGTCTACATCCTGACCAGAGCGGGCCGGAACCGGGCTGTAGCCGGAAATCAGCGACTCGATCGTCGTTCCACCCTGCGAGTCCACAGGCGTCGCAGCGGCCTGCGGCACAAAGGCCGCCCGTTGGGCGGGATCAAGATCTGCCACCCGAACCGGATTTGCGATCTCACCACCATCTCGAACGGTGGTTGTCAGCCAGTCATCCTCACCGTCGAGCGGCGCCGGACCGACATATTGCACTCTGACCTCGGCAAGCCCTTGATGTTTGAAGCCCAGCACCTCGGCGGTGCGCCGCGACAGATCAATCTCGCGACCACGGGCGAACGGTCCACGATCATTGATCCGAACCACCACAGAACGGCCATTTTCGAGATTTGTCACCCGAGCATAGGTCGGCAGCGGCAGCGTCGGATGGGCTGCCGTCAGCGCATTCATATCGAAGATTTCACCATTGGCTGTACGCCGGCCATGAAAATCATCGGCATAATAGGACGCCATACCGACCGCGTCATAGTTTGGGTCCTCGCGCGGCACATAGGTCCGGCCTGCGATTGTGTAAGGCCGACCGACCTTATAGACACCGCCGCCGCGCGGCACACTCTCCCCGGCATCCACCACCCGCTCGCTGGCCGACACTCCAAGCGTCGGATCAACGCGTGAGGATCCATCGTGAGTGCATGCCGATACGCCAAACGCCATGAGCGCCACCGCAATGGCGGCACGCGTGCCATGCCCCTGCCCGGTCATTGGTCTTGCCATCTTTACGCTGCCTTCCCCGGCGGCGCCTTTGTCGACGCCTGCCCTACCCCGCAAATAGCGGAGAGATCCGTCCATCGGCGGCATATGCGCATGAGAGCCATGAGAAGGATGTTAAAACCTCGGTGCAAGCGCACGAGAACGTCCAGATCTGGTTAATGGTTGTTATGCTTGTCGTCGCGAGCAATTGCGACAAAAATACGGCCCGCTTTGGGCGGGCCGTTGCAACATTCAACTGATCTGACGTAATGGCGGCGCAGCCGAGTTCAGTTACCAATCCGTGCCGTGCCGGAATAGCCGTCATTGCGCACCCAACTCAACCGGTCCGAGCCGGCCTCGCTAAGCGTGAAGCAGAACTGCTGACCATCGTACCATTCACGCCATTGTTGGCACAGCTGATTGCCGGCCACCCACCAGCGACCGCTGTCACGCGGCGCCATGAAGCGACCAAGGCCGAGCGCTTCGCCCGATCCGTCGACCTGTCCATTGGTGCGATAATACAGTGGGAATTCACCCCCAAGTGGAACCGCAAGATAGATCCGCTTGCCGGAAATCGTGTTTTGAATTTCGTTGCCGGACAATTGCCTGGCGTCTGCGTGGCCGCCAGCCAGCATTAGCGCGGCGATCGCGAGACCGGCAATCGCCACGCCGGTCCGGATCTTCATAAGCGTCTGAGACAAGCCCATCGGGCGAAAGAAAGTCATGTCAACCACCCCTCGTTGTGATCAGGACTCACGTCGGTAAGTAAGTGAAAACACGTTCGGTTACGTGAGGCAATCCTCAATGGATCAGACCTCGGGCAGAAAGATTAGGTGCATTTTACCGGTGGCACTTGCGGATCATCGCCTTTAATGCGTATCGAGCGATCCCAGCGGTTGGAGGGGTGGCCGAGTGGTTGAAGGCACTGGTCTTGAAAACCAGCGTGCGGGAGACCGTACCGTGGGTTCGAATCCCACCCCCTCCGCCACTCTGGAACATAAATGCGAACGCCGTTCGCCGCCGTTTCCACATGAGACGTCCAGACTTTGCGCTTCCAAGGCTGAAATGATTCAGGAGGTCCTGGTGAGTTTAATACCCCGCCCCGATCTTTCCACGCGACCCTTGAAAATGACATGCGCGTACATAGTCAGTGCGAAACCAAGCGATGTCTACGCCGCCTGGACTGAGAAACTCGACACCTGGTTCGCCCAAGCTGGAACCCTTTCCATGACGCCGGAGCCGGGGAGGCCATACTTCTTCTACAATCGGGACGACTGGGGAAGGCATCCCCATTACGGCCGATTCCTCGACGTAAAAGAGAACCAGCTCCTCGAGATGACCTGGATGACGGGGAATGGCGCGGCCGAGGGAACGGAAGGAGCCGAGACCCTTCTTCGGATCGAGCTCATTCCCAAAGGACCGGCCACGCAAGTCCGCTTGACCCACTCCGGCTTCGTCTCCGAGCAGTCTCGTATCGGGCATGCGGAGAACTGGCCTTTGGCGCTCGAAATGTTGGACCAGGTCCTCCGGGGTCAGGTTTAAGCCGACGAGTCTTGACCGGCCCGTCACAATCGTAGCGCTATAGCGAAGGAATAGTTCGCATTCTTGTCTCGCATGACCCGCCATTCGCCGCAGACTATGCGATGTCTTGCGCTTCCGTTATGTGTCCACTTCGAGCTTCAATAAGGCCTGCTCGGGAAATCAATCCGCAGGCAGCGCGTCAAAGAGATCGTTTGCCGCCTTCTGCGGAGAGACGAATGACAGCTTCAACCCCGACCAAAACCCCGCTGCTACCCCACGGTTTGCGAATATCCCGATCGCGGCCCGCTTCTGTGGACAGATGTAGAGTTCGCTCGTCATGCCGGCCGTACCACCATTATGAAACAGCACGGCTGCCGCGCCAGGTGCTCGCTGAATAGATATCCACCCGAGGCACTGGGTAAACCGGACCCCGTCACTCTCCATTGATTGCGGGCCTGGCGGCCGTGCGGAGCGACAGATAGCCCTGTCCAACGCATTCCGCGGTTCCCGAATGGCACTAACGACCCGGCTTGCAAAGCGTGCCATGTCCCGCGGCGTAGCTCGCAATGCGCCGGCAGCGGCGATCGCCTTGAAGGTCCAAGGCCGGACCGGGCGCCCAGCCGTGTCGTAGGGCTGCGCAAATCGTTTGGCTCTGTCACTGGTCAGGTCAGCAGATGTGTCCGTCAGCCCCATGGGCTCAAGGACTTTTTCCCGCAACAAATCACCGTAATCCCGTCCTTCAAGAGCCGCCAGTGCTTCACCCAAAAGCCCAAACCCAAGATTGGAGTAGGTGTAGGCGTCTGACTTTGGCTCAGATGACTTTCGCCGGTTTCTGACCCATCGA
>JBCBSK010000096.1:0-14577 GCA_039819185.1 Pseudomonadota bacterium | reverse complement strand
CTGCTCGGCATCCCGTGCCTTCAGATCAACCGCACCCGTCTTCAGCCATTCGGCCAGCGGCTCTTGGGCCATGCCCGCCGGAAGGCTGGCCAGAACCGCCTCCCATGTCAGGTTCTTGTAGTGGGTGTCTTGCGCGATATCGGTGACAGCTTGGGCGTCGGGCTCACCAAGCAAGCCGGCGGCAACGGCATCCGCCATCGTTGCCCGAACACTGACCAATGGCACCGTCAGGGGCAGAAAACCGAGTTCGGCCGGTCCGTAAAGCACCGCGACCTCATGGTCGTCCTCAAGCACCCCGTCGCGATACATTTCGTAGATCCGGCCGAAACCACGCATGCCGAAAGGGCCGCATTCGACCGCCCTCAGGGCACCCATGCTGGCCGCGCCCCAGACATGGACACCCTCGCTCAAGGCAAAGAGGATTTCCTGGTGAAGCACTGTGAGACGGTCTTCGAACCGGGCATCGATCAGCGCTATCAGATCCGCGCCCGATCGCACCGCCCGGTAAAGATCCCCGGCGGCGGCGGGCGGCCTGACCTCGACGGACGGATCGAGGCCACCCTTGCCCGGCAGGCTTGGGCCGACAAAGACGACCGCCTTCATCGATCGAACTCCAGACCGCGCAGCCCCGGCACGATTGCCCGAACAACGCTGTAGCGGGTGTCCTGACTAAGGCTCAGCACCAGCGCCTGAGAAAACCCGGCCTCCGCCAAGGCGTCGACAATGCGCCAAAGGTCGCGCGCTAGACAGTTGGTGGCGATATCCGGCGCGGCCTGAAACGGACGGGGCGCCACCCCCTCGGCGGGATCGCCTAACCGAGCGAGATATCGCGCCTGCGCTCGTTCCAACGGTCCGTAGGCCCTTGGTGTCAAATCATCGCGCACGCCTGAGATGCGCGTTAGCCGCGACTGGGCCGCCTCGCACAGCGCCCGATTGAGCGCTACGGCCCGCGAGGGGTGGCATCCCGCGCCGAAACCTGGCGGCGTCGTCGGATCCCGCAGATCAGAGATGCATGCGACGTAGGACGGCACATCAATGTCGTCCGCCGCATCCCAGACCGTTACACCGATGCCCGCCTCTTCGAAGCGGGAGAGCAGCGCCCGCGCATCTGGGTCGTCGACGGAATCGAGATCCAGACTGCGGTGGTTTCGGTCCGTTGGCGCGAAATCACACAGACAGTTAGTCGCGTGTCGTTCGATCAACTCGCAAAGAGCATGAACCACCGCTTCCGCCGGATTGGCGCCCGATGCCAACCCGTTGGTCGAAACGCGAAACGTCGACCCCTTAAGGCGTGCCTGGCCTAAGAAGCAGGAATGGACGGCATCGAACGGCACGGCAACTTCGCCGCCGGTCCCCAGATCGATGGCCATTGCCCAGAGCAAGGGCATATCGTCCTGGGTCACGCCGAGTTGGGCCAGCCCTTTGGGCAGTTCGGTGTCCAATGCCATCTCCGAGCGGGAGGCAAATCGAAGAGGCAGGGTCGGCCGTTCCGCATGCCAGGATTCCACCGCCTCCATGATGCCGGAAAGCCGCGCCGCATCGCGCGTGTACCCCTTCCCCTGGGTCACCGACAGCCCACGACCGTTTGGTCTGCTGATCATGTAGACTTCGATTCCGATACGGTCGAGACCCGTGACGCGCGCGACCCGCGTGATGCCGTAGGTCGGCAGATCATCCGAAATCGCAGCGAGCAGGTGTGCTGGATCATCCGCGCGATGGGTGCCGTGGCGAAACCGTTTTTCAAGGCGCCCGTTCGATCGGTCAGCGATGAGATCGGCGATCTCGGTGTTAGGCACGGGGGCTCCGTTGTTCAACTATCCAAACTATGTCTCAAGGGGACCGGTCCGCACAAGACGCACGGTTTCGCAAGCGGCACGCGGTGGAATCGGTAAGCTTGGATGATCCAGGTCCATGATCACGGCGTTGGGAGGCGCCTCGTTCAACTCAGCCCAAAGGCAATCAGCATTGCCGAATAAGAAATCACGAGTGCCGTGATGCAACTGGCAGCCGAGCCGGCTCGGTCAAGCTTCTCGCGCCAAAGGCGGTCGCATGCCGTTTCTTCAAAGCGTGTCATACCAAGTTACCCCTAATCGCAAGTGCTGGCCCGACTCTGGCGGCAAACCGGTATCGCGACCGTGGGGATTCGCACAACGCAGGTTTTTTTCGCTAATCTGTCGTTTGCAGCACGATCGCACCGTCTCGGCACGCGGATGTGTGAACCAAACCAACGGAGCGCGTAATCGATGTTTCGCCGGCCGTTCCTCGAGACACTGTCGCCATCCGACCGCGAGACGTTGAACGCGCGGATGACGCTGCGGAGCTATGATAAGGGCGAGATGGTGATCTCGGTGGCGGAGGGCGGGCGTGACGTCTACTTCGTGCTGGAGGGGCGGGCACACGCTTTGCTGTATTCATCCGACGGCAAGGCGGTCGATTACCGCGAAATCGGTGCCGGTGATATGTTCGGCGAGTTGGCCGCGATCGACGGTCTGCCGCGTTCCGCCAGCGTCGTAGCCCAGGATCCGACGCGCATCGGTCGCCTCAGCCACACCGCGTTCCAGGATCTCGTCGACAAGCATCGGACGTTCGCCCAGTCGTTGCTGACCCATCTCTCGACCCAGATCCGCGACATGACCGGCCGGATCTTCGAATACAGTACGCTGTTAGTGCGCGAACGGCTGATCCGCGAACTGATCCGCCTTGCCGGCGGCGACGCGGTCGATGCCGGCAAGGCGGAGATTGTGCCGGCCCCCACCCACTTCGATCTGGCCGCCCGCATCAGCACCCATCGCGAGGCTGTCTCGCGTGAGATGAGCGCCCTGGCCAAGCAAGGCCTGGTGGAAAAACGCGCCGGCATCCTGCACCTGCACGACTTGGACACGCTGCGCGCCTTGTGTCCGGAGGAAGAATGAGCGCCGGCTCGACCCTGCGGCCGAGCCGGCATCGCAGACAGTCCGCGGCGGATCGTCGTTCTGTCCGCCGCGGGACCTTGGCTATGGAACCAACGCCGAGTTAGGCATCGACGTACCACGTGCGCCGGAACGCACCATCCTCCTGGTCAACATACGCCACGATGTCGCCTGTATCCGGCGAAACCCACATGACATGGACACGATAAGGGCTCGTCATCAGCTCTTCGACCGTATCGGCACCTGAGCGGCATTCGACGCGCATGGCGGGGTAGGTGCCGCTTGGCACGCTGATGCTCTCGGCCCGCATCACGCCACACACCCGCATCCCGTCAAAGGTCGAGCCGTCGTTTTGCCAGCCGTCATATTCGACCAGCGCCACGTTGCCCGGCTGCAGCGGAAAGATGGCGTCCATATCGCCTCGGAACCTGCTGCCGCCGGATGCCCCGTCTTCGGTCTCCCAGGCATCGACGTAGTACCACCAGTCGCCGCGGGACACGATCTCGAGATCCGGCACACCATTGGCATCAAGGATGCGGATCCGGTCGCCCTCACCCTCCGGCCCAAGATATTGCGCGGTTCGCCGCTGGAATGGGCCATCGATGCCATCGCGCCGCATGGCAACGCGTTCATAGCCGGTCTGATAATCAGGTTGCGCGACCGGAGGCAGCGACGCCAGTTCTGTCGGGCTGTAGCCGGCAATGACGCCGGCCGTGTCGACGGCGATCAGGCTGTTCCAAGTCGCAACATCGTTGATGTCCATCGTCACCGCCGCGACCTCCGCCGCCGCGGGCGACGAGCTGTCGGTCACGGAAGTGGATTGACAAGCCGCCATCATCAAGGCTGCCATGCCGAGAAGCGTGGTGACTTTCAACCTGCTACTGAGCGAGTGCATTGTTGTTCTCCCAAGTCCCTTACGTGGAGTAAGACCAGTGACAACGCTTGGCAGCCGCGCAAGTGTCCAGCCGCCGGCGGCGCTGTCGGTTGCAACATGCGGGCAAGCAGCAGCGTCGACTGTGGTAATTCCCACAAGCAAAGTCGCCAAGAGGGTTACGGGCTATTGGCGTATGGCGAAATCGGCACCGGGCCAGAATCCACCCAGCACCAAACGCATCCCGAACGACCCATAGCCGTCAGTGTGGATGATTAACCGGCGCGCCCGGGATGATTCGAACTTCCAACCTTCTGATCCATAAGCAGATATATTTTTTGATTTCAATAAGTTAGAGAGAAAAGGATCCCGAGATTGATGGAGAAATGGCCATCTCTGATTGTTTGGTTGGAATACTCAAATCCTTGGTGCGAGCGGACTATGCTCACAAAGAGCCGGTTTGCTCGCAAGCTGAGCGGCGGCATGTTGTCAACTGCTGCCGGATCGTGCTGCAAGGCTTGGCAACTGCCGCTCGAATTGCAATCACTGTCTTCCGTCCTGTTCGGCTCTGATCCCCTTGCGAGGGAAAACGAGCGGCCGTCCCCATGATAGGGCCCCGACAGTGGGTGCGTTGTTGGTTTGACATCATGGCTGGCACGTTGGTTTCGACGGGCGGGCGTTCGGAGCAAAATCAAGCCGAAACCCCCGCTACCGGAAAACTCACCCTCCTCGTGGGCTGAGTTCTGGGGAGAAGGTCACGCCTGACCGCCCTCAAGGAAGCACAATGATGGCAGCATCGTTTGCTTGGTTTGGCCCCGGCCCGAACGCTATCGAAATCCTTGATCGCGAGCGCGGAGGGCGGCTTGGGTCCGGTTCTTAACGCCCAGCTTAGCCAGAATGTTCTTCACGTGCAGCTTGATCGTCACTTCCTGCAAGTCGAGATCTCGTGCGATCTCTTTGTTGGATCTGCCTTCGCACAGGCCCCGCAGGGTCTCGGTTTCGCGCGGCGACAGCCCAAAGAAGTTGCTTGCCCGACTGTCCGGAGTAGCGCCCGTTGAAAAACCGAACGGGAAATAGCGGTCACCGGCGAGCACAAAGCGGATGGCATTGATCATTGAGTCGGCGGCTAATGACTTTGGAAAGAACCCGCTCGCCCCGGCATCCATTGCTTCTTTGGCGACCTCGGGCGTCGCGACCCCTGACATCAGCACCACCTTGGTAACCGGATGGGCAGCGATCGTACGCCTTAATCCTTCGAGCCCGTTCATTCCCGGCATGTTGTAGTCGAGGATGGCCAGGTCGACAGAGATTAATCCCGACAGTGTCTTCAGGGCCTCGCTCAGACTGGACGCCTTCAGCACCTCAAGATCTCCGACGCGCGTTACATAGGCGGCAATCGTGTCTCGGACCAGGTCGTGATCGTCGGCTATTAGAATCGTTGGCATCAATGGCTCTTTTCGATTTTGTTTTGTCTGCTGGCGGCGCTTATGGGCCATCGTGCTCACGATCGCCAGCCAGACCTAGACCTAAGTATAGCGTACCTATCCCTATGCGACGAAACCTCCTCCGATTGAGCTGCTAAGTGTTGGTACATCAATCCGAAAGGAAGCCAAATGCAGATTCAACGGGCAGTTGCCGGCGCCATGATCGGCGCAGCCTACTTCACACTAGCGCCGGCGACAGGTCAGGATGCGCTTTACACGCTGTCGGTTGAAATCGATGGTGCAGACACGGCGACCCTCACGATGTCTGAGCTCGATGCGATGAGGCAGGTCGACTTTGTCACATCGACGATCTGGACCGACGGCGAGAACCAGTTTAGTGGCGTTCCGCTGGCGGACGTTTTGGCCACTGCCGGGATTTCGGACGGCATTGTGCAGTTGATAGCTCTCAATGATTACTCGGTCGAGATTCCTGTCGACGAGATTGATGGGGACTATCCCATCATCGCGACCAGGATGGACCACGAGGCAATGCCGATCCGCGACAAGGGGCCATTTTGGGTGATCTACCCTTACGATCACGATCCTGAATTCCAAACGGAAACGATCTACGCCCGCTCTATCTGGCAGCTTCAGCGGATTTCTGTTTTAGATTGAGCTCAGGCGAGTTCACTGTCTCGCCGTCTTAATGCTCGGAGCGCAACGACTGCTGATGTCGTTCAGACGGATCTTGCTGTTGTCGACCATTGTCGGGCTGGTCGCACTGCTTTGTGCGATGAGCGTAAGCCTGATTGAGAACCTGCGCGCGTTGTCCACGTCGTCGACAGACAACTTGCAATGGACTGTGCTGCAGGTCGAGACAGAGTTTGCCAACCTTAGCGCTGTTCTTGCCGAGCAAACGGCGCAATCGGTGCCCGACAGCGACGCGGTTCGCCTCAGGACTGAAATCGTGCTCAGCAGGGTCAGTGTGGTCGGGTCGGGCCGAAGCCTCGCGCTCTTTGAGGCAAACAGCGAGGCGCAACGTCTTTTGGACGAACTTGCAACTTACGCTGGGGAGGCTGCGGCAATCATCGATCAGCCGGGCAGCCTAACGCCCGAAGCCCTGGCCGCGCTGAGCGACCTAACAGCGCAAGTGCGGCCCGGGGTCCGCCGTCTGGCGGTTCTAGGTCTCGCTGCCGGGGCAGAAGCGTCTGAGGCACGCCGCGCGGAGTTTTCCAGGCAATTGCTCTACACCGGGGTGGCAGCGATCGTGCTGATTGCGGGGCTGACCGCGCTGTTGTTCTTTTTCGATCGCCTGCTTTCGAAGGCAAGGCGCCAAGACCGCGACCTTCAAGCAACGACCGAGCGCCTCGCCGCCACTGTCGCCGCGTCCCTTGATGGCATTGTTATTGCAAACGATGCGGGAGACATCGTCGACTACAACGACGCGGCGGAAGAGATATTCGGTTGGCGGCGCGATGAGATTGTGGGCAAACGTCTAGTAGACACCATCATCCCGCTTCATCATAGGGAAGCCCACGCCAAAGGCATGAGCCGCTATCTCGCGACCCGGCAACCCCACGTTATTGACGCGGGCCGTCTGGAGTTGACGGCATTGCGCAAGACCGGCGAGGAGTTTCCCGTCGAGTTCAACATCACGTCAGCAAGCTATGGCGGAAGCGAACTATTCATTGCCTACCTCCGGGACATCAGCGAACGGAAGGTCAACCAGCAGAAGCTGATCGACGCCCGAGACCAAGCGGAGCGGACTGACAGGGCCAAGTCGCAATTCCTGGCGGTGATGAGCCACGAGATGCGCACGCCTCTTAACGGCATTCTCGGCGTGCTCGACCTGTTGCTCATGACAAATCTGACGGCGCGTCAGGAACGACACGTTCAGGTGGCAGCTGCGTCCAGCGAGATCCTGCTTGAACATGTCAATGAAGCATTGGACATCGCTCGAATTGAGACGGGTGCGATGAGTCTCGCGCCGCAGTCGTTCGAATTGTCGAAGGTCGTACGACGTGTGGCGGACGTTCTTCGACCGCTGGCGGAAGAGAAGGGGCTCAAGCTTGAGGTTTCGGTCGACCCAAGTCTTGAAATGACTTTCTTTGCCGACGCTGGGCGTCTGGGCCAGATCGTCACTAACCTGATTGGCAACGCGATCAAGTTCACTAGGTCCGGTTCGATTGCCGCTGAGGTCAACGGCATTCACCGGGCGACCAACACGGTGGCCACAATAGCGATAAGCGATACCGGCCCCGGCATTGAGCGAGAACATCTTGAAGATATTTTCGAGGATTTTGTTGCGCTTGCGCGAGCCGGCGGAAGACAGGCGCGCGGAGACGGTCTGGGCCTTTCGATTTCTCGGAAAGTCGCGCGGCTGATGGGTGGCGATTTGACAGTTGAAAGCGTGCCGGGAAGCGGCAGCACGTTTACATTGACCGTACCGCTGGATCGCGTCGAACCCGACACCACAGATCGACGCCAAGGCCGGCCACGTACGGCATCAAATGTCGGCAGTTTGTCGATCCTCATTGTCGAGGATAATGCGGTTAATCGATCTGTTTTGAAGGAGATGCTTGTTGGGTTCGGCCACGATGTCATCGAGGCGCAAAACGGTCTGGAAGGCCTGAAGGCCGCCGAATTGACCGCGTTTGATCTCATTGTGATGGACATCAGCATGCCCTTCATGGATGGGATTGAGGCAACGCGGCGCATAAGACAGAGCGACGGTCCAAATCGCACGACCTATATACTTGGGCTGACCGCCCACGGGCGTGAAGAGTTCCGCTCTCGTGCCAAGGCGGCCGGCATGGACGGATTCCGAACAAAGCCCATCCGCCTGGCCGCCCTTCGCAACACGTTGGAGGCCATTGGGTTGCCCCCTGCGAATAGCGCGCCCGCGACGCAACCGATCGCGGACGACGTCGTGGCGGAACTCCTGGCGGCATTGGGGCCTGAGAAGACGAGAGCCACCGTGGACAAATTCAGTGAGGAGACGGCGGATTGGATCGCCGACCTCCGCAACCGATCAACCGCGGGTGGACAATCCATTGTCTCAGAGACGCTTCACAAGCTGCGTGGAACCGCCGCCATACTGGGACTTCGTGAAGTTGAATCACAGCTTGATCTGGCTTCCGATGCCAACGATCGAGGTGACGATCAGGCGTTCATGGATGCGCTCCACGCACTAGAGAGTGCGGCCTCGAACGCTGTGGCGGAGATTTGTGCGCGCATAGAATCCGCGGCTGCGAGGTAGCCGACCTATCCTTTTGGGTATGCCACCCTGCCCCGATTCCCCACCGACTATCCCTCCTGCACCGCTCCGGCGCTGCCGTCTGCCGATACATCTTGTGCATCGTCAACGGCGCGAAGGCGCCCTAGCAGGAACGGGAACCACAAATGACAAATCCCAAGAACATCATCGTGGTCGGCGGCGATGGTTTTTGCGGCTGGCCGACGGCCCTTCATCTCTCACGGCTCGGGCATAACATCACAATCGTCGACAACCTTTCGCGGCGATGGATCGATAAGAAGATGGGGGCCGACAGTCTCACGCCGATCGCTACGGTGGAAGAAAGGCTGGCCGCCTGGACCGAAAACACATGCCTGGCAATCGACTTTGTGGCGATCGATGTCGCCCGCGAATTCGACCGGCTGACCGCGCTGTTGGCCTCAGTCAAACCCGATGCCATCATCCATTTCGGTGAGCAGCGCGCCGCGCCCTACTCAATGAAGGGCGTCGAGGAAAAGCGTTACACCGTCGACAACAACATTGCGGCGACACACAACATCTTGGCCGCAATCGTCGAACTTGGGATCGACCCGCATCTCGTCCATCTCGGCACAATGGGCGTCTATGGTTACGACGATGACGGGATCGAAATCCCGGAAGGCTATTTGCGGGTTTACATCCCTGGCGACAACAAGCGCATCGTGCAGCGGGACGTGCTCTATCCAACCAATCCGGGCAGCGTCTATCACATGACGAAGTCGATGGATCAGTTGCTGTTCCAGTTCTATGCAAAGAACGATCTGATCAGGATCACCGATCTTCACCAAGGGATCGTATGGGGCACTCAGACTGAAGAAACCAAGCTCGACGAACGGCTTGTCAACCGCTTTGACTATGACGGCGATTACGGCACCGTTCTAAATCGGTTCTTGATGCAGGCCGTGGTGGGCTATCCGCTGACGGTGCACGGTACCGGCGGCCAGACGCGCGCGTTCATCCACATCCAAGACACGGTTCGGTGTATCGCGCTGGCGATCGACAATCCGCCCGATAAGAACGGAAAGGTCGCGATCAGAAATCAAATGACCGAGACCCATACAGTACGCGATCTCGCCGAACTGGTGGCGCGTTTGTCCAACGCAGAAGTCGCACTTGTTGACAACCCGCGCAACGAGGCCGCTGAAAACGACCTGCGCGTTTCAAACCGGTCGTTTATCGACCTGGGGCTCAAGCCCATCACACTCGCTGAAGGCTTGCTTGAGGAAACCCAGGATATAGCCGCGCGATACCGCGACCGCTGTATTCCCGAGATGATTCCCTGTGTCTCGACTTGGACCGATAACCAGCGGCCCGGTGTCGTAAAAGCAAGACAAGCGGCCTGACGCGAACGGCTGGGCCGGTTTCCGTTCCGTTGGAGCCGGCCCATCGCCACCGCAGCCAAACTAGACAGTGAAACACCATGCGACTCATTGGCATTGGCCTTTTGTCATTCATGCTGGCCGCGACCGCAATTCTGATCTCGAACTCCACGGCTATCTCGCTTGGAACGCGGGAACTGAGCGAGCTCTTTTTCGGCCCGCACCTTCGTTTCGAGGCAGACAATCGCGCGCCTCGACGGATTGGGCAGGCTGAGGGAGCCGCTGTTCAGCGTGTGGCCCCAGATACCCCGATCATTCTGTCGGGGTTGCCTTCCTACCAAAATGCCACCTTCCTCATGCCGATCGACGCACGTCCCCTCGGCGGCTACCTCCAGATCGATGCAACTCTGCAAGTGCTCGCTGGCGTTGAGGGGGTTCTGCGTATCGCCGTCGGCAATAGTCGGCGTGCCGAACTTCTGTTGCGCCCTGGAGAATCAGAGCGCTCGATGAGGATCGATCTAACGGCCGAAGATCTCACCCGCGATCGGCTCGTCGTATCGTTCAGTTTGCAGGGTGAGGGTCCGCATTCGCCCTGCGGTATCGACAGGGGGCGCGAGGCCGTGGTCGAGATCGAGTCTACCAGCGCGGTCTTCCTGACATTTGATGCATTGCCGGAGTCGGATCGAGACCGGGTTCGCATGGCCGGTCGGCAGGTCCAGGTCGCCTGGCCGGACGACCAGCGCGATCGGATGAACGCTTTGCTGGCTGCGGCGGACCTTAACTCGCAAGGCGTGGTGGTCCGCTTCGACGACGATCCGGATGCGGTGTCGCCCGTGGATCTCAACGGCCTGTTGGCCCAAATCGCACCCAACCACGGGCCCGGCCAGCCGACATACGCCTGGTCCGAGGCCATGGCGCCGGCCAGCGGTCTTTACGCACTCCGGCGTTTTCACCGCTCTCACACCTGGCGCATACCTTATGCGATGGGGTTGGCAGAAAGCGCCAGCCTTCCAGCGGCATTGCACCTCGATATGGAACTTAGCCGCCAGGCCGCTGAGTCCCGCTGGCATGTGGTCGTGACGCTCAATGGCCAACTGCTGGAACAGCGGTTGCTTGCGCCAGGTGAGGTTGAGTTGCGCGCCGAAATCGCGTTGCCCGCCTCGCTTCACCAGCAGCGTAACGTCGTCGAAATCACGGCCAATACGGATCACGAATTGGAGGGCGTGTGCACCACCGGCCCCGAACTCTTTGCCGCGCTCGGGGACGCCAGCCGGCTTGAGCCGGGGCCGGTCCGCTTCTTGGACCCGCTGATGGAACTGAGGCGCGAACTTGGTCCGTCTGACGGTTGGCGCATCGACGTATCTGAGGAGGTAACGAAGGTCGAAGCAGGGATGGCCGCGGACCTTCTGTCCGCCTTGGCACCGCACGCGGCGGCCATCGACGCGGCGTCTCGGCCAACGCTCATCCATGTTCTGCACCGCGGTGCCGATCTTGATGCGTGGTCAAGTGACACCCCTCATCATCACTGGTTGGTGTTCCAGGACGAAGATGGCCGCCTCGTTGCTCGGAGGCTGGCTGACCACAACGCGTCAGAGACGTCGACTGTGATGCTGCTGGCGGTCGTTGACGGCGTCACCTGATGTCCAGCGCCCAAACCGACAACCGCGACCAGGTAAACTTCATCTCTGTCGACAGCGCACCCAAACGGTTTGCTGGCTTTATCTCGGTATGGCGCGCGCCCACGACGCTCGCGCTTTTCACGTTCTTGTCGGTTGCTCTCCTGTTGCTCATCAACACCGAGCTTGGCAGGCGCTTGTTCCCGAACAGCGACATTGTCTTCTCGCCCTATGACGGAAACCACGCGATCGCCATTCGGATCTTTCTGTTTTCCTTCTATGTCGCGTTTGCCGCCTGCAGTTCCGGTTCGCCGATGGCGCGATTCTCCTTCGCGCTCGACATGGTGTTTACCTATCTCGCTATCTGCGCCCTGTTCGATCTCACCAACGTCACTCTGCATCAATGGCTTGGCGTTGCTTTCTCACTGCATTTCAGCGCAATCGGATCGGGCCTCCTTGGCTTTGCGATCTATTCGTTCAAGCTTTTGGAACGCGGCTACGTGCCCGCCCGCATCCGGGTGGAACATCGTTCTGCCCGGCAGACGCGCGCCATTATCCGCCTTGCGCTGGCTATCTCCATCGCCGCGGCAACCTCCATTTGGGTCGGCTCGATGGACCTGTCGCTGGTGTCGACCCTGCGTCAGTGGACGTTGCTCGGTGGAATCGGCCCAGGCGTGTTTTTGTTTTTGCCCGTGCTGTTCGGCCAGCTCTACGTACTGGCGATCTGGGACGAACTCACCCTCAAGCGCACCGATTTTCGACCGCCCATCTCAATCATTGTGCCGGCACACAACGAGCAATACATCATCAAAAACACGATCGAGGCCATGGAGCGTGCCGCGCGCCACTATGGCGGCGACGTCTGTATCCTCATCATGAACAACAACTCCACCGACGATACCGAGGAGATTGCTCGAGAGACGCTGGTTGCCTGCAAGAGCGCCAACGGACGCGTGATCAATGTCCCCAAGCCCGGCAAGTCCAACGCGCTGAACGCCGGGCTGGATGCGGTGGAAACCGACTTCTTCATACGCGTCGACGCAGACACGCTTTTGGGCGAGGACAACATCACGCGCGCAATGTGCTTCTTCTCTGACCCGCAAGTAGGCGTGGTGGGAGGCATTCCTATGCCGCCTGGCGGCGCCCTGTTCGACCGGGCCCGCCTTCTCGAAGTGCTTGTAAAGCACGGCTTTTACTCGGTTGCCATGGGGTCGGTGAACGGTGTTGTCGGCATCCCGGGCATGTTCGTCGTTATGCGAACCGAGCATCCGCGCTATCTCGGCGGTTTCGTGGAGGGAATGAACGGCGAGGATACCGACCTGTCGCTCAGGATCGGGGAACTGGGCTTTCATTCCGTCGTCGACCCACGGATCCGCTATGTATCGGAGGTGCCCGCCTCCTATCGGCACATGCGCGAGCAGCGCATGCGCTGGTTCCGATCGGTCTACCACATCAGTTCGCGCTGCCGAGACCTCATCTATGCCAAGCAGAGCTCGCTGCGCGGCAAGGCAGTTTTGCCGTACATGTTGGTCAATTCGGCCCGCCGCGCCATGCTGGTGCCCCTTTTGATATTCGGGGGCCTGGAATGCGTATTCGCTTTTAGCCCGTCAAGCCCGATCGTCTGGCAGTCGGTGGTGGCCGTGACGACCGGAGCACCGGCAATCGTCGCTTGTATTGCCTCGCTTTTGAACGGCGTACCGCGCGGACTCTTGGCTCTGCCTGAGTACCTGATCTTCCGAGTGCTTCGTGCCTATTTCACACTTGAGGCCATGCTCAGCATCCTAATTGATGTCGAAGCAGAGAATTTGGAACGCGCCACAGTCAAAGATATCGCCAAGCCTGGGTCCCACAGGGTTGCCTGACCAAACGGCTCGTCGGAAGCAGGTTTTTCGCCCGCGAATTGGCGCAATGTCAGGCGTGCGAGCCTCGCATGCACTCAGCCTATCGTCCGACAGCACTTTGATATCAGGGTCACTCAGTCGCAAAGATCGCATCGCCGCTGCTGCAAGCGGGACCACCCATGACGATTGCATTGATAGGCTCCATAACCCCGAACAGCTAACACTGCCAGAACGGCGACCGATTTAGGTGCTGATATCGATCAGAACCGTTGATGGGTTCTTTCGCCGGCACCTAGACCGAACGGCATGCTCGCGATCAGAGTGCTGACGCGGAGCCAGCCATCGGGTCGACGGCTTGATCGTTCTCTGCGCCATTGGAAAATCTGGCGCGCCCGGGAAGATTCGAACTCCCAACCTCCTGATCCGTAGTCAGGTGCTCTATCCAATTGAGCTACGGGCGCTTCTGGCCCGGGCGCGGGCGCCGGGGCGAGGCCGGGGTGATAGCAGAAGGGGTGGGGGGGATCAAGCAGGTTCGGTGGCCGCGCTCTGGCGCTGTCCGATTGCGGGGTGAACACGGTCATGTGTGTCGCATCCCGCCCGGGTTTTCAGGCTTGCATGGGCTCTTACGCCTGCGCGGTTGGGCCTTTGGCTGGTCAAGTGGGTTCCGTGCTCTACTTCAAAAAAGATCTGAGATCAGCATTGCACGAGGCCCCCAACCATGCGCTTGCCCACTCTCTTCTGTCTGCTCGTCCTTGTCGTCCCGGGCACGGTCTTACCAGGCGTGTCCTCGGCCCAGCAAGGGCCGTCTGAGACCGACCGGCAGGCCGTCATCGGCGTCATCCAATCGCAGCTCGACGCATTTGCCGTCGACGACGCGGCCGGGGCCTATCAGTTCGCCTCGCCAACGATCCAGCGCATCTTCCCGACGCCCGAGATCTTCATGGGCATGGTCAGGACGGGCTATTTGCCGATCTATCGGCATCAGCGCGCCGATTTCCTGGATTTTGACATCGTCAACGGCGCGCTGGCGCAGCGCGTGCTGCTGGTCGGTCCCGATGGCGTGCCCGTGGTGGCGCTTTACTTCATGCAGCGCCAGCCGGACGGCAGTTGGCGGATCAACGGCGTTTCGTTGCTGGAGGGTGGCGACACCAGCGCCTGACATTCGACCGCGACCGTTGGCAGCGGCCCCCGGCTGGGCTAATACCTAGCCGCTTGCGGAGAAAAGGGGAGCGCAGATGGCCGAACCATCGCACATAACACGGCATTTTCCCGTGTCCTGGGAAGAGCTGCACCGCCATGCCAAGGCCCTGTCCTGGCGCTTGG
>JBCBSK010000095.1:0-14696 GCA_039819185.1 Pseudomonadota bacterium | reverse complement strand
TGATTGCCTGGCGCAGATGACCTGCCTCGCGTTCGTCGGGCATGCGTGCTGTGATCCGGCTGACGTGGCGCAGATAGTCGGCGATGCCAACCGCGCGCAAAGCTGCCGTGATCGAATGGTGCTCCAAAAAATGATGCTCCAGGTCGGGGAAGCGGCTGCGTGGGAAGTAGTTGGTCGCGATCGACAGCGGTGCGCCATCAGCGAAGTGGCGCGTCTCCATCACCAGGCACAGATCACTTTTTGCCATACCAAGCCCGATCGCGACCACCTCATCAGGCGGCGCGTCACGTGAGGCCAGGAGTTCGGCGCGCGGATCGCGATGGGCACGGGTGATGTTCTCGCTGAACCGCGTGCGCGCTCCAATCAGATAGTCGATGCCATGTTCCTGAACAAAGGTGCCGCGTCCCTGCTCGGCACGCACGAGGCCATCGTCCGACAGGGCCCGGATCGCACGACGCACCGTATGCCGGTTGACGCCGAATTGATCGGCCAGGTCTGGCTCCGGCGGCAGACGGGTGCCCGGCCGGATCGTCCCGGACAGGATCTGCGACTGCAATTGTTCCTTGATCTGGAGCCACAAAGCCACGCCGGCGCGGCGCTCCAGTTCATCCGATTGGTTCATGTGAAATCCCAAAGTGTCATGGCCTTGTTACCGAAGCTGGATAAGCACGCAAGCCAAGTGACGCCAAATACGTCTAGACTATTAGCGGACTCGCGGTCATCTAGACGATAATTTGCCTCCATCCGTCTTTGGTTGTTCTCTATGCCCGATGATTGGACACCGTCACGCGAAGCCATTGCGGGGCTGTTGGCTCTGTCGCCGGCGAAACGTGTCGTTACCCTGATCGAATCACTGCCCATCATAGGGCAGTGGGACAGGTTGCGTGGGCCCGAAAGCGGGCTGATCATGCTACGTGGGCGCATGGGCGGCGGTGGCGATCCGTTCAATCTCGGCGAGGCGACGGTTGCACGCGCCTCCATTGCATTGCCGGATGGGCGCAAGGGGCATGGCTATGTGCTTGGGCGAGATACTCGGCATGCCGAGATGATCGCGGTTGTCGATGCGTTGGTGCAGGCGCAAGATGATCGTGACCTGGTGATGGAGCGCGTCGTCGCCCCGCTACGGCAAGAGCGATCGGAGACACTCGCCGCCGACAGCGCGGCCGCGGACAAGACCAAGGTCGACTTCTTCACAATGGTCCGTGGGTCGGTACCGAAATGACCACAGAGTTTGCCATCGCCGACACATCCGCGCCGACCGATGGGGTGCGGCTGTCGCAAGCCCGATTTCGTGTCCTGCTGCAGACTTTGGCCCGGCCTTGCCAGCCACAGGACTTGCCCGGCTGCGCGACGACCTGGGACAGTTTTCAAGCGATCGCAAGCGTCCTGATCGACCACGAAACCTCGGTTGTCTGTCTGCCCGATGACCCGGAACTGGCGGAGTGGCTTGCGTTTCGCTGTGACGCCGTTCCGACGCGCCTGTTGGAAGACGCGGATTTCGTTCTCGCAGCATCGCCCGAGGCTGCATTGCCGTTGTCACGTTTCAAACTCGGCAGCGAGGCATTTCCGGATCGGTCCGCGACGCTCGTCGTCGGCGTTGACGGCATGATCCCTGACGGGGCGTTGATGTTCGGGCCCGGGCTTGAAGCACCAACCCGCTTTGGTGTGACAGGGCAAGGGGCTGACGCGCTGCTGACCGAACGGCGCGCGCTTGAAGACCTGTTCCCACGTGGCCTGGACATTTTTTTCCTAGCTGGCGGCAAGGTCGCCGGCCTACCGCGCTCGACCCGCACACGAGGAGCCTGAGCCCGATGTATGTCGCGACCAAGGGTGGGGAACAGGCGATTGCAGCGGCTCATGAAGCCCTGCATGACAAGCGCACGCCGCGGCCTGGAACAGATGCGCTGTCCATTGCCCAGATCGCCGACCAACTGTCCTTCGCGGTTGCGCGTGTGATGGCCGAAGGCTCGCTTTATGACCCCGAGATTGCCGCCTTGGCGCTGAAGCAGGCCCAGGGCGATCTGATTGAAGCGATTTTCCTGGTCCGGGCCTATCGCTCGACCCTGCCGCGCTTTGGCTATAGCTGCCCTCTGGAAACGGCCAAGATGCGGCTTGCGCGGCGGATCTCTGCGACCTTCAAGGATCTGCCGGGCGGCCAAACGCTCGGCCCGACGTTCGACTATACTCATCGTCTGCTCGACTTCGATCTTCTGGCCGATGAAGAGCACCACAACGTTGCCGCATCCGACAACACCGGTTGTGCCGCCAATTCAGCGGACGATACCCGGAGTGGACACGCAAACGAAGCCGATGAGCCCGTGCCGCGCGTAACGGACCTGCTCGGCGCAGAAGGGCTGATCGAGCCGGATGCGCACCCCGCGGATGGGATGAATGGCGCAGCGGTCAATGGCACCGCAGGTGTGGTCAGCCATCGCATCGGAGCGGGCGAGGCGGCGGCGCACGCCGTCTCCGATCTGACGCGTCAGCCGATGATCTATCCAGCACCGCGTGACCTTCGACTGCAGCGACTTGCGCGCGGTGATGAAGGGTTCCTGCTTGGCATGGGCTATTCGAGCCAGCGCGGCTTTGCGCGCAGCCATCCCTTTGCTGGCGAAATCCGCATGGGGCGGATTGCGGTCGAGATCGACGTGCCGGACTTCGACGCACCCGTCACGATCGGCGAGGTGACCGTCACCGAATGCCAAATGATCAACCAATTCGCCGGCTCCAAGACCAAGCCGCCGCAGTTTACCCGCGGCTATGGGCTTGTCTTTGGCCATTCCGAGCGCAAGGCGATGTCCATGGCGCTGGTGGATAGGGCTCTCAGGGCGCGTGACCTCGAAGAAGATGTGACTGCTCCGGTGCAGGATGAGGAGTTCGTTCTGGCCCATGCCGACAATGTCGAGGCGACGGGCTTCGTCGAACACCTCAAACTGCCGCACTATGTCGACTTCCAGGCTGAGTTGGAGCTGATCCGCAGGCTCAGAGCTCAGGCCGATGATCAGACGGAGGCGGAGGCAGGCGATGCGCCGGCCGAACCGGAGGCTCCGCCGACCAGCGGGCCGGTGCCCTCCGATGACGTTTTTTTCGATGAAGAGCCGACCTCCGGTTTCGGTGGAGACCCGGCATGAGCGCAGCACCCGGCTACAATTTCGCCTATCTCGACGAGCAGACCAAGCGGATGATCCGTCGCGCGCTGCTCAAGGCGGTTGCGATCCCGGGCTATCAGGTACCGTTCGCGAGCCGCGAGATGCCGATGCCCTATGGGTGGGGCACCGGCGGGATTCAGATTACGGCTGCGATCATCGGCCCGGACGACACGCTCAAGGTCATCGACCAGGGTGCCGACGACACCACGAACGCGGTGTCGATCCGCGCTTTCTTTGCGCGTGTCGCCGGTGTCGCAACAACTGAACAGACATCAGAGGCGAGCGTCATCCAGACCCGCCACCGCATCCCCGAAGTGCCGCTCACTGAGGACCAGATCCTGGTCTTTCAGGTGCCGATTCCCGAACCGTTGCGGTTTCTCGAACCGCGCGAGACCGAAACCCGCGAGATGCATGCTTTGCGTGACTATGGGCTGATGCATGTCAGGCTCTACGAGGACATTGCGCATTTCGGCGAGATCGCAACGAGCTATGCCTATCCAGCCCTTGTTGGAGGACGCTATCTGTTCGACCCGTCCCCGATCCCCAAGTTCGACAATCCCAAGCTCCACCAATCGCCGGCGTTGCAGCTTTTTGGCGCTGGCCGCGAGCAGCGTATCTATGCCATCCCGCCCTATACCGACGTCGTCAGCCTTGATTTCGAGGATCATCCGTTCCGCATACAAAGCTGGACTCAACCTTGCGCGCTATGCGGCGCGGAGGACAGCTATCTCGACGAGGTGATCACCGACGACCGCGGAGGGCGGATGTTTGTCTGCTCTGACACCGACTATTGCGTAAGCCGCCGAGCGGGGCTGAGAAACGGGGAGGCGGCCGAATGACCGAAGCCGTGCCGCTCCTGATCGCCGACGGCGTATCCCGCAGCTATGGCCGGCATATCGGCTGCTGCGATGTGTCGCTCACACTGTGGGAAGGTGAAGTCCTCGCGGTGGTCGGCGAATCCGGCTCCGGCAAGTCGACGCTGTTGAACTGTCTGTCGGGCCGCCTTTCTCCGGATGCTGGACGCATCAGTTATCGCCGGCGCGGTGAGGCTGCGCCAACCGACATTGCGCGCTTGCGCCCGGTCGAGATCCGCGACCTGTCGCGGTCTGAATGGGGCTTCATCCACCAGGATCCGCGCGAAGGCCTGCGTATGGCCATCTCCGGTGGCGGCAATATTGGTGAGCGGCTGATGGCCGTTGGCAACCGAAACTATGCCGAAATCCGTAGCGCTGCCGAAACCTGGATGGGGCGGGTCGATCTGGCGCTCGACCGGATCGACGATCGGCCGACAGGCTATTCGGGTGGCATGCGTCAGAGGCTTCAGATCGCCCGCAATTTGGTCAGTGCGCCGCGTCTTGTGTTTATGGATGAGCCGACCGGCGGGCTTGATGTCTCGGTCCAGGCGCGGCTTGTCGATCTCATCCGCCGGCTCGTTGATGATTTGTCATTGTCGGTCATTTTGGTCACGCATGACCTTGCCGTCGCGCGGCATCTGTCAGAACGGATCATGGTGATGCGGTCGGGTGAGGTGCTTGAAGCGGGTCTGACAGATCGTGTGCTCGACGACCCGCAGGCGCCCTATACTCAGCTTCTGGTGGAGTCGATCCTGCTATGACGACGCCTTTTGAGCCACTCCTGCGGGTTGCGAATGTCGCCAAGACCTTCGAGATCCATGCCCAGAACGCGCGCCGCCTCAATGTCCTGTCGGACCTGTCGTTTGAGGTCTTCGCCGGAGAGTGCGTCGCACTTGTCGGTCCTTCGGGGACGGGCAAATCGTCGCTGATGCGAATGATCTACGGCAATTACCATGTCACCGCTGGGCGGATCGATGTTTGGCGGGAGAGCGCTTACATCGATCTCGCCCGGCTCGACGACCGGGCCATTTTGGCCTTGCGCAACACAACGATTGGTTATGTCAGCCAGTTCCTGAGGGTCATCCCGCGGGTTGCCACGATTGATCTTGTGGCCGAGCCGCTGCTGTCCAGCGGTGTCATGCGGGACACGGCTTATGATACGGCTAAAGCGCTCCTGCGCCGCCTGAATTTGCCGGATACGCTTCTTGATCTGCCGCCGGCCACCTTTTCCGGCGGCGAGCAGCAACGGGTCAACATCGCGCGCGGCATGATCCAGCGCCGGCCGATCATGCTGCTGGACGAGCCAACCGCTTCCATAGACCGGGCCAACCGCGAGGTCGTTATCGCGATGATCAACGAGGTGCGGGCGGCCGGCTCGGCGGTAATCGGGATCTTCCACGATCAGGACGTGCGGGATGCGGTCGCAACGCGCGAGATTGACATGGCGGCGTTTCAGCCAGGCAGACAGGCTGCCTGACGGTGTCGGCTCGGTATGCGATTTATTGGGCTCCCGAGGAGAGCGGGGCGCTCGGACAGGCGGGCGTGTCCTGGTTCGGCCGCACCGCATGCAAGATCACGGCAGACGCGCGGGCACCGCTGGTCGCATCCTCAATTGATGCTTGCCATCTCGCAGGTCCCGGTCGCTACGGGTTTCACGCAACGCTGAAGGCTCCGTTCCGACTGATCGAGGGGCAGGAGGCTTCAGCGCTGCATCGCGATCTGGCCGTGTTTGCATCTGATCGTGCTCCTGTGCCGGTCGGACGATTGATGCTGACCTGGTTTGGACCGTATCTGGTGCTTCGGCCCGAAGACGATTCCGGCGGGGCAGCGGCAGGTCGCCTTGCTGGCGACGTGGTAGAGACGTTCAGTCGTTTCAGGGCCGGTTTGTCGGACACTGAAAAAAACCGCCGCCAGCCTGCCATGCTGACCGCACGACAGCGCGATCACCTCGAAACCTGGGGCTATCCATTTGTCTTCGAGGAGTATCGTTTCCATCTGACGCTTGCGGGCCCGGTCCAGGATGGCGATATGCAGCACAAGGTCGAGTTGGCGGCGCGGTCGGTGTTCGAGACGGCGCTTCATGACTTGTGTGTTATTGACGCGGTTTCGGTGTTTTATGAGCCGCATCCCGGCGAGCCCTTGACACAACAACTGCGATGTCCGCTATCGCGGGGCCATGCGCCGCGGGATGATCCCAAGACAGATCCAGGCCCTGCGCGGCCTTCAACAAAATGACCCCGACATGACGAACTTCGTTCTCACAAACGCCATTCTTGTGCTGCCCGACGAAGTGATCGACGGCCATGTCGCGGTCGATGACGGGGGTATCACCGGGATCGGTGCCGGTGGCTATCAGGGCGCAGGCGCCATCGACTGCGAGGGTGACTATATCCTGCCGGGTCTGGTCGAACTCCACACGGACCATCTTGAGACGCACTATCTGCCACGCCCGGGGGTTCGATGGCCTGCCATGCCGGCAGCCCTTGCCCATGACGCGCAGATCGTTGCGGCCGGGATCACGACCGTGTTCGATGCAGTCTGTGTTGGCAGCCCGTTCGGCGATGACCGGCGCGGTGCGGATGACACGGCTGCGCAAGTCGATGCGATCAGCGAGGGGGAAGCGCGAGGGCTGTTTCGTGCCGAACACCATCTTCACTTACGGTGCGAGATTGTCGCTGACGACGTTGTGCCCGCCGTCGAGCACCATCTTGAGCACTCGGATGTGCGCTTGATGTCGCTGATGGACCACACGCCCGGCCAGCGGCAATTCGTCAATGTCGACAAGTTCCGCGAATACTATGTCGGCAAGGGTGGCATGACGATGGATGAGGTTGAGCGCTTTATCGAAGAGCGCGTCGCCCAGCAGATCCGTGTCGCTCACTGTCACCGCCGCACAGTCGTCGACCTCGCCAGAACTCACAGCGTCCCACTGGCAAGTCATGACGACGCAACGCCCATGCATGTCGACGAGGCGATCGAGGATGGAGCTGTGATCAGCGAGTTTCCAACAACATTCGAGGCTGCGACACGCGCCCATGGCAACGGATTGTCGGTTCTGATGGGCGGGCCCAATGTTGTGCGCGGTGGGTCGCATTCGGGGAATGTGTCGGCGATCGGGCTCGCTGAAAGCGGCCATCTCGACATTCTGTCGTCGGACTACGTGCCGGCAAGTCTGCTGATGGCGGTCTTCAAGCTGGCTGGCGACGTGCCGACGATGACCTTGCCGGAGGCTGTCGCAACGGTGACCGAGACACCGGCACGTGCCGTGGGCCTGACGGATCGCGGCGCATTGCGCCAGGGCTTGCGCGCCGATCTCATACGAGTCCGGGCCGAGGATCGAGATGCGCTGGTGTCGGTTCAGGGTGCCTGGCGCGAGGGGCGGCAGATCTTCTGACGTCCAGAGCATAGTCCCGAAGCGTGTGAACGGTTTTCGGATAAGAAAGTGCTCAAAATCAAAGAGATAGAGCACGTTTGGTGACTCTGTTTTTGTCGAAGGTGCTCTAGAGATCAGCGCACGGCGAGCTGCTGCCCGTCGAAGGGCGCCGCAGAGCATCCAACGCCACGATTGCGCAACTCCTCGCAGAGCCTGGCGGCATCGGCGGCATTGACGAACGGGCCCGCCAGGAGCTTAAGCCGCAATCCCGCATCAAGGTCTTCCTCGATCGCGATGACAGGGTCGAGCGCGCCGAGCAGGCCGGGAAACGCACTCGACAGTGCTTGCCAGATGCCGCGTGCGGCTTCGAGCGAGGTCGCCGTTCCGAGATCGACGCCAAACCGGGTCTGCGTCTGGCGCGGTATCGTTGTCTGTGCGTCCGCGGACGCCATGCCGGCGAGATCGGCGTCAACGGCGTCTTGGGCGGCTTCCAGGCTGGCGGCATCGTCCAGATCCGCGACTGGCAGTGGTGAATAGGTTACGCGGACACTGCCATCGAGATCCGAGATTGGGCCCGCAGAGGGTGGCGCCGGCATGTCGGGATCGGATGGGGCAGTGAGGGGGCGTGCGTCCGGGGCTTGTGTTTCGCTGGGGATGCTGCCGGTCACGGGGCCAAGTTCGGCTTCGAGCGCTGCGAGTTGGTCGGCCAATACGCCACGTTCCTCGTCGATACGCTGGGTTTCGGCACGCAACCGGGAGATCTCGCGGGTCAGCCAAGCAAGGTCCGGACCGGAAAGGCCAGCATCGGTGTTGCCTGGTGTTTCGGCAAAGGCATCGCCCGACCGCAGATCCGCGATCCGGTCCTGACCGCGTTCTGTTACCGCGGCCAGTCCCGTGAGACTCGCAATGCCGATCGCGACCGCGCTCCAGCCAAGCGCTGTCACGATTTTGCGAATCCGGCCAGATTGGAACTTCGTCATGCCTCCCACCGTGCATGAGCGCCAATATGTATCGATATCCGATTCGATGGGGTCTGCGCCAAACAAGCTCTTTATTGTCCCAAGCTTGCGATGCGATTGGCCAAGTCATTGCGCTTCCGCAGGCTGTATCGTAACTGCCGATTGGGTGAGACTGCGCAGTGGCCGCGCCAACAGGAAAAGACATAGAAGGAGCAAGCAGTGCAGGATCAGGCCCCGGCCCTTCATGTCATCCTCGCGGCTGGTGAGGGCACGAGAATGCGCTCAACCGTGCCGAAAGTACTGCACGAGGTCGCCAGCCGGCCGATGGTTGGCCATGTAATTCACGCCGTTCTGCAGGCTGCCCCGACCGCCGGCATTGCTCTGGTTCGCGGGCCGGGACATGACGCAGTTGAAGTGGCCGCGCGACAGCTTGCACCCGACGCCAGCGTTCATCTGCAAACGAAGCGGCTTGGCACGGCGCATGCCGTTCTCGCAGCCCGCGATGCGCTCGAAGCCATGACGGCCCCCGTCATCGTCTTGTTCGGTGACACACCCCTGGTTCGCTCCGAAACGGTTGTGAAGCTGCATGAGGCGATCGCGGAGGGGGCGGGGATTGCCGTGGTTGGCTTCGAAGCGGGCGATCCGACCGGCTATGGCCGTCTCCTCATGAGGAATGGCCAACTTGAAGCGATACGCGAGGAAAAAGACGCAACGCCCGAGGAACAAAGTATTACCTTATGCAATGGCGGCATCATGGCCTTTGCAGGTCCTCACGTCCTCGACCTGCTTGATCGGATCGGAAACGACAATGCCAAGGGCGAGTATTATCTGACCGACGCAATTGGCTTGGCGCGTGCCGATAATCTGCCGGTTGTTGTTGTGATGGCGCCGGAGGAAGAGCTTGCCGGTGTCAATACGCGCGCCCAACTCGCCGCCGCAGAAGCCGTGATGCAGGACAGGCTGCGCGTGCGTGCGATGGAGCAGGGAGCGACCTTGCAAGATCCGTCAAGCGTCATGCTGTCGGCCGATACCGTTCTGGGGCGCGACGTTGTCATCGAGCCGAATGTGGTGTTCGGTCCCGGCGTGACCGTGGCAGATGAGTGCCGCATTCGCGCGTTTTCCCATCTCGAAGGCGTTGATCTGGGCATGGGCGTTGTTGTTGGCCCCTTCGCCCGGCTCAGGCCGGGCACTGTAGTGGCGGCGAAGGCACGGATTGGGAATTTCGTCGAGGTCAAGAATGCGCGCATCGATGAAGGCGCAAAGCTCAATCATCTGACCTATGTCGGTGATGCCCATGTCGGCGCTGGTGCCAATCTCGGGGCGGGCACGATTACCTGCAATTATGACGGAGTGGACAAGCATCATACGGAGATCGGTGAGGGCGCGTTCATTGGCTCGAACAGTGCGCTGGTGGCGCCTGTGACGATCGGAGATGGCGCCTATGTCGGCTCCGGGTCGGTGATTACGGAGGATGTGCCGGATCGCGCGCTGGCGATCGGCCGTGGCCGTCAGGTGACAAAGGCAGACCGGGCACCGGACCCGAACCGGCCGAAACGCTCGCGCTAATCCAGGAATATCGCTGCACCGTCACAGTTTGCGTTTGAATGTGATTTTAACGCCTGTCCGTTACGGCCTAGGCAGGATCCCGATCGAATCCGGCAGGAGGCAGGTGGATGTGCGGCATTGTGGGCATTGTCGGCAAGGACCCGGTTGCGGATGACATTATGTCAGCCCTCCGCCGGCTCGAATATCGCGGGTACGATTCAGCGGGCATCGCAACGCTTGAAGACGGCACGCTGACCCGTCGCCGGGCCGCTGGAAAGCTTGATAACCTTGCCCGTGTTCTGACGGACGGACCACTTTCCGGCACGACCGGAATCGGCCACACCCGCTGGGCGACCCACGGCAAGCCAACCGAGCACAACGCCCATCCCCATGCCTCGGGCCGCGTCGCCGTCGTCCACAACGGGATCATTGAGAATTTCGCCAGCCTGCGCCAGGAACTCGTTGCGGAAGGCCGCAACTTCGAAAGCGAGACCGATACCGAGACAGTTGCCCACCTTGTCGATCGTGAGATGAAGGCCGGGGCGTCGCCTGAGGACGCCGTCGCGGCGATCTTGCCGCGGCTTGAGGGGGCGTTTTCGCTCGCCTTCGTCTTTGACGGTACGCCCGGTTTGATGGTTGCCGCCCGTCGCGGCAGCCCGCTCGCGATTGGCCTGGGCGAGGGAGCGAACTATCTCGGTTCCGACGCCATCGCGCTGTCACTTCTCACAGACCGCGTCATCTATCTCGAAGAAGGTGATTGGGCTGTTGTCCGCACCGACAGTGTCGATATCCGTGATACCGCGGGGCGACCTGTCGATCGCCCGGTCCATCACACGCCAGGCGCTCATTTCGTCGTCGATAAGTGCAATTTCCGCCATTTCATGGCCAAGGAGATCCATGAGCAGCCCGAAGTTCTGTCGCGCACGCTGGGCCATTACATCGTCATGGCGGATCAGGCGGTGCGGTTGCCGATGGACGTCCCGTTTGATTGGACCAAACTGTCCCGGATTACGATTTCCGCCTGTGGAACAGCATTTTACGCTGGTATGATCGGCAAATACTGGTTCGAGCGGTTTGCCCGTCTGCCGGTCGAGATCGATATTGCGTCTGAGTTCCGCTACCGTGAAGCGCCGCTGGCCGAGGACGGGTTGGCGATCTTTGTCTCGCAATCAGGTGAGACCGCCGACACGCTGGCGGCCCTGCGCTATTGCAAGGAGCACGGCCAGCACATCGCGGCCATCGTCAACGTGCCGACGTCGACGATCGCGCGGGAAAGCGACATCGTCCTGCCGATCCTGGCTGGGCCTGAGATCGGCGTCGCCTCGACCAAGGCGTTCACCTGCCAGCTTGCGGTTCTTGCCTGTCTGGCGATCGCTGCGGGTCGTGCACGTGGCACAATCGATGCGACCGACGAGGCGCGCTTGGTTGCAGCGCTCGTCGGCGCGCCGCGGCTCATGGTGGAGGCCCTGAAGCTTGAGGATCAGACGGAAGCGCTGGCGCGTGATCTCTCCAAGGCCGAGGACGTGCTCTACCTGGGGCGCGGTACGAACTATCCGCTGGCGCTCGAAGGCGCGCTCAAGCTCAAGGAAATCTCCTATATCCATGCCGAAGGCTATGCTGCCGGCGAACTGAAGCATGGGCCGATCGCGCTGATCGACGAGACATTGCCGGTCATCATTGTCGCGCCTTTTGACCGGGTTTTTGACAAGACGGTGTCAAACATGCAGGAGGTTCAGGCGCGCGGGGGGCGGATCATCCTGATCACCGACCAGAAGGGCGCGGACGCCGCAGGCGATGGTGCTATCGAGACCGTCATTCTGCCGGACATGGCCGCGACGGTCGCGCCACTGGTCTATGCGTTGCCGATGCAACTCCTAGCCTATCACACGGCCGTCTTCATGGGCACAGATGTCGATCAGCCGCGCAATCTCGCAAAGTCCGTCACGGTCGAGTAGGTGGCTCGACCGCAGCACCGTCTTCCGGCTCTGGGCGTGACGCGATCCACCAACCGATCAGTGAAAACAGGAAGGCTATGCCGATAAGGCCGACCGGATGCAGCATCCTGGTTACGATCAAGCTGATGAGCCCTATGATCAGGCCAAGATAGGCGGCGCGCTTGGCTGGTCTCGGGATTGCGCCGGTTTCACGCCACCCTATGATCGGCGGACCGAGCACGGGATGATCGATCAGCCAGGCTTCGAGCCGGGGCGAGGAGCGCGCGAAACACCCTGCCGCGAGAATGAGAAAGATTGTCGTCGGCAGAACGGGCAGCACGGTGCCAACGAGGCCGATGCCCGTCAGTCCAAGCCCGCATGTCAGCCAGACGAACCGCATTTCCGTCTCTCCGAGGAACAACAGCTCAGATTTGTGTCACGCAAATCGACGTCTTGCCGATCGGCAGAGGGCGCCCTGCTCGACCTACTCTTACGTGGCCGGAGGGGTTCATGATTTCGAGCACATTTGCGTGCGCTGCCTAAAAAACATGCAGCCGTTTTGGATGCCCCATCATCAAATCAGTGGCGAATGCGCTGAAAGTATACATATCCTACAGGCACGTGTCGGATCATCCGGCTCGTGACGGGCATGACCGGGGCGGCCCCGGATCAGCCAGTGTGGCCGGCCAGGTCTTCAGATCGATATATGACCCGCATAGCCAGATGACCCGCAGTTCCCATTCTGAGCACGAGCATCATCCACACAAGGGCATCAGCTTCATGACCCGGCTTAGGAACTACTTCCTTACCGGGCTCGTGGTTGCAGCCCCGATCGGTATCACGGCATTTCTGACCTGGTCGTTCGTGACCTGGGTCGATGACCGGGTGAAGCCGCTCATTCCCGATGCCTACTCGCCGGAAACCTATCTGCCGTTCACGATCCCGGGCCTCGGTGTCCTGGTCGCTGTCTTGTTCCTGATTCTTCTCGGCGCGATGACGGCCAATCTCGTCGGCCGCACCATCGTCAACTATGGCGAGATGATGCTTGACCGGATGCCGCTCGTCCGGTCGATCTACAAGACGCTGAAACAGATCTTCGAAACGGTTCTGTCGCAGACCGGAAATTCCTTCAAAACTGTCGGCCTGATGGAGTTCCCGCGCCGGGGAAGCTGGTGCATCGTGTTCATCTCCACCGACGCCAAGGGTGAGATCCTGACCAAGGTCGGCGAGGGCGAGGAGATGTATACCTGCTTCATGCCGACCGTGCCCAATCCGACAACCGGCTTTTTGATGTTTGTGCCCAAGCGCGATGTGCGAGTGCTCGACATGTCGGTGGAAGAGGCGGCGAAGCTTGCGATTTCGGGCGGTCTCGTCGTGCCGGACTATCCCGGCACCGAAGCGACGATGGCTACGGCGTCGGCTATGGTGGCCGATCATCCCGATGCCGATGCGCAACAGTCCGCTACCACTCAGTCGGATGCCGCACAGCACAGGCGGGATGCGGCCGAGTAGGACTGCCCATTGGCAGACCTCACCCGGAGTCGAGAAACCGCGTCGCCTCGACTCGCTCGAAGAGATGCAGCAAAACCCGTATCGCTTGACCGCGCTCCGAGGCCAGGCCGGGGTCTTCATCGAGCGTCAATCGGGCGTCCTGCCGGGCGGTGTCGATCAGATCGAGATGCGCCTCCGGCCTGACCAGGCGGAAGCCGGGCATGCCGCTCTGGCGCACACCGAGCATGTCACCGCCACCGCGCGCTGTCAGGTCCTCTTCGGCGATGCGGAAGCCGTCATTGGTCTCCCGCAACACGCTGAGCCGCTTGAGGGCTGTCTCGCCCAAGGGGGGTGTGTAGAGCAACAGGCAGAAGGAGGCGCGTGTACCGCGCCCGACCCGGCCGCGTAGCTGATGCAGTTGTGCAAGTCCGAACCGTTCAGCACTCTCGATGACGATGACGGTGGCGTCCGGCACATCGACGCCGACCTCGACAACGGTTGTTGCAACCAAGACGCCGGTCTCGCCCGAGCGGAAAGCTTCGGTCACTTTGTCCTTTTCTTCGGGGCTCATCCGGCCATGCACCAGGCCGACAGACGGACCAAGGCGCTGTTTCAGGTCCTCGTAACGGGCCTCGGCGGCCTGGGCGTCGATGGCTTCCGACTCGGCCACCAGCGGGCAGATCCAATAAATACGTTCGCCACGCTCAAGCGCTCGGCGGATTGCGGCAATCACCTCCTCGATACGCTCGCCGGAGATGATGCGGGTATCGATTTCGGGGCGTCCGGCTGGCTTTTCGTCAATCTTTGAGACGTCCATATCGCCATAAAACGATAAGAGCAGCGTGCGCGGGATTGGTGTTGCCGTCGTCACCAGAAGATCGACATCCTCGCCCTTGGCCGCGAGATCGAGCCGCTGATGCACGCCGAACCGGTGCTGCTCGTCAATGACGGCAAGCCCGAGACGGGCGTAGCTCACGCTTTCCTGAAACAGCGCTTGGGTCCCAATGATCATATCGACTGAACCGTCGGCGATCGCCGCGCGAGTCGCGTGCGCCTCGGCCGCCTTGGTCTTGCCCGTCAGGCAGACGATTGAAAGCTCGGCAGGTTCGGCGAAAGCCGACAGCGTCGCAAAATGCTGACGGGCCAGAAGTTCGGTCGGGGCCATCATCGCCGATTGAAAGCCGCTGGCCGCCATATGCGCCATGGCCAGGAAGGCGACAGCCGTCTTTCCGCTGCCGACATCGCCTTGTAGCAGTCGGACCATGCGATCGGGCGAACGGAGATCGTTGATGATTTCGGTGACACAGCGTGCCTGCGCGCCTGTCAAAGGAAAGGGTAGGGTGGCGGCTGGCCTATGATGAGCTTCTGGCAGGCCAGTTGGCGCTCGGTCT
>JBCBSK010000094.1:0-14727 GCA_039819185.1 Pseudomonadota bacterium | reverse complement strand
GAGCCGGTTGGTGTATTGCGACACGTCAACGGTGCGGATCGTGCCGTTGATGCCGAGCCGTTCCAGGCTTTGCAGATAGGGACCGAGACCGGCGAGGTCATGGAGGTCGAGTTCCTGATCGTCTCGCCCGACTCCGAACGCGTCCTCGGTCCCTATCTGCAAAGCCTGGAACGGCTCGGCATCAACGGCACGATCCGCACCGTTGACGTGTCGCAATACACCAACCGGCTCGACGAGTTCGATTTCGATATCGTCACAGGTCTGTTCCCCCAGTCGCTGTCACCTGGCAATGAGCAGCGCGATTTCTGGAGCACCGAAGCTGCCGATGTATCCGGCAGCCGTAACATCGCCGGCATTAAGGACGCTGCCGTCGATCAGCTCATCGAGAAGATCATTTTCGCCGAGACCCGCGAGGATCTCGTCACGGCGTGCCGCGCGCTCGATCGGGTTCTGTTGTGGAACCATTACCTGATGCCGCAATTCTTCTCGCCGGACATCAGGTCTGCGCGCTGGAACCGGTTTTCCTATCCCGAGACCCAGCCGGATTACGCGTTCACCTATGAAGCCTGGTGGTTTGACGCCGAGAAGGCCGCAACGGTCCAGGACGCATCCTGATGGGCGTGTTCTCGCGTCGCGCGGTTCTGCAAGCCGCGTCTCTGGCGGCTTTGACCGCGCCCCTGGCCGGCCTGCCGCATCATCAAGCACGCGCATTGCCGGCGGGCCGCAGCCATGGCCTGTCGATCTTTGGCGACTTGAAATACCCGGTCGATTTCGCTCATTTCGACTATGTCCGGCCGGATGCGCCGAAGGGCGGAATCCTGTCCAAGGTTCCGGCATTCTGGGCCTTCAACCAGAATCCCAATACCTTCGACACGCTGAACACCTTCATCCTGCGCGGCAATGGCCCGGTCAATATCGAGATCATCTTCGACAGCCTCATGGTGCGTGCCTTCGACGAGCCGGATGCTGTTTATGGTCTCGTTGCGTCTGACGTTGATGTCGCGGCATCCGGCAACGAGGCACGCTTCTTCCTCAGGCCGGAAGCACGCTGGCACGACGGCTCGCCTCTAACCGCTGCCGATCCAGCCTTCACGTTCCAGGCCTTCAAGGAGGACGGCCATCCGATCGTCCGTTCGGCGCTCACCGAGCTGGCTGGCGCCGAAGCCATCAGTGACCACGAACTCGCCCTCACTTTCACCGGCAACCAGTCGCGCGACCTGCCGCAGGTGATCGCGGCGCTCCCCATCGTGTCAGCCGCCTACTACAGCGAGGTCGCCTTCGACGAGACGACGATGACGCCGCCGCTTGCGTCCGGTCCTTACAAAATCGGCCGTGTCGATCAGGGCACCTTCATCGAGTATGACCGGGTCGAGGACTATTGGGGCCGCGACCTGCCGGTGAATGTCGGCCGTCATAACTTCGACCGCGTCCGGTTCGAATTCTATCGCGACCGGGATGTTGCCTTCGAGGCCTTCAAGGCCGGCGAATACATGTTCCGCGAGGAGTTCACCTCGCGCGTCTGGGCAACGGGCTATGACTTCCCCGCAGCCAACGATGGCCGCGTCGTGCGCGAGACCGTGCCCGACGGCTCGCCGTCTGGCGCACAAGGCTGGTTCATCAACACGCGGCGCGAGAAGTTCGCCGATATCCGTGTCCGCGATGCGCTGATCTACGCCTTCGACTTCGAATGGACCAATGCGACGCTGTTCTTCGGCCTCTACGAACGCACGGCGAGTTTCTTCGAAAATTCACCGTTGAAGGCAGAGGGCCTGCCGTCGGATGAGGAGCTGGCCCTATTGGAGCCGTTCCGCGGCCAGATCCCCGATGAGTGCTTCGGCGAACCGTTCGTGCCGCCGGTTTCCGATGGCTCGGGCCAGGATCGGCGTTTGATGCGGCAGGCCAACCAGCTCCTCGGCGAAGCCGGCTTCGAGATCGTTGGTGGCCAGCGTCAGACACCGGACGGCGCCCCCTTCGAAATCGAGTTCCTGGCCAGCGAACGCTCCTTCGAGCGCATCGTTCAACCCTATATCCGCAATCTCGAACGCCTCGGCATCGCGGCCGCCTATCGGCTGGTCGATGCGGCTCAATTCCAGAACCGGGTCAACAGTTTCGACTTCGATCTCATGGTCCAACGCTATTCCATGGCGCCGACGCCGGGCGATGGCATCAAGCGCTTCTGGACCAGCCCGGAAGCCGAGATCCAAGGCTCACGCAATCTGCCCGGCATTGCCGATCCAGCAATCGACGCGCTGACGGAGATGGTTATCGCGGCTGAAAGCCGCGACGCGCAGATCACGGCAGCCCGCGCGCTCGACCGTGTCTTGCGCGCCGGACGCTACTGGGTGCCGCAATGGTACAATCCGGCTCATAATCTGGCTTACTGGGATGCCTATGGCCGGCCCGAGACTAAGCCACCCTATAATCGCGCGATTGTGGATACCTGGTGGTATGATGCCGACAAAGCTGAGCGAATCGGCAAGTCGTAACCTCTGATACTCCTTCTCGCGCTGACCAATCGGCACGCTGACATCGAGAGCTTATGGGCGCCTATATTCTCCGCCGACTGCTTCTGATGATCCCGACGCTGATCGGCATCATGCTGATCTCGTTCATCATCATCCAGTTCGCGCCGGGCGGGCCGATCGAACGCATCATCGCCCAGACGCAGGGCCTCGACGTCTCGGCCACCTCGCGCATCGGCGGGTCGTCAGGCGGCGATACCGGGGCTCAGGCTCCGGCCGGAGATGCCGGTGACGTCAGCTCGCGCTATCGCGGCGCACAGGGGCTTGATCCGGAGTTCATCGCCGAGCTGGAGGAGCAGTTCGGCTTCGACAAGCCGCCGGTCGAGCGCTTCCTGAACATGATGTGGAACTATATCCGCTTCGACTTCGGCGAGAGCTATTTCCGCGACATCGAGGTCATCGACCTGATCGCCGAGAAGCTACCGGTGTCGATTTCGCTCGGACTGTGGCTAACGCTTCTGAGTTACGGCATCTCGATCCCGCTCGGCATCGCCAAGGCCGTGCGCGACGGCACCAAGTTCGATGTCTGGACCAGTGCGCTGGTGATTGTCGGCTATGCGATTCCAGGGTTCCTGTTCGCGATCCTGTTGATCGTTCTGTTCGCCGGTGGAAGTTTCCTCGATCTCTTTCCCTTGCGCGGACTGGTTTCAGACAATTGGGAAGATCTCAGTTGGCCGGCCCGAATCCTCGATTATTTCTGGCACCTCGCGTTACCGCTGACCGCCATGGCGCTCGGCGCCTTTGCAACGACGACGCTTCTGACCAAGAACTCGTTCCTGGACGAGATCCGCAAGCAATATGTCATGACGGCGCGGATGAAGGGCCTGACGCAGAACCAGGTGCTCTACGGCCATGTCTTCCGCAATGCGATGCTGATCATCATCGCAGGCTTTCCAGGCGCCTTCATCTCCGCTTTCTTTGCCGGCTCGCTCCTTATCGAGACGATCTTCACGCTCGACGGGCTTGGACTGCTCGGTTTTGAATCTGTGGTCAATCGCGACTACGCGGTCGTCTTCGCAACGCTCTACATCTTTTCGCTGATCGGGCTGGTCGTGAACCTGATTTCGGATCTGACCTATACCTGGGTCGACCCGCGCATCGATTTCGAAAAGCGGGAGCTTTAGGGCCGATATGGACGCCTATCTCGACAAGCATGGCTATTCGACGACGGAGCCGACACCGGGCGAGGTGCAGGCGCCGCCGCGCCGATCCATGTTCGAACTGTCTCCACTCAACCGGCGTCGCTGGCAGAACTTCAAGGCCAACAAACGCGGCTATTGGTCCTTGTGGCTCTTCATGATCCTGTTTGTGCTCAGCCTGTTCGCTGAGTTCATCGCCAACGACAAGCCGATCCTGATCCAGTATGACGGTGCCTATTACACGCCGATCTTCAATTTCTATCCCGAGACGGCGTTTGGCGGCGATTTCGAGACCGAGGCCGAATACCGCGACCCCTTTGTCCAAGAGTTGATCAACGAGAATGGCTGGATGATCTGGCCGGTGATCCGCTATTCCTATCAGTCGGTCAATCGTGAGATCTCGACACCGGCGCCGGCGCCACCCTTCTGGATGCAGACGCGTGAGGAACGTTGCCAACGCTATGAGCTTGGCGTTGACGACCCAAACTGCACCTTCGGCAATTTCCATATCCTCGGCTCCGACGACCAGGCGCGCGATGTCATGTCGCGGCTGATCTATGGGTTCAGGATTTCCGTTCTGTTCGGCCTTGTGCTGACGCTGTTCTCGTCAATCGTCGGCGTCGCGGCCGGCGCGGTTCAGGGGTATTTCGGCGGCTGGACAGATCTTTTGTTCCAGCGCTTTCTGGAGATCTGGACCTCGATACCAACGCTCTACCTTCTCATCATCATCGCAGCCGTCATTGATCACACCTTCTGGACGCTTCTGTTCGTCTTACTGGCATTCTCCTGGGTGGCACTCGTTGGCGTCGTGCGCGCGGAATTCCTCCGCGTACGAAATTTCGAATATATTCAAGCAGCCAGAGCACTCGGCGTGCGCAACCGGACCATCATGTGGCGGCACATGCTGCCCAATGCGATGGTCGCGACGCTGACCTTCATGCCCTTCATTCTCAACGGGTCGATCACGACTCTGACCGCGCTCGACTTCCTTGGCTTCGGCCTGCCGCCTGGCTCGCCGTCGCTGGGCGAACTCCTGGCGCAAGGCAAGTCGAACCTTCAGGCGCCGTGGCTTGGCCTCTCCGGCTTCTTCGTCATCGCCATCATGCTAAGCCTGCTGATCTTCATCGGCGAAGCCGTGCGCGATGCGCTCGATCCACGGAAGACGTTCCAGTGACCTCTCCGCTCCTCTCCGTGCGCAATCTTGCCGTCGATTTTCGTCAAGGCGGCAACGTCACCCATGCGGTGAAGGGCGTGTCCTTCGATATCGATGCCGGCAAGACTCATGCGCTGGTCGGCGAATCCGGCTCCGGCAAGTCGGTGTCCGCACTGTCTGTGGTCAAGCTCCTGCCCTATCCGTCGGCGAGCCACCCCTCAGGCGAAGTCCTGTTCAAGGGCGAGGACCTCCTGCCGCGTGACGAGATCGGCATGCGCCAGGTGCGCGGCAATGACATCACCATGGTGTTCCAGGAGCCGATGACCTCGCTGAACCCGCTACACACCGTCTACAAGCAGATCGGCGAGATCATCGAACTGCATGGCGGCTTGCGCGGTGATGCCGTGCGCGAACGCACGATCGAGCTGCTCGATCAGGTCGGCATCCGCGATCCCGAAAGCCGGTTGCAGAGCTATCCGCACCAGCTCTCCGGCGGCCAGCGCCAGCGTGTCATGATCGCCATGGCGCTTGCGAACGCGCCAGAGCTCCTGATCGCCGATGAGCCGACGACGGCGTTGGATGTCACGGTGCAGGCGCAGATCCTCAGGCTCCTGAAGGAGCTTCAAGCCGAGATGGGCATGGCGATCCTGTTGATCACCCATGATCTCGGCATTGTCCGTAAGGTTGCCGACACCGTATCGGTCATGACGCAGGGCGAAATCGTCGAACACGGGCCGACAGAAGCGATTTTCACCGATCCCCAACACAGCTATACTCACCATTTGCTCAATGCCGAGCCGAAGGGCCTGCCGCCAGAATCCGACATGTCCGCCGAAACGGTACTGACCGGCGACGATCTCAAGGTCTGGTTCCCGATCAAGCGCGGCTTCTTCCGCAAGACGGTCGGTCACATCAAGGCGGTCGACGGCATAGACGTTGCCGTGCGGGCGGGCCAGACGCTCGGCATCGTTGGGGAGTCAGGCTCGGGCAAGACAACGCTTGGCCTTGCCCTTCTCCGGATGATCTCGTCGGAAGGCCGCATCGCCTATCTCGGCCAGACCCTGTCGGACTACTCCTTCCGCGAGATGCGCCGGCTGCGCGACAAGCTGCAGGTCGTGTTCCAGGACCCCTATGGCTCGCTCAGTCCGCGCATGTCGGTGTTCGACATCGTCGGAGAAGGGCTGAAGGTGCACGAGCCGGGCCTGAGCCTCACGCAGCGCCGCGATCGGATCGCCGAGGCGCTGGCCGAAACCGGGCTCGACCCGAACACGATGGACCGCTATCCGCACGAGTTTTCCGGCGGTCAGCGCCAGCGCATCGCGATCGCCCGGGCAATGGTGCTGGAACCGAAATTCGTCATGCTCGACGAGCCGACGAGCGCACTCGACATGAGCGTCCAGGCACAGATCGTCGATCTGCTGCGCGATATCCAGCGCCGCCACGACCTTGCCTTCCTGTTCATCAGCCACGACCTCAAGGTGGTGAGGGCGCTGGCGCACGATGTGATCGTGATGCGCCAGGGCAAGGTGGTCGAACAGGGGCCGGCGAGCCAAATCTTCGACTATCCCGAGACCGACTACACCAAGGCGTTGATGGCGGCAGCCTTTGACATCGAGGCGGTCGGCGAAGGGGTCGTCGCCGAATAGTCGGTCTGCGCGCGCGCGGTTGGATCAGATCGCAGAGTGTGCGATCAGGGCATTAGATCTCTCCGACCAACCGAGATGCATATGACCCTCCTCATCGCCCTCAAGGGCTGGGACCATGACGACTGGCGCGCCCGCTTCCAGGCCGCCCTCCCCGACCGTGAGATCGTCACCGCCGAGATGGACTACGATCCCAACGCGGTGCGTTATGCCTGTGTTTGGAAGGCGCCGCACGGGCTGTTGGCCACCCTGCCCAATCTCGACGTGATCTTCTCGCTCGGGGCCGGCGTCGACCATATCCTGTCCGATCCCGAGCGCCCGGATCGGCCGATCGTGCGCGGCGTGTCATCGAACATGACGATGCGGATGACCGAGTGGATCGTGCTGCAGGTTCTGCTGCAGCACCGCCAGCAACATGCCTATGACGCCTTCCAGCGCGACCGCGTCTGGGATGCAAGTCTAGCGCAGCCTGCGGCGTGCGATGTGCGCATCGGGGTCATGGGGCTCGGTGTTCTCGGGGGAGATGCAGCCGAAAAGCTAAGCCGTCTCGGGTTTGACGTTGCAGGCTGGAGCCGCTCGCCGAAGGACATCACCGGCGTCACGTGCTATGCTGGAGACGATGGCTTGACCGCGTTCCTCAAGCGCACCGACATCTTGGTTTGCCTTCTGCCGGATACGCCAGGCACGCGCGGTATCCTCAATCGCGACCTGTTCCAAAAACTCGCCCAGGACGGCGCCCTGCCCGACCGATTTCCTGTGCTGATCAATGCCGGGCGCGGCGCGCTTCAAGTCGAAGCGGACATCATCGCAAGTCTCAACGCAAGCGAACTCAAGGGCGCCACACTCGACGTCTTCGAGACTGAGCCGCTACCTCAGGATAGTCCGCTCTGGACGCATCCGCGCGTCATCGTCACGCCGCATGTTGCAGCCGATTCCGAACCGCATGCCTTTTCCCGTTATGTGGCAGGCCAGATCGTGGACTATGAGGCGGGCAAGCCGCTGCGGAACGTCGTGGATCTAACGAAGGGGTATTGAGTTCTACCGCGCCGGCCGCACCTCAACATCCTTGAGCGCCAGCAGGCATGCCGCCGCAATCATCATGACACCCGAGAGCTTGTTGATCCAACCCGACAGCGTACCCCTGAGACGGTCTCCAACACGTTCAGCAAAAGCTGAATAGAGCGTCAGGATCGTACCGTCGACGACGAGATAGGTTACACCAAGGATTAGAAGCTGCGGCCAGATCGCGACCGTGGGATCGATGAATTGCGGGAAAAGCGCTGCAAAGAAGAACACAGCCTTTGGGTTCGACGCGGACGTGATGAACCCTCTTCGAAACAGCATGCCGCGTGGCGTCTTGCCATTGCCGTCCGCCAGCCGCGGCGGAGCCGCGCGAAAGGTGCGGATGCCGACATAAACGAGATAGGCGACCCCTGCCCATTTCACCGCCTCCAGCAATCCGGCCGAGGTGGCGATGACGGCCGCAAGCCCGAAGGCAGCTGCCGTCATCTGCAGCGCGTTCGCCGAAAGATCGCCGGCCATGGTCGCGAAGCTCGGCTTGAGTCCGTGCTGCATGCCGGTCGAGATGATCAGGATCTGACTCGGACCTGGCGGCGTTGCGAAGAACACGGCAACGACGGCGAGATAGGCGAGATAGGTCTCAAGCGTCATAGTATGGTCCTTCGCGGGTCGACGGCGTCTTGTTTCAACATCCTGCGCAGGAAGATGATGGCGCGCAAGCCAAGCACGATATTGCCCAGAAAGCTTAGACTCGTTTAGACCAAGCGGCGCACGCTGCGTAGAGGAAGACCCGCGCCTGCGATCCGGTCGAGCGCCTGCGCTATGGGCTCGATCTCGGTCGACATGTGATGAGCATTGGCATGAAGCAAACGTCCATCTCCAAGCGCGAGCGCGACATGGCCAGCCCAGAACAGGAGATCGCCGCGTGCGAAGTCGCCTGGCGCAACCGGCCGGTCGATCTCCTTGCCAACACCCTCGACACCGGCAATCCTGCCCTCCTGCATGTCGCTGTCGCGTGGACATGGCCGACCAGTTGCCAACAAGGCAAGCTGCACAAGGCCTGAGCAATCGAGCCCGAGGCTGGTGCGTCCGCCCCACAAATAGGGTGTTGCGATAAAGCGTTCGGCGACCGAAACCCAGTCCTGCACAGGCGCATTGATTTCGGAGAGGTGGTTTGTGAACACAAAGCCACCAGTTGCTAGCGCGGCAAAACCGTCCGCTATGCCCGTGACCCGAAGCGGCGACGTGATCGACACGAGGTCGAGCGGCGGCAGCTTGATGCTTGGCCCAGGATAGACATAGGTCCTGATGGCAGACACGAAATGCGTCACCTCACCGCCACAAGAGCCGAGGGCGTCAGCCGAGCACCAGCCGACATAGCCATCCGTATGGAGTCTGACACGCGCCCAGCCTTCCTCGGACTCCTCGAACACATCGACCCGTTCACCAAACAGAAGCTCCGTGTCAGTGCCGGCATCGGGACGCGGCTCGGCTCGTAGCGGGGTCGCGCTGCGGCGCACTTCCTTGATACCAAGGACAGCATCGGCGGGCGCGACAAGCCGCCGATCTTTGGGCACGAGATCAGCAACCATAGCGCTTTTCGAGGGCAGAGAACACGGCGCGGATCGCCTGCGCTTCACCACCTTCCGGTCGGCCTGGGCGGGCGGATGTGTTGTAGGCCATCATGTCGAAATGCGCCCAGGCGCCGGCCTGCTCGACGAAGCGCGACAGGAACAGGGCTGCCGTGATCGCACCGCCATAGCCGCCCTTTCCGGCATTGTCGATATCGGCGATCTTCGACTTGATCAGCGTGTGATAGGGTTGCCACAGCGGCAGTCGCCAGACCGGATCGGCCTCGCTCATCCCGGCCTCATGAAACGCTGCGGCCAGTTCATCGTCGGAGGTGAAAAACGGCACGACCTCAAGCCCGAGTGCCACACGCGCGGCACCGGTCAGCGTCGCCATATCGATGATTAGGTCCGGTTCCTCTTCATCGGCTAGCGTCAGTGCGTCGGCAAGGATCAGCCTGCCCTCCGCATCGGTATTGCCGATCTCGACGGTCAATCCCTTGCGGCTTGACAGCACATCGCCAGGCCGGAAGCTCGCTCCCGAAACGGCATTCTCAGCAACAGGGACCAGCACCCTCAGCCTCACCTTGAGGCCAGCAGCCATGATCATGGACGCGAGCCCGAGGACATTCGCCGCACCGCCCATGTCCTTTTTCATGAGCCGCATGTTCGAGGACGGTTTCAGATCGAGCCCGCCCGTGTCGAACACGACGCCCTTGCCAACCAAGGTCAGCTTGGGGTTATCGGGCGCGCCCCAGATCAGATCGATCAATCGTGGTGCCCGGTCACTCGCTCGGCCGACGGCGTGGATAAGCGGCAGATTTTTTTGAAGCAGCCAATCACCGGTCGTGACATCGAGCGTTCCATTGTGAATTGTGGCAAGCGTCCGTGCGGCCTGTTCGAGTTCGTCCGGACCCATGTCATTGGCCGGCGTATTGATCAGATCGCGGGCAAGGAAGACTCCTTCGATCGTACGGGTCAGACGGTCGTGGTCTATGCCCTCTGGGCAGACCAGAAAGTGTTTCGGCGCATGTGGTTTTAGATAGCGCTCGAAGCGATAAGTCCCAAGCGCGAAGGCAAGCGCGGCCAATTCGGGATCTGTGGGCGCAGGATCGAACCGATAGGTGCCTGGCGGCAGGAGGCCCGGCAGCTTACCATAAAGGAAGGGGTCTGCGCCCTCGCCAAGTCCGAACAGGCACAGCGCCACCCTGCCATCCTCACCCGGCAAGACCGCGCATTGGCCCGCTTTGCCCGTGAAATCAAGCGCGCGCGCAAATGCTGCATGCGCATCCGGAAGTTCGGCCAGGGCCGCGCCGCACCCATCCAACGGAACCGCCCGCACGAGGATCACGTCACCGCTTGTCTGATCGGCTGGGAGAACGATTTCCGTCATTCACTGCTCCTTGTCCGCACGCGGCACGTTGGGTGCTTGCCCGCTGTCATACGCGATTGCTGGCTGTTCGGGCCATCCCGAAAACCGCTGCCACAACGGACTTAACCGCTCATTAGGGTTAACCGTCTATTGATTGCGGATGGTGGCGGGTGTCCCGGACACGGAACACGCTCGCCCGGTCAGAGGATACCATGTCGCAATCCGCCAGACGTATCTCCGCCACGTGTCTTGCGCTTGCCGCGACGCTTGTCGTCGCCGGCTGTAGCCAGACGAGTGGGCCGGCGAGCGGACTGTCGGATGCCGTCCGATCCTTCGCAGATCGCGGTGGACCCGAGGACCAGTTGACCCGCCAGGCCCACCGTTGGGGCGAGGCCTACGAGCGCGATCCTGATGATCCCAAGACCGCGGTCGCGTATGCCGAAAGCCTAGACGCACTCGGCCGAACCGACCACGCCATGCAGATTCTCGCAGCCACTGTGGCCCGCTCACCGAACTCGCCTGACCTGATGGCTGCCCATGGCCGACTTCTGGCACGCAATGGCGATGCCGTGCGGGCCGCCTCTGCGCTGCAGAAAGCTGAAGCGCTCGGCGCCACCGATTGGCGCACGCAATCAGCCCTAGGTGCAGCACTCGATCAAGTCGGTCGTCATGCCGATGCCCAACAGCGCTATCAACGCGCTCTGCGCCAGCAACCCAACAGCGCGTCCATTCTGTCGAATTACGGTCTTAGCCAGGCACTCGCAGGAGACCTGTCAGCAGCGGAGACCACGTTGCGCCGCGCCAGCAGCCTGCCAGGCTCTGATGTCCGTGTCCGCCAAAACCTTGCTTTGGTTCTTGGTCTTCAGGGCAAGTTCAACGAGGCCGAACAACTCGCACGCCAGGACATGAGCGCCGACGAGGCCCAGCGCAACACGGCCTACCTACGCGAAATGCTGAGCCAAGACGATCGCTGGAGCCAGATCCGCGAGAACGGCTAATCGGCTCGTTGAGAATCAGTCCTTGCGGACCAGAAGCGCGCCGATCGAATAGCCCGCGCCAAATGAGCAAATCAGCCCGAGTGATCCAGACGGCAGATCATCATTGGTCTCGTGAAACGCGATTAGCGAGCCAGGCGCGGCCGTATTGCCATATTTGTCGAGCACGATCGGCACTTCGGAGCGCTCGAAATTGCGGCCGAGTATCTTCGTAGCCACCAAATCGTCCATCTTGAGATTGGCCTGGTGCAACCAGAGCCGCGACAGATCATCGGCGGTGACGCCGGCTTCGGACAGAAAGTCGGTGACGAACCGCTCGGTGGCAATCGTGACTTCCTTGAACACCTTGTGTCCGACCTGCGTAACAAGTTTGTCGGCTTCGAATTGCGTCGACGAGTCAGCGCGGTTCAAGAAGCCGAAATTCGACCGAATGTTGGAGGAGAATTCGGTCCAGATGTCGCTGCGAACAATGCTCCAGTGTCCCGAAGCCTTGCCATTGCCGTTGAAACCGTTGGACCGCCTTGCCGGCACCGAGGTGTCGGCTGCCTCAAGCAGGATCGAGGCTGACGCATCGCCGAAGATGAAGTGTGTCGCCCGATCTCGAAAATTCAGATGTCCCGACATGATCTCAGGGCAGGTCACAAGCACGCGACGGGCTGCTCCGCTGGCAATCATGTTGGTGCCGATATGAAGCGCAAAAGTCGTCGACGAGCAGGCGACATTCATGTCGAAGCCACCACCGCCACAGCCGAGTTCACGCTGAACCTCGATGGCGATCGCCGGATAGGGCCGCTGATGCTGGGCCGCAGCACAGATGACGAGATCGACGCTCGCGGGATCCGCATCTGCTGCAGCCAATGCCCGGCGGGCGGACTTGACGGCGAACTCCGCCTGAACCGACAGCGTCTCATCAGCCCGGTCGGGAATGTCCGGAACCATCCGATCTGGATCGAGAACACCCGTTTTCTCAATCACATGACGCGCCTTGATGCCGGATGCATGCTCGATGAAATCGGGATCGGACGGCTCGAGCAAGGGCGCACCACTCAATTGACGATGCGCATTTTCCTTGGCGACATAAGCATTGAAGCTGTCGACGATTTCGCGATTGGTGATTGTCGGTTCCGGAATATGCACGCCTATACCGGCAATAACCGCTCGTGCCTCAAGCTCCGCTATTGGGCGCGGTGCGGGTGAGGATAGGGCGGTCGGGTTTCGATCGAGCATAGATGAAAGGGTCCGCTGCAATACTGCCAAGGTCTCGGTTCCCGGCAATATCGCATATATCATGTTTTGCCTGACACACGCAGCCGATCTGGCAATGCTGCCAAATGCTGCAACGCGGCAAGTTTCTCCTCTTGCGAAAAGACCCCCTGCCGCGTTGACACGCAAGCTTATGCCGACCGCATTTCGGTCACGAATTGTGGCAGTGCATTACAGACGGTAAGGCGCAGCATGGACGCAAGAGATCAGTGTAACGGATCGTATGGTCCGTCCATCGGCTGTTCACAGTTCCATCAGACGGATGGCCGCAGGCCCGAGGATGACGACGAACAACACCGGCAGAAAGAACAAGATCATCGGTACCGTCAGCTTCGGCGGCAGGGCAGCGGCCTTCTTCTCAGCCTCGTTCATGCGCATGTCGCGGTTTTCCTGAGCCATAACACGCATCGCTGTACCAAGCGGCGTGCCGTAACGCTCGGCCTGGACCAACGCGGTTACAACAGCTTTTACGCCAGGCAAGCCAGTGCGCTTGCCGAGGTTCTCATAGGCCTGACGCCGGTCCTGAAGATAGGATAACTCAGCGGTGGTCAGCGTTAATTCTTCTGCGAGCGGTAACGACTGGCGGCCAACTTCCTCGGCGACCTTGCGGAAGGCAGCTTCAATGCTCATGCCAGATTCAACGCAGATCAAAAGCAGATCGAGGGAATCAGGAAATGCAACTTGAATATCCTGTTGACGTTTTGTGATCTTGTTAGAGATGTAGATATTTGGCCCGAAAAATCCGAGATAAGCTGCACCCATAGCAATCAATAACTTGATACCGCCAGGCTGATCAGAATAATTGCCCACAACAAAGAGGTAAAACAGTGCAAATGCAAAAAAAACAATTGGCAAAGTTGCTCTAAAAAACAGAAACGTCATCAGATGCGCTTCACTTCGATATCCGGCCATTTTCAACCGGTCACGCGTGTTATCGCTCTCAAAAAGCTTGCGCAGATTTAGCCGATCGACAGTCTTTAGAATATACTGTTTTGCCGATGGGCGGAGATCAACAGTATCGCCATCATTGAGCCGCGCGCGCTCACGGGCGCGTATCTGTTCGCGCTCCTTGGCGACATATCGCATGCGTTGCGCTGAACGGTCACCATCCAGGATCGGCATCGCGAAAGTCAGGACCGTCGCGCCAGCGGCAATTGCGGCAAGAACACTGACCAGAACGGCAGGGTCACGTAATTCGAGGATCATGTCGAACATGGAAGGACCCTTAGAACTTGAAGTTGATCATCTTGCGCATAACCAGAACACCGCAGAACATCCAGAAAGCGCACCCGGCCAGCATGATGTGGCCAAGTTCTTCAGTCCATAGCAGAGAGATGTAGTCCGGGCTGGTGATGAAGATCAGGATCATCACAACGATCGGCAAGGCGCCGATGATCGCCGCCGACGCCTTCGCCTCTTGGCTGAGCGCGACAATCTTGCCCTTCATCTTCTTACGGTCGCGCAGGACCTTAGACAAATTGCCCAATGCCTCAGCAAGATTGCCACCTGAGCGCTGTTGGATGGCAATAACGATGGTAAAGAAGTTTACTTCCGGCAATGGCATCCGCTCATAGATGCGCTGCACACACTCGGAAGTAGAAAGCCCCATCGCCTGGGCCTCGATCGTCTGACGAAACTCGGTCTTGACCGGCTCAGCAGCCTCGGTGGCGATCATTCGCAAGCAGTCATTTAACGGCAAGCCGGCTTTGATGCCGCGGACGATGACATCAACAGCATTTGGAAATTCATTGAGAAACTTGTTCTGACGTCGCGTTGTTACAAAACCGAGAAACCAGCGCGGGAAACCAAAGCCACCTGCAAACACCAAGACCGGCAATGCCCAAATCGGCGCATTAGCCAAAAGCCCGATCACCAGAAAGATAAAACCGCAACCGACTGAAAACAGGATAAAGGTACGGACGCCCCAGCTAAGGCCTGAACGCTGCAGCCGCTTCGACAGTGGCGGCCGATTCATCTGCTTCTTCTGCTTCTCAAGGTCCTTGAGCGTTTCCTCGAGTTGTTTGCGCTTGGCGCCTCCTCCCTCGCGACCCT
>JBCBSK010000093.1:0-15126 GCA_039819185.1 Pseudomonadota bacterium | reverse complement strand
GACACGATCACTATGGCCTCCACCATCGGCGACATCACGCTCACCGCAGGCGGCGACCTCAACACAACCGTCACCAGTTCATCGCTCTACACCGAAGGGCCCGGGCACGAATTCATTGGCGGGTGGGACTCGACTTGGATTCTCGGCTGGAAGAACTCGATGATCCTGGGCCTGAGGACCGCCGTGGTCCTGGCGCCTTACCTGCGCTTCTACTGGATCGGCAAGTTCAGCTTCATGCTGGGGTTCGAGACCAAGATCTTGGTCGGTGAACTGAAGTCCTGCCAGTTCGACATCAAGATCTCGCAGATCAGTGCCGAAGGAGACAACATCGTCGCGGCGTATGACAGTCTGACCGCTGCGCGCAAGGACTGCGACGCGTCGAGCCTCAGCCTCTCCATCGTCCAGGGCGCCATGTTCTGTCACGCAGTGCCCGTGGCCGCCAAGCAGATTTCATCGGATATCGCGTTGGCCATGTCCGACATTACGATCTGACACCACATCCAAGACGAGACTTCACATGCAGCCCCCGGAGGACAGCGACATGACGCAGCCCCTCAACCTAACTGCGGAGACAGTCACCGAAGCGGCGGCCGGCCCGCAGCCCACACTCGTCACGTCAACGGCCATCAACTGCCTTGAGGTCGACGGTGCCTGGCAGGCGCTGTGCCGGCACGACGGCGCGAACGTTACGGCAAAGCGCGCGGCAAGCTGTCTCGTCGTGCCAGCGCCTGGCGACACGGTGCTGCTTAGCCTTGTCGACGGCACAGCCTTTGTCTTGGCCGTCCTTGACCGCGCCGAGCCGAGCCAACCGGTCCAGCTTGCACCGGGCGCCCATGTCACACTGTCAGCGGAAACCGTAACCGTGGAAGCCGCGTCCGAGCTTCAGTTCCGTGCGCCGACCGTCGGCATCACGTCAGAATTCCTGCGTCTCGTCGGCAAACGGGCAGCCCATGTCTTCAGCCGCGTGACAGAAGCCCTTGGCCATCTGACGACATCCGCCGACCGGATCGATACGGCTGCAACGCTGGTCTCGACCAAGGCCAAAGACCGCACAACCGTCGTGTCCGAGACCGAAACCGAAAAGCTCGGGACCTTGATGCAGACGGTCGATGGAACAGCAACCCTGACCTCTCATTCCACTGTCATCCTAGCGCAAGAAGATGTGCGTATGGATGGTAAGAGAATTATAACCGGCTGAACCGGGACTGGGGCGATAACACAATGTCTCCGGCATCCATCGGAGTCGAAATCGAGGCGATCGATGCTCTGATCGAAGAGCAGCGCCTTGAGGACGCGGAATTCCTGGCGCGCGGCCTGGTCGAGCGCCATCCCCGGAACGCGCAAGCACTTGGGCGCTTGGGCGGCGTATTGGTGGCGCGCGAAGACCATGAAGCTGCCATGTCGGTATTGGCCACCGCCATGCAGCTCGATCCGCGCAATCACGACACGCTACACAATCTGGCGATCGCCTACCGTCATCAGGAGAAGGCGGAAGACGCGCGCATCTGCCTTGAGACAATTGTTGCGGAAGATCCGTCGCGCCTGCCCTCCCTATTTGCATTGGTCGACGTTCTGATCGACTTAGGCGACCTCAGCGAAGCGCGGTCGCGTCTCTCGATCGCGCTGAAGGACGCACCCGACAGTGCGGACACCTGGATTTTGGCCGGCATACTGGCCGCACGCGACAGCGACCTTGCCGCCGCGAGCGCCTTTTTCGAGCGTGCGTCCGAATTGAAGCCGGACGATGCCGAAACACTGTCCAATCTCGGCGTGGCGCGGGCGCGCTGCGGCGATTACGCAGCGGCGCTCGAAGCGAGTGCTCAAGCCCATCGCCTGTCGCCGCGCGATCCGATGATCGCGGCCAATCACGCAGGTCGCCTGCGAGACCTTGGCCGGGCCGAGGAGGCTGAACGCCTGATGCGCCGGCTCGACACACTGATGCCCGGTCATCCGGTGATCCAGTGCGAGTTGGCCCGCTGCCTGCTTGATCTGGCCCGACCGCAGGACGCGGTGCCGATGCTCACCGGTCTCGTCCGCAAGACGCCCAAGGATGTCAATCTCATCGGCCAGTTGGCCGATGGCCTCTCCGCTGCCGGTCGGACCGACGAAGCACTGCGCGTGCTCGATCTGGTCCCCGCCGAAGAGCGCGTACAGGTGCAGGACACCGCGCGCACCTATCTTATGCGGCTTGGCCGCCTTGATGAGGCCTGGGCCAAGCGCCACAGTGGCCGTGACGATGGCTGGGAGGGTCTGGATGCCGTCCAGATGCCCGCGTCACTCGATCTTCTGTCCGCGATCGCCATGTGCCGGGCGCTGTCAGATCGCTCCGTGCCTGTCACCGGAGATGTATCGCACTGGCTCAAGCCGCTGCTCGCCAGGATGGCAATCTCTCACCGCGACATAGCCGATATCGCGGCGAGCAAGGTCGATACGGCCACGTCGGATGGTGACAGCGCGCCGCAGCCGATCGTCACGACCGATCTCGCCACGGCCTTCGTGTCGCGTTTTGCCAAAGAAGGTGCGCCGGGGGCCCTGCCCTATCTCTCAGCCTCGACCGTCGGAACCGCGATGTGGCGCGGCCGCCTCGTCAATCTGCCGCGCCCGTGGATCGGCATCACCTGGAACCGCTATGCGCCAGGCGCAACATTGGACATCATCGCAGATCTTCTCAGCGAGACAGGCGGGACGCTTGTGAGCCTGATGTGGGACAACAGCCGGACCGACCTCGCCTCGCATCCCGATATCTTTGACGTCGGTCCACGGATTGGCTCGATCGCTGACTGCGCCGATCTGATCGCAACATTGGATCAGGTCGTGGGCGTCGAGGGAATTCCACTTCATCTGGCCGGCGCGATGGCCCGGCCAGGCAGTGTCCTGCTGCCTCCGGGACATGAATGGTATTGGCGCGCGCACGACGACGGGAGTGGTCAATGGTATCCCTCGATCAGATGTCTTCTTCGGCCAGCGACCAAAAACTGGTCGGATCTCGTGCCAACCCTGCGTCAGCAGATCGTACAGCCGCAAGCCTCGGCACAGGCACTGGCAGACGCGTGAGCGAAGCATGGCACCCGATTGCGCGCGAGACGGACCCGCTGACTGCGGCAGTCCTTGATGTCATTCGCGAAAGGGTGTCGACCGTGATCGGCAAGGACATGACCGTGCCGATGTCGCTCGGCGAGGCGCGCGCCATTCTGCCCGATGGCAGCGATACAGTGATCGCTTTGAGCGTTGCACCGGCGCAGCGCGGCCGGTTCGGCAAGCGGGCCGCCCTGACTTATGATCTGCGTGGCCAGGCCGCCTGCCGCGGCCACGGCTTTGCCATCATCGGCCGCGCCACGATCGATCTCAAAACCCAAGCCTTCTACGATATCAGCGTCGATATCGCCGATCTCGGCGGCATTCGCCGCGACAGCTAACCCAATCGACCAGACCGGCATCACAATGACGGACGATCCGCAAAAGCCGCCCGTAGCGGTAACATCTCAATTCGGGTTTTCAGGCCCCAAGCCTGCACGGCCCGCGCCCAAAGGGGGCAGGTTGCTCGTTCTCGGCGCGCTGGGCGGCGGACAGTTTCGTCATATCTCCGCCTCTGATGCTGCCGCGCTCGATGCTGCGCCGGGCGCGTTCGGAGTCGCTGTCGACCTCGTGGTGGAAAACGGCCTCGGCCCGGGCGCCACGCACCATCAGGGGCGTTTGACACTGGAGCGGTTGCGCGATTGCGCGCCCGCGAGGCTGCTGGCCCAACTGCCACTGATCGCGAAGACCCATGCCGCACTAGAGGCTGCTGGCACCGGCAAACCGCTGCCGGCAGGCGATACGCTCGGCCTGGAGACCTTGCTCGCGGCGCTGACCAATCAACCGCCGAGCGCAACAACGGGCTCCTCCGTCGACACGCCGTCACCAGCTGCGCCCTCCGCCGCGTCACCGACCTCCGGTCCATCAGCATCGGAGACAAGTGGCGACAGCACTGGCGACGACCCGCTCGACCGGCTGTTCGGCATGATCGATGCCGGACCGGACAGCACAGCTTCACACCCGGCAGCGCCCGCCCCATCGCCCCCGGAGCAGGACCTCGCAAAGAAAGCCGTGTCGAGTTTCATCTCCGAGATCACCCGGACGACCCCCAAGTCATTGACAGAGAGGAAAGACGTCAGTGCCGCGAGAGCACTTCTGAGCGCCGAAACCGCGCGGCTGATGGACGTCGCAGATGTCGCCCGGCTGGTCGAAACCTGGCAGGGCATCGCTTTGATTGCCGAAGCGACGGACTTCCGTAATGACATGCGGATTGACCTCGTCGACACGGGCAGCCTTGCGCCTGAGGAGGCTCTTGCGCGTCCTGAACTGGATGCGCTTATCGACCAAACCGATGGTCCCCCGCTCGCGGCGATCCTTCTGACCGACCGCTTCACCGCAACCGACATGGGCTGGAAGGCTTTGTCTGCGATCGCGCGCCTTGCCGATCGGGCCCAGGTGCCAGCAATTGCGTCCTTTTCAGACGATCTTCTCGGCACGGTTGACGCGACGGAGATCGCCAAGCGCGACGGCCTTGGGGATGCAGTGTCTGGCCCGGGCTTTGAGGGGTTGGAGGGGCTGCGTGGTCAAGAGGAAGCCCGCTGGCTCAGCCTCGCCTTCAACAGCGTGCTCGCCCGCGAAGCCATTGATCCCTGGCCCGCCGCTTGGTGTCCTCCAGCGCTCGCCACCGGTGCGCTGATCGCCCAAGCCATTGCGGGTGGCGGCTGGGCGGCGTCGTTTTCAGGCGTTCGCGGCGCGCTCGGCGGGCATCCGCTGCATACGCTCAAGGCCAGCGGCCGCGACATGGCCGTGCCGACCCGTTATGTCCTGACTGCGGATCAGTGCCGCAGCTTGGCCGATGCCGGTATCCTCGCCATCATGTCGCGGCCCGATCGGGATCAGATCTTCGTCCTTGAGACACCCAGCGTGCTGCGACCGTCGCGCCATCCGGACGACCAGGACGGTCGTGATGGCCGCCGCCTCGTCAGCTTCGCCTACCAGCTTGCCGTGAGCCGGACCGTGCAGCATCTGTCACGGCTTCTTGGCGAGATCGACCGAGGTCGCCCACCCCAAGCTGTCGCGGCTGATCTCCAAGACGGGTTGCTCGATCTCGCGGCCACATCAGGCGGCGGCGCCGGTGTTTCAGTCGAGGTCGATCCCGACCCGGATCGGGTCGACGGGTCTATCCTGTCGATTTCGGTGCGGCTTGGCGCGGATGTTCTCGACCGGGCGCAGATCGATCTGGCGATTCCGACCTGATATCAATACGTCCTCCAGGGTCATTCACCCGGCTCGGGAAGAGCTGGCCCTGTTAGCGGAGCGCCGCGCATTGCCGATCCGACGGCGCGCGCTGTTACGTGGCCGTCCAACCCCTGCAATGGTGCTGGCGTGGAGAGTTCCTCGGGTATAGCGCAGAGCTTCATCCGCTCGGTCCAGGCGCCAAGCCATGGCGAGGCCGTGGCGACGGCAAACGGGATCGCAAGGATCAGACCCGTCACCACCGGCAACGCCCAGGGAAGCGTCGTTGGTGCTGCGATCAGAAACAGGGTGACGATTGCGAGGCCGAACAGGGTTTGCGGCCAGAGACCGCTTGCCGCCGTTGTCCAACTGAGGGCATGGGCGTCGCGGGCCTGCCCCGACCAGATCACCGAGCGGCCGAAAACCAAGCCGATCATGAACAACGTCACCCGCAGGGCCGCGACCGGAGCCAACAGTATCGAGAACACGAATTCGGCCATCGCGCCGGCCGTGAAACGCAACGTCCCGCCATAAGCCGCTCGCCGCTCTGCCGACAACGCGACATCGAGAATACCGGCGATCTTCGGCGTCGCGCTCATAACAAACATCGCAACAAACAGCGCAATGCCGAGCCCGATTGGAAAATCACCGGGCTGCATCACGAAGACGAGCAGCGGCGTCAGCGCCACCATCAGCATCCAGGCGAAGGCACCGAGATACATCTGAATTGCAGCAACGAGCTGGAAGCGGCTGACAGCTTTAAGGTTTTCGAGGCCCAGCAAACGCCAATACTGCATATTGCCCTGACACCAGCGCAGGTCGCGCTTTGTGAAATCGACGAGCGTCGGCGGATTCTCCTCCCAGCTCTCGGTTTCTTCGGGCAGGACACGAACTTCATAGCCCGCACGCCGCATGAGCACTGCCTCGACCTGGTCGTGGCTTAGAATGTGGCCGCCAAGCGGCGGGGTCCCCGGCAGAAGCGGCAGATCGCACGCGTGATGAAACGGTGCGACTCGAACGACTGCATTGTGCCCCCAATAGGGGCCGCAATCTCCCGCCCACCACGCGCTGCCCGTTGTATAGGAACGCATGCCGTGACGCATGCCGAACTGGAAAATACGGGCAAACGCACTGCGGCTTGGCAGTCCAACGACGAGGCTCTGTAGAATCCCGAGACGCGGAAAGGCCTGCATGATCCGAACAAGCCGCAATATGGTGTCGGCGCCCATGACACTGTCAGCGTCAAGCGGCAGCATCAGGTCGTAGCCGGCGCCCCAGCGATCGAGAAAATCACGCACATTGCCGGCCTTGAAGCCGGTGTTCTTGTCGCGCCGGCGATAGAAGAACCGGCCCGCGGGCTCGTGCGCGGTCCAGGCGGCGAAGGCCTGCTCTTCGCGCGCGGCAATCTCAACGTCATCCGTATCGCTGAGAACGAAAAATGCAAATCGGTCGCCGCAACCAGTGCGGTCGAGCGCGCGTTGCAGATCTGAAAGCCGTGTGATCGCGCGTTCCGCGTCCTCATTGCGCAGCGTCAGCAGAACAGCCGTCTGCAGCATAACCGGCTGATCGTGACGGTGGTCCGTCGCGAAGGGGGAGACGAGCTTTCGCCCGGCCTCTCCGCGCAGGATCAGAACAAGGCCGATAATCGCATTCCAGAAACCGAGAACGGTCAACGGGCTCGCGACAAGAAAGCAGCAGAAGACAGCGATCTCAATCCAGTGCCAACCGCCCGCCCCCAGGACCGTCATCACCGCCCAGGCAAGAGGCGCAAGTGTCGCAATAACGAGTGCTGAGACCATCACCCGGCGTCGGGCCAGAACGGCTACCGGCTGAATGCCGGCCGGGGTCGTGGCACAGCCCATCGGCTCTGTCTCGATGGCGGTTTCGGTCATATCAGGTGTTGTGGTCCGAAAGGGATGCATTGCGCGCTGAACCATTTCCTTGTTATCGGCGTTCATGAGCAACGAAACGCCATACGCGACTGAAAGAGCGCTGGTTTATGCCGCACTGGGCCGTGCGGACATACGGGATTGTGCACTGCACATACATGAACCCGTCCTGAACGGCGAATCGGCAAAACCACACATTGTCGTGAGAACTTTGTGGTCTGGCGTGAGTCGCGGCACGGAGCGGTTGGTGTTCCATGGCGCGGTACCGGAAAGCGAATGGGACAGGATGCGAGCACCGTTCCAGGACGGCAAGTTTCCTTTCCCCGTGAAATATGGCTATGCGGCGGTGGGATTGGTCGAAAAGGGTGATGATTTCGCCCCTGGCACGCCAGTGTTCTGCCTCTATCCGCACCAGACGCGGTTTGCGGTACCGGCAGATGCGCTTGTTGCCCTGCCAAACGACTTGCCGCCGCGGCGCGCGGTGCTTGCGGCCAATATGGAAACAGCGCTGAACGCGGTCTGGGACGGCGGCATCGGTCCGGGCGACCGGGTGACCGTCGTTGGTGGTGGCGTTCTGGGCCTTCTGGCGGCGGGCCTCGCGGCGGGCATTCCTGGCTGTGATGTTGCCGTCGTCGACACCAATCCAGGCCGCCATGACATCACCGAAGCGCTTGGGGCGCGGTTTGAGGAGCCTGACCGGGCCACGGCACAGCGCGACTGTGTGATCCATGCATCCGCCACGCCGCAGGGCTTGCAAACGGCGCTTGGCTTGGCGGGCCCCGAGGCAAATGTTGTCGAACTGAGCTGGTATGGCACAAAAACCGTGCCAATCGATTTGGGCGGTGCGTTTCACAGCCTGAGGCTGACGCTCAAATCGTCGCAGGTCGGTGCCATTCCGCCCGCCCGACGACCACGTTGGACGCATCAACGCAGGCTCGAAACGGCACTATCACTCTTGCGCGATCCCGTCTTCGACCGCTTGATCACGGACGAGGTGGCGTTCAACGATCTGCCCGATCGCTTGCCCGACATCCTCGGCCCCAACGCGTTGGGACTTGCGACCGCCGTCCGATATGACTGAGACCACAGCCTTGATCCGATCAGAAGGTCCAACCGATGTATGCGCTAGAAATCCGCGATCATATCATGATCGCCCACAGCCTGAAGGACCCGTTTTTCGGCCCGGCCCAGAACAAGCACGGCGCGACTTTCATCGTCGACGTCGCCTTCTTCGCCGAAGAGCTTGGGGACCACCAGGTTGTGGTCGATATCGGGCGTGCGTCCGACGCCCTGTCGGAAGCGCTCAAGACATTGAACTACGCCGATCTCGATGAGCGGTCGGACTTGTCAGACACATTCACGACGACGGAGTTCCTCTGCCGGCACATCTTCGATCTGATGGTCAAGGCACATAAGGACGGCGCACTCGGCCCCGGCAGCGAGCGGGTCGGCAAGATCCGGGTTACGCTCGAAGAGTCGCACATCGCCCGCGCCTGGTTCGAAGGTCCCGTGGCGACGTGACCTCGATCCAATTCGCGATCCCCGGCGATCTCGACACCCCAACTGGCGGCTATTCCTATGACCGGCGGATATTGTCCGAGCTTGGTGCGCTTGGGCATGAAGTCACGCATCTGCCTCTGCCCGGTGGTTTCCCTTTCCCCTCAGAAGATGGAATTGCCAACACGCTGGCCCTGCTTGCAGACGTGCCGGCGGATGACATCGTGATCTGTGACGGGCTGGCCTGGAGCGCGCTGCCGCGCAAGGGACTGGCCCGGATCGCGGCACGGCGGATCGCGCTCGTGCACCACCCGCTCGGCCTTGAGACCGGCCTGACGGCAGAGCAGAGCCAGGGCATGATGGAGACGGAACGCGCAGCCCTTGCCGAGGCCGATCATGTCGTCGTCACGAGCCCGACGACCGCACGCACACTGACCCGTCAATTTGATATAGCCGTCGACCGCATCACCGTGGCTGAACCGGGCACAGATCGTGTGCCCCGTGTGCCGGTCCGGGATCGGGCGCCGCATATCGTCTCAATTGCCTCGATCACACCGCGCAAAGGCCATGACATCCTGGTGGATGCGCTTGACCGGTGCCGTGACCTCGACTGGCAAGTGACGATCGCCGGGCCCAGTGATCATGATCCAGATTGCGCCGCAGCGCTGGCACAGCAGATCGAACGGCTTGGCCTCGGCGCGCGGATCACGCTGACCGGCGCGATCGATGCCCCGACGCGCGATTTCCTGATGCAAGACACGGATGTCTTCGTGTTGGCGTCGCGTTACGAAGGCTATGGCATGGTTGTCGCGGAAGCCCTCGTCCATGGCCTGCCGATCATTGTGACAGACGCCGGCGCTGTGCGCGATGTGGTCGGGACCGCGCAGAACCTTGTGCCGGTCGGTGACGCTGTCAGCTTTGCCAAGGCGCTAACGCCTCTGATCACCTCTGCCGAGGCGCGACATGCCGCCGCCGAGCACTCCTGGAGACGCGCCGCACATCTGCCAACCTGGACCGATTCGGCACGGCGCATTTCGGACGCGGTTGAACGCCTTGTAAGGTCGTGGGAGACGGTATCGTGACCGGCTTCGCATCAAGCTGGCTCGATCTGCGCGAACCGGCCGACCATGCCGCGCGCAATGCTGATCTGGTCCAAAGCCTGTCGGACTGGGCCAGGGGCCGCACACGTCTTACCGTCGTCGATCTCGGCTGTGGCACTGGCTCGACCGTGCGTGCGCTAACCGCGCATGTGCCAGACACCACGAACTGGCACCTCGTTGACAGTGACCCCTCCCTTCTCGCAGAGGCGCACCGCCGACACGGCAACATCATCACGGCGGTACACCAGATCGATCTGGTGAACGGCCTCGATCAGATCGCGCATCTGTCACCCAATCTCATCACGGCCTCGGCGCTGTTCGACCTTGTCTCGCAAGACTTCATCGACCGCTTCGTTGGTTTGGGGGTGGACCTCGGCGCGGCGGTGTACGTCGCGCTGACCTATGACGGACAGTCAGATTGGTCACCGCCCCACAAGGATGACGAGGCTGTAACCGCCGCCTTCCACACCGACATGCGTTGCGACAAGGGCTTCGGCCCGGCACTTGGGCCCAGCGCCGCCGCAGCGCTTGCAGCGGCTCTGACAGCACAAGGATATGCGGTCAGCACCGGCGACAGCATATGGGTGTTGGACGCGAGCCAGTCCGCGCTGATCGGCGAACTAACCGACGGCATCGTAGAAGCAGCCGCCCGGCATATGAGCCCGGATCGTGCGGCGGCCTGGGGCCAGGCCCAACGCGCAGCGCCCACGATCCGCATTGGACACACGGACATCCTAGCACTGCCGGTGTAAGCCGCCTCACCCCTGCCCGATCCGCTCGCCGGCATAGCGTGCCGAACGGATCGGCGCCCACCACCAGTCAGTGTCGAGATACCAGTCAACAGTCTTCTCAAGACCGGTTTCGAAGCTCTCCAGCGCCGACCAGCCGAGTTCGGCCTCGATCTTTGATGGATCGATTGCATAACGCCGGTCGTGCCCTGGCCGGTCAGTCACGAAGGTGATCTGCTCGCGATAGCTCAGCCCGTCGGCGCGCGGGCGCGTTTTGTCAAGACATTCGCAAATTGCCTCGACGACTGCGAGATTGCTCCGCTCGGCACGTCCACCGACAGCGTAGGTCTCGCCCGGCCGCCCCGTTGTCATGACCAGATCCAGTGCCCGGGCATGATCCTCGACATGGAGCCAATCGCGCACATTGGCGCCGGCGCCGTAAACCGAGATTGGCTTGCCCTCGATCGCATTGAGGATCGTCAACGGGATCAGCTTCTCCGGGAACTGATACGGCCCGTAATTGTTCGAGCAGTTCGACACCACGACCGGAAGGCCATACGTGGCGTGCCAAGCACGCGCGAGATGATCGGAGGCGGCCTTCGAGGCGGCATAGGGCGAATGCGGCGCATAGGCTGTGTCTTCTGTAAAGGTCCCAGCGTCGAAGGGCAGATCCCCAAACACCTCATCGGTTGACACATGGTGAAAACGGAACTGGTCAGCCTGTTCGCCGTCAAGGTCGCGCCAATAGGTCAAGGCGGCATCCAACAAACGATAGGTGCCGACGATGTTGGTATCGATAAAGGCTGAGGGACCATCGATCGAACGGTCGACATGGCTTTCTGCGGCGAGATGCATCACCGCATCGATCCCTTCAGAGCGCAAGATCTTTAGGATGGCATTCGTTTCGGCGATGTCGTTCTGGTAAAACGCAAAGGCAGGACGGTCCTCGATCGACTTGAGAGAGGTCCGGGTGCCGGCATAGGTCAGCTTGTCGACGACGACCACGCGCTCATGGCCCTCGCCGATGAGGTGGCGCGCGACGCAGGACCCGATGAAGCCGGCCCCTCCGGTAACAAGAACTCTCATTTGACACTCGAAACTTCAGATACAACCGCCTGGTTGCGAACCATGTTTGCGGCTTGACAGCAAGAGTTTGATCGCTCGTTGCCGGTGCAGGAGTTGACTTCAGCCAGCGTTCCGCGCTGCAACGGCATCACTCATGACCGCCTTTGTGACAGCCCGCCATGCTTGATGTAACAACCACCGCGCTCGAAGGTGTCCTGATCCTTGAGCCGAAGCGGCTTGGAGACGCCCGTGGCTTCTTCTCGGAAGTCTACAATCGTGCGCGTTTCGCCGACGCCGGCATAGACGTGAACTTCGTTCAGGACAACCATTCGCGATCCGCTCTAGCAGGAACGCTACGGGGCTTGCATTTTCAAACTCCGCCCATGGCTCAGGACAAGCTCGTTCGTGTTGTGCGCGGGCGCGTGCTTGATGTCGCGGTGGACCTGCGCCGCTCCTCGCCTACCTATGGCAAACATGTCGCGGCGGACCTGTCGGCGGAGAACTGGCGCCAGATTTTCGTGCCCAAAGGATTCGCCCACGGCTTCATCACACTCACGCCTGACACCGAGGTCGTCTATAAGGTCAGTGCGCTGTTCTCGCCCGAGCACGATCTCGGCCTCGCCTATGACGATCCCGATCTTGCGATCGCCTGGCCTGACATGCCGAATGGCCTGACGTTATCCGACCGCGATCAACGGCACCCCCGGCTCGCCGATTTGCCGGCTTATTTCCCATGATCGCATTAGACTGGGATATCCAGTGATGAAGCTCGCCGTGACCGGAACAGCGGGACAACTGGCGCGCGCACTGATCACGCGCGGACCTGCCCAAGGCATATCCGTCACCCCCGTCGGTCGCCCTGCCCTTGATCTCCTGTTGCCCGAGACGATTGGGCCCGCGCTCGAAACGGCGGCACCAGACATCATCGTCAACGCCGCTGCATATACCGCTGTCGATGCGGCTGAAACCGACGACGCCACGGCCATGGCGGTGAATGGCGACGGTGCAGGGTCTGTCGCAGCAGTGGCCAGCATGCTCGGCATCCCAATCATTCAGCTGTCGACGGACTATGTCTTCGACGGCGCGCTCGACCGGCCTTACAGAGAAGATGATGCGACCGGGCCGATCAACGCCTATGGCCGGTCAAAGCTTGCGGGGGAACGCGCGGTCGCGGCGCAAACCGACAATCACGTCATCCTGCGCACCTCGTGGGTTTATGGCCCTGCGGGCAAGAACTTCGTCACGACCATGCTGCGCGTGGCACGGACAAGGCCGCGGCTGACCATCGTTTCCGATCAGATCGGCTGTCCAACAAGCGCATCCGATCTCGCGGATACCGTTTTCAACATAGCCATGCGCCTCACAAGGTCAGATGACGAGACCTTGCGCGGCGTGGTGCATGCGGTCGGCGGCGGGGAGACGAGTTGGCACGGTTTCGCCGAAGCGATCTTCGCCGAGGCGCACAAGGCCGGCTATCCCGACGTTGCGGTTGAGCCGATCGCGACAGCCAACTACCCCACACCAGCACGCCGGCCGCCGAATTCGAGGCTCGAAACCAACAAGCTGATGGAACGCTATGGGATAGCCCTGCCTGGCTGGCGGGAGGCACTGCCGGATATCGTGATGGCGATCTTGGAGACCGATGCGACACAGCGAGAGGACATGCGATGAAAGGCATCATCCTGGCAGGTGGTGCGGGCACAAGGCTGCATCCGCTGACGCTTGCGGTCAGCAAGCAGCTTCTGCCGGTCTACAACAAGCCGATGATCTACTATCCGCTCAGCACGCTGATGCTGGCCGGCATTCGGGACATCCTGATCATCACGACACCGAATGATCGGGCGCTGTTCCAACGCCTCTTGGGGGATGGCAGCCAATGGGGCATTCATCTCAGCTATGAAGTTCAGACGGCGCCACGCGGGCTCGCGGATGCGTTTCGCGTCGGTCGCGACTTCGTCGACGGCAGTCCTGTCGCGCTCATTCTCGGCGACAATCTGTTTTATGGCCACGATCTGACCAGGCTGCTTCAGGTTGCACGGACGCGCGATCACGGCGCGACCGTCTTCGCCCATTCCGTCAGCGATCCCGAGCGCTACGGCATTGCAGAGTTCGATAACGCGGGCCAGGCGATTTCGATTGTTGAAAAGCCCAGGACACCGAAATCATCCTGGGCGATCACCGGGCTCTATTTCTATGACCATCAGGTCTGCGATATCGCGGCCGATCTCAAGCCGTCAGCGCGCGGCGAACTCGAAATCACCGACGTCAACAACTGGTATCTCGAACGGGGCCTTCTCACGGTCGAAAAGATGGGGCGCGGCTTCGTCTGGCTCGATACGGGAACCCACGACACGCTGCTGCAGGCCGGAGAGTTCGTGCGCACGATCGAAACGCGGCAGGGCACGGCGATTGCCGATCTCGACGGGATCGCGGCCTGGATGGGTCAGCAAAATGCGTGACGACCACGCCCTCTTGACGGATCAGATCAACGCTTGACCCTGTGCGCCAAGCGCTGACCGACCGCAGCGCCGGCATAATGGGCGAAGCACCAGGCCGCCTGGGGCAGCGCAAGACCTTCCTGGTCGCGCAGGATGCGCCATGTCGCTTGCGCGGCAACCATCTTGTTCGACGACAGCGAAGAGCCGCCAACGGTGTATTCGGCGAGCACCTGGTCGATCCCATGGGCTTCGCCGCCGTCACGCAACAACCTGAGCCAGAGCCCGTAATCCTGACGGCGCCGGACATCAGGCATCTCCACCTTGCCATGGACCTCGGTGTCGTAGACCGCGGTGAGACAGCCGACGACATTGCGCTTCAGGAGATCGCGATAGGTGATACGTGTCGGCACTTGTACATCACCAAGCGGCCGGCCCGATGGATCGAGCCGGCGGTAGCCTGAAAACACGAAACCCGCGCCGATACGCTCCATATGCTCGCGTTGGATCGCGAGCTTTTCCGGCAGCCATGCATCGTCTGCGTCGAGAAAGGCGATGTAACGCCCCTTGGCCGCTTGAATCCCAGCATTGCGAGCCGCCGCGGCCCCGCGATTGTCCGGCCAGCCAAGAAGCGTGATCCGGTTGTCCTCCGAAGCGAGATCACGCAACAACGCGTCGGCCCCATCCGTCGAGCCGTCATCAATGAGCAGAAGCTCCCAATCGGCCTCGGACTGCTGTCGGACCGAGGCGACGCTGCGCCGAACGCTGTTGCGCTTGTTGAAGACCGGCATGACGACGGAAATGAGCGGCGGATTCGAGGCCAAAGCGGATCAGTTCCTGGCAGTGCATGGGGCCGTTCCGGCCCTGCCCTTCAGACACAGATACCAGCCGGCGGCCACTCATGCCATGCGTTTGAGCAGGCCATCCTTGCGCACGAACTGATGATGCAATGCCGCGAGGAGATGCAGGGCAAACAGAGCCGCCATGGAAAAAGCGAGGATCTCATGCACCTCGAACAGGGTTCCGGCAAGCTCCCGGTCGCGGCCGATCAGCGTGTTTGGCCTGTTCACGTTGCCGGTGTTGATCGGCCGCGACCGGGAGCTTGCCGGAACCCTGTTCGAGGTGCATGAGATCCTCGCTTTTTCCATGGCGGCTCTGTTTG
>JBCBSK010000092.1:0-15268 GCA_039819185.1 Pseudomonadota bacterium | reverse complement strand
TGCTGACCTATCGCGCGTATGAGGAACTGAAGACGCTGCGTACAGAAGAGATGCGTGACGCCGAGCCGATTCGTGAGCCAGGCGACATGCTGAGAGGGCGGGATGTCTGAGACGGCAATGGCCGACATGACCCCCTGGCTGGTCGCGGCGCCTGCAGCCATCCTGATCGTTGCAACCGGTGTCGCGGTCGCGTTCTGGGGGCATGCACGCTCGCAGATCGCCGTCGCCTTTGTCTCGCTTGCGCTGCAGACGCTGGCTTCGCTGTTCCTTCTGCTTGAGGTGATGGCAAACGGGCCACTTGCCATGAGCATGGGTGGCTGGCCGGCGCCCTTCGGCATTGCACTGGTCGCCGATCCCCTGAGTGCCGGCCTGTCACTCCTGACCGGGATTATCGGGCTTGCGGTCGTCACCTATTCGGTCGGCGATGTTCTGAGGAAGCATCGCAAGGCTGGCTTCTATCCGTTGGTCATTGCGCTGTTGCTCGGCGTCAATGGCGCCTTCCTGACCGGCGATGTCTTCAACCTCTATGTCTGGTTTGAGATCATCCTGATCGCGTCGTTCGGCCTTCTGGTTCTGGGCGGCACGCGTGAGCAGATCGATGGCGCGGTCAAATATGCCTTCCTCAACCTGATCGCGACAACGATCCTCTTGATCGCGATCGGCCTGCTCTACGGAATTGCCGGAACGCTCAGCTTCGCCGATTTGGCGGTTAAGCTCGGCACCGAACCGATGGACACGACCTTCCTGACGGTCGCGCTCTTGTTCTTGCTCGCATTCGGGATGAAGGCGGCCGTCTTCCCGGTCTATTTCTGGTTGCCGGCCGCCTATCACACGCCGCTCGCCACGGTGTCGGCGGTGTTTGCAGGCCTTCTGACCAAGGTTGGGGTCTATTCGCTCTATCGCGTGTTCTCGGTCCTGTTTGCGGGCGATGATGGGACTTTGGCCGAGGTGCTGCTGATCGTTGCCATCTTCACGATGGTCCTCGGCGCGCTCGGGGCGCTGGCCGAAACCGATGTCCGGCGTTTCGTGTCCTTCCTTGTCGTGTCCGGCGTCGGGGTGATGCTGGCGGGTCTCGCCATTGGCGGGCGCGACGCGCTGATGGCCGGTGTCTTCTACACATTGCATTCGATCATCGCGTCTGCCGGCCTGTTCATGGCAGCAGGGCTTATGGTGCGGCTTGGCGGCACGACCGATCTGAGGACGCTGTCGGGGCTCTATCGCTCCACGCCCTTCGTCGCTGTGCTGTTCTTTCTGGTCGGGCTGTCGATGGCCGGCGTTCCACCGTTCGCAGGTTTCTGGGCCAAGGTGCATCTCGTCTCGGCAGCTCTTGACGGCGGTTACATGTGGACGGCGAGCGCTGTCCTGTTCTCGGGTTTCATCACGCTGGTCGCGATAGGCCGCCTCTGGGCGCTGGCCTTCCTGCGCGAGCGGGAGAGCGGCGCCAACGCACTTCTGAACGATCGCGAACAACGGCTGATGGGCGGGCCTTTGGCAATCCTCGCCGCAATGACCTTCGCCATCGGCATCTTCGCGGGACCACTGACAAACTTCTCCTTCGCCGCTGCCGATGGCCTCGTTGATCCCGCCGCGTATATCGAGGAGGTGCTTGAGCCGCTCCGCGCCATCGAGGCTGCGCCGGACACACCCTATGGCGAGAGCGACAGCCCGCTGATGGACGAACTGTCCGACACCATTGACGCTGAAACAAACGTCACCACGGACGAAGCCGTCGGAGGAACGGAATGAACCTGTTCCTCGTTAATCTGGTGCTCGCCTTGATGTGGGCAGGCATCACCGCCAGTTTCCATCCGGCGAACCTTTTGTTCGGTTTCCTGCTTGGCTATCTGTCGTTGTGGCTGGCCCGGCATCGCTTCGGTGAGAAGGCGTTTTTCGGCCGCTCGCGGCGGATTTTCTCTCTGCTCGGCGTGTTCCTGGTCGAACTCATCAAGTCAGGCGCCAAGGTCGCCGCCATGACGTTGGCGCCGGGGCAGAATTATTCCCCCGGCATTGTCGCGATCCCCTTGAGCTGCGACCGCGACATCGAGATCACGCTACTCGCCAATATGATCTCGCTGACGCCGGGCACATTGTCGATCGACGTTTCAACGGACCGATCGACGCTTTATGTCCATGCCATGGATGTCGACGATCCGCAGGAGCTGATTGACGAGATCAAGGCGACGTTCGAGCGCCGCATCATGTTGGCCCTACGTGACGAGAGGGACATGCCCGATGGGTGACGCCATGCTCACGATCGCGATCTACACGACGCTAGCCGTGTTGTTGATAGCCTTCGCTGTGACGGTCTGGCGGCTGATCGCGGGGCCGCGCCTTGCCGACCGGATCGTCGCACTCGATATGCTGGCGCTGCTTGGGCTTGGGTTCATCGGCGCGATCGCGCTTCTGACCGAGGAAGACGCCTATATCGACGTCGCGATCGGCCTGGCGCTTGTCGGCTTCCTGGCGACAGTCGCTTTTGCGCGCTACGTCTATTTCCGCGAATTCATCGCGCAGGAGGGGGCCAAGGACGATGAATGACATCGTAGCCGGCGTGATCCTGATGATTGGCGCGCTGTTCTGCCTGGTCGCGGCGATCGGGCTCGTGCGGCTTCCCGATATCTATATCCGCATGCATGCAGCGACCAAGGCGGGCGCCCTGGGGGCCGGTATGATCATGTTGGCCAATGGCGTCCATTCGCTCGAGCTGGAAGTCCTGCTGCGGGTAGTGATTGCGGTGATCTTCATTTTCCTCACCGCGCCCATCGCGGCCCATCTTCTGGGGCGCGCGTCCTATCTCACCGGGGTTCCGTTGTGGTCGGGGACGGTACGCAATGACCTCGCCGGCAAATATGATCCGTTAAGCCATGACCTCGCAGGGCTTCCGGTCAAGACCAAGAAGATCAAGCAGGACGGGCCGAACGACATGTTCCCGGTTGCTGCAGCCGAGACGCTCTCGCCGTCACGACCGAAGGACCCTGTTCCCACCGGCCCGGCGAAGACGCCCTCCGCCGAGTAACCACGGGTCCGGATCAGGCCCAGATCGCCTGCCTCAGCTGTTTACCGTCGCGCGGCGGATCGGGCGGGAAGCAATGGGCGATCCCGTCGAGAATGCGCCGTGCTGACCAGGCGCAAACCGTCGCATCGAGCGCGTCATCGGCCCCAATGCCGGGCAGGTCTTTGCGACGGGTCATGATATCGCGGGCTGGAAAGCCGGCGCGTTCCAGAAGATCGGCCCGCATGGCAAGGCCGTCCGGATTGGACCGTGACTTGATCTTCTTTGGGAGCGGAATTGGCGCTTCGCCGTTCAACGCCCAGAAAGCAACCTCCGGGTGGCACTCGAAGACTCGCGCTTCCAGGTCCGGCGTCATCAGCCGGTCGATTTCGCGGATCTTTGGAAACAGATTGAAGGTCTGCTTGGCGATCTTGCGCGGCGGGTCGGACGTCTCGAGTGCGACCTGACAGGCGGTGCGATAGTCTTCTTCCATCACCGCACGTCGCGACGGCACGGAAAAGACGCTTGACTGACGTGCGCCCAGGAGCGGCCGGACATGCGTTTCTGGCGCCCGCCCACCTGGCCCGACGTGATCCGGCAGGCCGATCGGCATATCGACGGCGATGATCACAGGCGCTTCGGGAAGAGTGAGTATATCCGCAAAGCACGGACAGAGCTGAAGTCGTGCTTGGTGCAGCGCATCGACTGGTGTCAGCACCACGCACCAGCCCGTACGGCAGCCATCGACGCCTGCGATCCAACTCATGCGGTCACATGACGGATATGGCGCAGGTTGACCTGAAGGCGCGGGGCGGTCAGCGCGGCCTGATCCGAGGGAAGCGGCAGTTCTTGCAATCCATGCCGCACGGCCAGTGCGACAAGCTCATGCACGCTAGACGCCGCACGCGTCAGCGCGTCTTGCGATGCTAGCCCAGCAAGAAGATGAGCCAGAAACAGAGCGGCGAACAGGTCACCAGGTCCACGCGGCGCAGGCTCTGCCGCACGCGCTTCTGCGAGAACGGCGTTGCCGTCTGCAACAAGCAGTGTCGCAGCCATGCCGCGCATCAAGGCAAACGCGCTGGTTACAGCGACCTGTTGGGCAGGAAGCGTGCGCGCCGCTTCGGCGAGCGCCTCGTTGCTGCCCAAAGACGCGCCGAGGAGCCATTCCAGCTCAAATCGGTTCGGCGTCAGAATGTCGGCTTTCGGCACCAGAACATCGCGCTGAGCGCGTGCAACCGAGTCCGGCACATAGAGTCCGCTGTCGTCGCCGATCACCGGATCGCAGAGGATCGTTGCATCTGCTCCAGTATCGCGAACTGCATCGATCATTCGCGCCAGCACATCGGCCTGGCCGGGATCGGCAAGATAGCCGGTCATGACGGCATCGACCGTGTCGAGATCGGAGCGCTCCATGATGTCCTCGACGAGCTGCGCGAACATCTCGGTGTCCGGTACGATTTTCGTGCCTGGCCCATGGCCGGGGTGGAACGGCAAGGTCACTGTCGGCAAGAACCAGACATCATGACCAAGACGTTCGAGCGCAAACATCGCCGAGCGTGCGCCGACCCGTCCGATTGAGACGAGCGAGGTCGCGAGGATCACCGTCGCCATGGCATCAGACCCGCAGCATGTCAGATCACGTTCAGCTCAAATACGGGCTTGCTCGCTGGGACCCGCTCGTAGCCGAAGATGGTCAGGTCCAGCGTCTGAAAGGCGCCGTGAACGATGAGTTCGGCGATGGCACGGCCTGCAGCTGGTGCTTGCTGCAGGCCGTGCCCTGAAAAGCCGTTGGCGAGATAGAAGTTGTCGAGCTGCGGCACGCGTCCGATGATCGCATTCTGATCGAGCGTGTTGTAGTCATAATGGCCGGCCCAGGCGCGCTCGAGTTTGATCGCCTCGAAAACCGGAACGCGTTCCGCCAGCGCCGGCCAGACAATCTCGTCGAAGAGATCATAGTCAACCGAGAGATCGTCTGTCGGCGCATCGCGACCCTCGGGTGGCGTGAGCCCGGTGATGTAGACCGATCCCTCTGGCCGTATCCAGATGCCCGAAATGTCCACCATTAGCGGGAACGGCCCGATCTCCTCACGACATCGGAACACGAAGACGGGTCGACGCCGCGGTTCGACCGGAAGATCGACGCCCGCAAGAGCCGCGACTGCACCGGCCTGGGGACCCGCCGCGTTAACGCAAGCCCCGCAGGCGATCCGGCCGCCGTCTGAAAAATGGACATGGTGGATCCGGCCGCCTGAATGATCCAGGCCGGTGACTTCGCCGGTTAGCAGGACGGCGCCGGCATCGCGTGCGCCCTTGCGCAACAGATCGAGCAGGGCATGGGAATCGAACCAGCCTTCGCCCGACCGGCCGAAAGCGCCAAGCGCGATGCCGTCGGTTGAGAGCCAGGGAAAGCGCGCCGACAGGGCCTCTGGCTCAAGCAGAGCGATGTCGGCACCTTCCGCCTGCTGAACATCGTGATTGGCTTTGAGCCGAGCGACGCCGGCGTCGGTCGCAAGCAGAAGATATCCGTTCTCCCGGAAGGCGATGTCGGCGTCCCTGCCGAATCTGTCTTCCAATGTGCGGAAGACATCGAGCCCAAAGCGGCTCATGCGGATGTTTTCTGGTGTTGAGAACTGCTGCCGTATTGAGGCGGCCGATAGCGTCGTCGAGGCGCGTTCGAAGGTCGGATCGCGCTCGATCACGGCAACACTGCCGTCGAACCCTAAATCACGCTTGAGGAAGTAGGCGGTTGCGGCCCCAATCGCCGCGCCGCCAATAATCACGACATCATAAGATCGGAGGCCGTTATTCGATGTGGTCGTATCGCATTCGATCATTCCCATAAGCTGCCACGCCCGCGTGTCAGGCGCCAGATTATGTTGCGACCTGATGCGCATGTCATCTGATGATAGCGCGAAATTTTCCACGCCGAAGTGATTCCCTCGCAGGCAATGTTGTTTTAGAGTCGTCTTCCGAGGCCGGTTCGGCCAAGGGAGCCCACGACATCATGCCCAATCCGATCCGTCCGCGCCGGAGCGTTCTCTACATGCCCGGTTCGAACGCCCGCGCGCTCGACAAGGCACGTAACCTGCCTGCTGATTGCCTGATCCTTGATCTCGAAGACGCCGTCGCGCCCGGCGCCAAGGAGATGGCCCGGGATCAGGTTACCGCAGCCGTACGTCAGGGCGGCTATGGTCCGCGGGAGGTCGCAATTCGCATCAATGGTCTTCAGACCGAGTGGGGCGAGGCGGATCTCGACGCCGCGATTGCCGCCGGGCCTGACGCGATTCTTGTGCCGAAGATCGACACCGCCGAGGATGTGTTTGTGATCGGGCGCAGGCTCAACCGCCACAATGCTCAGCCAGACATGCAGATCTGGGTGATGATGGAAACACCCACGGCGGTTCTGAACGCGCGCAAGATCGCGGCTGCCCACGATGAGGATCTTGGCCGTCGCCTCTCGGCCTTTGTGATGGGCACCAATGACCTTGCAAAGGATACGCGTGCCCGCCTTGTGCCTGGGCGCACGCCGCTTGTGCCCTGGCTACAGATCTGCCTTGCCGCCGCGCGCGCCTATGGCCTCGACATTATCGATGGCGTCTATAATCGGCTTGATGACGCGCAAGGCTTTGAAGCCGAATGCGCTCAGGGCCGAGACCTTGGTATGGATGGCAAGACACTGATCCATCCGCGCCAAATCGAGCCCGCCAATGCGGCGTTCGGGCCGAGTGCCGATGAGATTGCCGATGCGGAGCGGATTATCGCCGCCTTCGATCTGCCGGAGAATACCGGCAAGGGCGCGATCGCGGTCGAGGGGCGCATGGTCGAGCGTTTGCACGCCGACATGGCTCAGCGCGTGGTCGCGCTCGGTCGGTCGATCGCTGACCGTGAGGCGCTGGACGTGTCGTAGGCCGGTCGGGCCGTTGGTCCGTGCACGCGGCCGCCGTGGGAGACGGACATGTCGGCGATCGGAGATGGATGCGCGATAGTAAGCCTCGGCATGTCGTGCCAGGGAGCACGCCAACTGCGCAAGAATTTAGGCCTGCTCGGCGATCTCACCGGCGGGGAGATGGCGCATGGTTCTCACTTTTTCGATAGCCTGATCTCGCCGCTTGAGGGCATCGCGCAGTTGCTTGATGACGGATTTCCGATGTTTTCCCGTCAAGATATCGCCGACGGGCCGGGTCATCCGACCTGGCGGCCCTATGGCTTGCGCTTTCTTCATCACTTCCGGGAGGCAACGGGAGCGGAGGCTGACATTGACGTCTATTTCGAACGCGACAGCTCGAAATTCGTCCATCTCCGGGAAAAGTTCCTGAATCTACGCGATGTCCCGCGCCTCATCTTCATCGTCCAGAATAGCCAAAACAATCTGGACGACGTCGCCAAGACCATCGGTCTCAACGACATCACGCTTTCGGCGGCAACGCTTCGCCGGCTATCTGCATCCGTAGGGCGGTTCTTCGGGCGCCCGTGCCCGATGATCGTTGCGTCCTATCGCGGCCGGCAGGGAGATGTGGTGCTGCCTGATCATGCTGTTCTGACGCGAGATGACAGCGAGTGGGAGGGCGACAAGGCTCAGTGGCAGGCTTTGTTTGCTGCTGAGCAGGGCGTCTTGGGCGGACGTGTCTTGTCTGCAAGCACGTCTAGTCGGACGTAATCAACCCCGGTTTGCACCTACTGCGACGTCGGTCACGGCCGGTGCCGGCTGAACCAGCACATCCGCCGGAACATCAGCACGTTGGCTCGGCGCGATTACACTCGCCAGTGGAACGGCGAAAACGGTCGAGACGATCAACAAGGCTCCAATCCAACGCGGCATGACACACTCCTTACGCTTTCGGGTGGTGTCTTCGCACCTGCCCATTGAACGCAAGATGAATGGTTTGCCTATGCCGTGATGTGCGATTTCGTACGTTCCGTGCGGGTCATCACCCCAATCCGTCCCGATGCTTGACACTCAGGGCGCACTCCTGCACCGCATCGGTCGGGTGCTTGAAAGGGCGGAATGATGAGCAAGACGCATCTGGGAAACTTCTTCGAAGACTTCGTGGTCGGCCATGAGATCGTGCATGCAACCCCGCGCACGGTCACGAGCGGTGATGTTGCGATCTACACCGCGCTCTATGGTCCGCGCTTCGCTGTCCAGTCTTCGGAGCGTTTTGCGCACACGCTCGGCTACCCGCATGCGCCGGTCGACGACCTTCTGGTCTTTCACATCGTCTTCGGCAAGACCGTTCCGGACATTTCACTCAATGCCGTTGCCAATCTCGGCTATGCCGATTGCCGGTTTCTGCATGCGGTCTATCCGGGCGACACACTGCGCACGGTCTCCACTGTCGTTGGCGTGAAGGAAACCTCTTCCGGGGAGACTGGTGTCGTTTATGTGCGTTCGACGGGCTTCAACCAGCACGACACGGTGGTGCTCGACTATGTCCGCTGGGTGCTGGTGCGAAAGCGTGATGCCACAACGCCGGCGCCTGAGCCCGTCGTGCCGACGCTGCCCGGCCATCTCGATGCCGATCAGATTGGCGATGCGGTGCCGCTCCTGAATGCCGACCACTATGACCGGGGGCTCGCCGGTGGTGCGTTTCTGTGGGGGGACTACGAGATCGGCGAGCGCATCGACCATGTCGATGGCATGACGGTGGAAGAAGCCGAGCACCAACTCGCGACGCGTCTCTACCAGAACACTGCCAAGGTGCATTTTAACCAGCATACACAGGCCCAGGCACCAATCGGCCGGCGACTGGTCTATGGCGGGCATGTTATCTCGCTTGCCCGCTCACTGTCGTTCAACGGCCTCGAGAATGCGTTCCACATCGCTGCCATCAATGCCGGTCGGCACGTCAATCCGCTGTTTGCGGGCGATACGGTCTATGCCTGGTCCGAAGTCACCGACCGCAAAGCCCTGCAGGGGCGAACAGATGTTGGCGCGCTTCGTCTCAGAACGATCGCGACGAAAGATCGACCCTGCAATGATTTTCCGCTCGCCGATGCCGATCACAAGCACCTGCCCGAGGTTGTGCTCGATCTCGATTATTGGGTGCTGATGCCGCGTTAGGGAGACCAATATGGCCGAGAGCGAACACAAACATGCATTGATCGTCGGTGTTGGTGATGGTCTGTCGGCATCTCTGGCGCGTCTTCTGCATGTCAAGGGCTGGCAACTTGCATTGTCGGCCCGGGACACTGGCAAGCTTGAGGCCCTGGGCGCCGAAACCGGCGCCACGCTCCACGCTTGCGATGCCTCTGATCCAGACCAGGTGGCAGGGCTTTTCGACGTGCTCGATGCGACAGGGGGCGGGCCGCTGCGCCTTGTCGTCTACAATCCGTCCGCACGCCAGCGGGCTCCTTTGGTCGATCTCGATCCAGTTCAGGTGAAGACAGCCGTTGAGGTGACCGCCTATGGCGCGTTTCTGGTAGGGCAACAGGCCGCGCGCCGGATGCTGGATCAGCAGCCGGATGCCCGCGGTGTGCGAGGAACGATCCTGTTTACCGGCGCGTCCGCGGGCGTGAAAGGCTTTCCGCAATCGGCACCCTTCGCGATGGGTAAATTTGCGCAGCGCGGGCTGGCACAATCCATGGCACGCGAACTGCACCCCCAGGGCATTCACGTTGCCTGGATCAACATCGACGGCGCCATTCGCAATCCGGGCCGGACCGAACCGCTGGATCGACCAGATTCCATGTTGGATCCTGATGCGATCGCGCGAACTTATCTTGCGCTCGTCGATCAGGACCGGTCGGCCTGGAGCGAGGAAATCGCCGTCCGGCCCTGGGTCGAGCGGTTTTAGGTTGTTCGCTTGTCCGCGGCGTAAGGCTGGTCAAGACCAAGCTCAAACCGGCCTTGTTCCTGTGTCGCATTGCACCAGATGCCGGCGCAAGGTAAATCGGTTCTAATATGCACGAACCGACTATCTGATTGAACAGGCGCATCAGGTGAGCGAATGACAAGCTCGACGACACAGGCAGCCCGGCCGCTCTCGCCGCATCTCCAGGTCTACCGGCCATACATCACCATGGTGATGTCGATCCTGCATCGCATCACGGGGGGAGCGCTTTATTTCGGAACGCTGCTCGTAGCCTGGTGGTTGATTGCGGCGGCGTCCGGCCCTGAACACTTCGCCTTCGTGCAGGGCATCTACGGCTCGTTCTTAGGCATGCTGATCCTGTTCGGCTACACGTGGGCGCTTCTGCATCACATGCTTGGCGGAATCCGGCATTTCATTTGGGACCTCGGCAAGGGCTTTGAGATCCCGACGGCCAACCGTATGGCGTGGATGACGCTGATCGGCTCACTCTCGCTCACGGTCCTTGTCTGGATCGTCGCCTTCGTCGTGATGTGAGGAGGTGATCATGACCACACACACCTCCATGCGCACGCCGCTTGGCCGGGTTCGCGGTCTCGGGTCGGCCAAGGACGGCACACAGCATTTCTGGCGTCAGCGTCTGACGGCGGTGGCCAATGTGCCGCTGATCGTTTTCTTCGTTTTCTTCGTAATTAGCCAGGCGGGCCACAGCCACGAAGAGGTTACGGCGGCTGTCGGCAATCCGCTGGTTGCGGTCATGCTGCTGTTGGTGATCCTGTCTGGCGTCTATCACATGAAGCTCGGCATGCAGGTCATCATCGAAGACTATTTTCATGCTGAAGGTCTGAAAATGGCGCTGGTGATTACCAATGTGTTCTTCGCGATTGTCGTGGGGCTAGCGTCCACGGTCGCGATCCTGAAACTCGCCGTCGGAGGGTGACGGATATGGCAACCAATGGTGCGACAAACGGTGCGGCTCCGAGCGTAAACGGCAAGGCTTATTCCTTTATCGACCACACCTTCGATGTTGTTGTCGTCGGTGCAGGTGGGGCGGGTCTTCGGGCCGCGCTTGGATCCGCCGAGGCTGGCCTCAAGACGGCCTGCGTCACGAAAGTGTTTCCGACCCGCAGCCATACGGTTGCGGCCCAGGGGGGCATCTCCGCCTCGCTTGGGAATATGGGGCCGGACGATTGGCGCTGGCATATGTATGACACCGTCAAGGGGTCTGACTGGCTCGGCGATCAGGATGCGATTGAGTATCTTTGCAAGAACGCGCCAGCCGCCGTCTATGAGCTCGACCATTTCGGCGTGCCGTTCTCGCGCACCGAGGAAGGCAAGATTTATCAGCGTCCGTTTGGTGGCATGACGACGAATTACGGCGAAGGCACCGCCCAGCGCACCTGTGCTGCCGCCGACCGCACCGGCCACGCCATTTTGCACACGCTTTATGGCCAGTCGCTGCGCCATGATTGCGAGTTCTTCATCGAGTATTTCGCAATCGACCTGATCATGGATGAGGAAGGCGCCTGCCGCGGCGTCGTCGCGCTTTGCCTCGATGACGGCGCGCTACACAGGTTCCGGGCGCAGAAGACGATCCTCGCCACGGGTGGATATGGTCGGGCCTATTTCTCCTGCACGTCGGCACACACCTGCACCGGTGACGGCAATGCCATGGTGCTGCGTGCGGGATTGCCGCTTCAGGATATGGAGTTCGTGCAGTTCCACCCAACCGGTATCTATGGTGCGGGCTGCCTAATCACCGAGGGTGCGCGCGGCGAGGGTGGCTATCTGACCAATTCCGAAGGCGAGCGCTTCATGGAGCGTTATGCGCCGAGCGCCAAGGATCTCGCATCACGAGATGTCGTCTCGCGCTCTATGACGGTCGAGATCCGCGAAGGCCGTGGTGTTGGCAAGGACAGCGATCACATTCACCTGCATCTCGAACATCTCGACCCGGGCGTGCTCGCCGAACGCCTGCCAGGGATCACCGAGACAGCACGCATTTTCTCAGGTGTCGACATCACCAAGGAGCCGATCCCGGTCCTGCCGACGGTGCATTACAATATGGGCGGCATCCCGACCAATTATTGGGGCGAGGTGCTGACCCTCAAGAATGGCGATCCCGATCATGTCGTTCCCGGGTTGTATGCCATCGGTGAGGCAGCTTGCGTGTCGGTCCATGGCGCAAACCGCCTCGGTTCGAATTCGCTGATCGACCTTGTCGTGTTCGGCCGTGCCGCTGGGTTGCGCGCGGCGGAGACGACCTTGCCCGGCGACAAGCAGCCGGACCTGCCGTCGAACGCGGGCGAGAACTCGATTGCCCGCCTCGACAAGTTCCGCCATGCCGACGGCTCGACGCCGACCGCCGATCTGCGCCTCAACATGCAGAAGGTCATGCAGTCGAACTGCGCCGTGTTCCGCACTGGCGAGGTGCTCGACGAAGGCAACCAGCAGATCCACACCGTCTGGGGTTCGACCGATGACATCCGCGTCTCGGACCGGTCGCTTGTCTGGAACACCGATCTGATCGAAGCGCTCGAATACGACAACCTGATCTGCCAGGCCGTCGTCACTGTCGAAGGTGCAGCCAATCGCGAGGAAAGCCGTGGGGCGCATGCCCGCGAGGACTTCCCCGATCGCGACGACAAGGAGTGGATGAAACACAGCCTGATGTGGGCCGACGAAGCGTCGAAGTCCGTGACTATCGACTATCGGCCAGTGCACACCTACACGATGTCGAATGAGGTCGAATACATCGCGCCCAAAGCGCGGGTGTATTGAAGCCGCGCGCCGGGTGATCCGCCATGGCAGATCTCGGCAAACTCTATCGCTGCACGCTGTGCCAGACGATCCGGGAACAGGAGTCCGGCCCCGGCTGCAGGGCCAAAGGCGACAAATGCGGCTTCCAGGCCGGTGCGGTGGAAGCGATCGACGCAACGCCCGGCGCCTTCAAGGCGATGTGGCGACAGAACAATGCAGGTTCCGTCAGGGGGCTGACTTGGGGGATCGTTTTGGTCAGCGTAATCTTGCTGGTGATCGGTGGGATACGGATGGCAGGCGGGTGAAGCAGTTCCAGGGAAAGTGGAAACCGGTTTCCCGTCCGGAATTGCGATAAACAAGGGCTAAGAGCAGTTGAGCGCTTCAACGACTGGTGAAATCGCTCAAGAGCAAGATCGAGACGGAACGGACCGATGGCACAACTGACGCTTCCGAAGGGCTCCGAGATTGGCCAGGGCAAGGCTTGGCCCGCACCGGACGGCGCCAAGAACACCCGCGCCTTCAAGGTCTATCGTTGGAACCCAGACGATGGTGAGAAGCCGCGCACCGATACCTACGTCGTCGATCTCGACGATTGCGGCCCGATGGTTCTTGATGCGCTCATCTGGATCAAGAACAAGGTCGATTCCACGCTGACCTTCCGCCGCTCCTGTCGCGAGGGTGTGTGCGGCTCGTGCGCGATGAACATCGACGGCACGAACACGCTGGCCTGCACCAAGGGCATGGACGAGGTCGACGGTGAGGTGAAGATCTACCCGCTGCCGCATATGTCTGTCATCAAGGACCTGGTGCCGGACATGACCAATTTTTATGCTCAGCACCAGTCGATCGAGCCCTGGCTCAAGACCGACACGCCGGCGCCGGAAAAGGAATGGAAACAGAGCCGCGAAGATCGCGAGAAGCTCGACGGCCTGTATGAGTGCATTCTCTGTGCGTGCTGCTCGACCTCGTGTCCGAGCTATTGGTGGAACGGCGATCGCTATCTCGGCCCGGCCGTCCTGTTGCAAGCCTATCGTTGGTTGATCGACAGCCGCGACGAAGCCACCGGAGACCGGCTCGACGATCTTGAAGATCCGTTCCGGCTCTACCGCTGCCACACCATCATGAATTGCGCCCAGACCTGCCCCAAGGGTCTGAACCCGGCCAAGGCAATCGCAGAAATCAAGAAGATGATGGTCGAACGACGGGTGTGACGCATGCGCGCGCTGTCTGATGGGTTCGATCCAGACATCGTCGCGCGCATTGACGACACCCTTGACCAAGCAATCGCCGACCAGCATCTGACCATTCCGCTGGCGATTGAGAGCGGCAGCCGGGCGTGGGGCTTTCCATCCCCCGACAGCGATTATGACTGCCGGTTCTTCTTCGTGCGCCGCTTCGAGGAGGTCGTGACGTTGGCGCCGCCCCGCGATGTGTATGAACACGGCCCACCGGGTCTGCTCGACATCGGCGGTTGGGAGATTGGCAAGGCGTGCCGGCTATTGTTGAAGGGCAATGCGGTGGTCGTCGAATGGCTGACCTCGCCACTGATCTATCGCGGCGATGAGATGTTCCGCAGTGCCTTTCTGGACCTCGCGCGGCGGATCGGCGACCGCAACGCCTTTGCGCGGCACTATCTCCATCTCGGACGCGGGCAGTGGGAACGCACCGGCGGCACGGGTGGGCCTGTCAATCTCAAAAAGCTGTTCTATGCGCTGAGGCCCGCACTTGCGCTTCGCTGGATGCGCTTGCACCCCGACCAGGCGATCGTGCCGATGCATTTCCCGACCTTGTGCAGCGAGGTCGATTTGAGCCAGCCGCTTCTCGACGAGATCGACGCCTTGCGCGCCCAGAAGGCGGTCACACGGGAAATGGGCGAGGGCGCGGTACCCATTGGCATTGCAGGCATTGTTTCAGACGAATTCGAGCGGGCCGAAAGCTGGACCCGCACGGTTCGCAAGCCCGATCCGGACGCGGCCGCCCAAGCCAACGCATTCTACCGTTGGGCGCTTGCCTGCTACAGCAAAGGCTGGCCCGGATAATCTGCGTTTTGCGGAATTCGGGTCGTGCCTTACCTCAATCCCGTCGATAAGCCCCGGCGACCATCGTACTGCCGGGAGCAAGATCATGGGATACCTCACAGACAAGACGGCCATCATCACAGGCGCGAGCAGCGGTATTGGCCGTGCCGTCGCGCGTCTGTTCGCCTCTGAGGGTGCATCCGTCATCCTTGCCGCACGGCGCGAGGCCGAACTGCAAGACCTGGCAGACGAGATCAAGGCATATGGCGGAGCCGCCATCGCCCTCCCGGGAGACGTCACCGATGAAGGCTATCACCAGGCGTTGGTGGAATGTGCGCGTGATCGATTTGGCGGCGTCGACATCGCCATCAACAATGCCGGTACGATGGGATCGCCCGGCCCGATTGCTGACATGGCGCGCGACACCTGGCACGACACGCTGGACACCAATCTCACAAGCGCGTTCCTCGCCGCAAAACACCAGATCCCGGCCATGGTGCAGCGCGGCGGCGGGTCGCTCATCTTCACCGGTAGCTTTGTCGGACACACGGTCGGCTTCCCCGGCGTCTCGGCCTATGCCGCTGCCAAGGCCGGCCTTATCGGCCTGACCAAGGCGCTCGCCGTGGAGGCTGCGGACGACAATATCCGCGTCAATGTGCTTTTGCCCGGCGGCACAGAGACGCCGATGG
>JBCBSK010000091.1:0-15272 GCA_039819185.1 Pseudomonadota bacterium | reverse complement strand
GGCCCCCGCCTGCGATCGACTTCGACCGCATGGCGCTGTTCCTCGATTTTGATGGGACGCTGGTCGATTTCGCTGAGCGCCCGGACCTTGTGCAGCTTGAGGACAGCGCCAAAAGCGCGATTGCAGCGCTCCAGCAGAGCCTGTCCGGCGCGCTCGCCGTCGTCACTGGACGCGATATCGCGGCAGTCGATCATTTCCTGGCTCCGCTGACAGTGCCGGTTGCTGGCGTGCATGGGCTGGCGCGTCGGGACGCCGATGGCAGGCTATTCCAAATCAAGGTCGATCAGTCAGCGCTTGATCACCTGACCGCACGTCTCGGGGGTTTCGCCGCTAAAAACCCAGGCCTTCTGGTCGAACGCAAAAGCGCGTCGGTCGCGCTGCATTACCGGCGTGCCGAAACTCTCGGCTTAGACTGCAAGGCCGAGATGGCGGAGGCAATTGCGGACCTCGATGGCTTTATCCTGCTCCAGGGCCATTGCGTTGTCGAAGCGCGCAGCGACCGAGCCGACAAGGGGCGGGCCATTGCAGCCTTCCTGAACGAGCCGCCGTTCACCGGCCGCGTGCCTGTCTTCGCTGGCGACGACGTCACCGATGAGGACGGCTTTGCGGTCGTCAATGATAACAACGGCCTCTCGATAAAGATTGGTCCTGAATCCTCGGCTGCACGGTATCGGTTCGCGACACGTGGAGCATTCCAGGATTGGCTGATCGCCCAGCGCGTCACAGCCGAAGCGATGACCGACACAGGGAGCGCAGCGCGATGACCGGAACGCTTGATCTCGGCATGATCGGCAATTGCAGCTATGCGGCGCTGATTGATGAGCGCGCACGTATCGTGTGGTGCTGCCTGCCGCGCTTTGACAGCGACGCTGTCTTCAGCGCCCTGATCAATGGTCGAGCAGGCGATCGCGACCATGCTCCCGAGGATGGCGTCTTCTCGATCGAACTAGACGGATATCGGTCCTCCGAACAGAGCTACATCGACAAGACGGCGATCCTGCGCACGGTGCTGTATGGCGCAGAGGGGTCGGTCGAGGTGATCGACTTCGCGCCGCGCTTTTATCAGCGTGGCCGCGCCTTTCGCCCGCGTACGCTGATCCGGCGTATCACGCCACTGTCCGGCAGTCCGCGGATTCGTATTCAGGTGCGGCCGCATTACGACTACGGCGCGACTGTGCCAAAGCGCACGCGCGGCTCGAACCATGTCCGATATATTGGCGACCCAAATACGCTCCGACTGACGACCGATGTGGCGGTCGACTATGTTTTGAACGAGACACTGTTCAACTTGACCGAGCCGGCCAATCTCATCCTCGGGCCTGACGAGAGCCTATCCTATGGCGTGGGCGATACGGTGCGAGATTTTGAGGAGCGCACGCTCGACTATTGGCGCGGCTGGGCGCGTCGGCTTGCGTTGCCGCTGGAATGGCAGGACGCTGTGATCCGGTCCGCGATCACGCTGAAAATGTGCGCCTATGAAGAAACCGGAGCGATCGTTGCCGCAGTCACGACCTCGATCCCCGAGGCCCCGAACAGCGGCCGCAACTGGGACTACCGGTTCTGCTGGGTGCGCGACGCCTTCTTCGTCGTCCGCGCGCTGAACAGTCTCGCCGCCGTCCGCACGATGGAGAACTATTTCGGCTGGATGATGAACATCGTCGCCAACACAGGCGGCGAACATCTCCAGCCGGTCTTCGGTATCGGCCTGGAGACGGATTTGATTGAGCGCGAGATCAAGACGCTCTCCGGCTATCGCAGCATGGAGCCTGTGCGCGTCGGCAATCAGGCGCATGAGCATTACCAGTACGACGTCTATGGCAATGTCGTTTTGGGCGCGGCGCAGGCCTTTATCGATCAGCGCATGACGCGCATTGCCGGGCTGACCGATTTCGAACGTCTCGAACAGGTCGGTGAGCAGGCGTTCCGCTTTTACGACCAGCCCGATGCGGGCATGTGGGAATTGCGCTCGCGCTCGCGCATTCACACCTCGTCGAGCCTGATGTGCTGGGCGGCCTGTGACCGGCTGGCCAAAATCGCACGGCACTTCGGTCTGTCAGAGCGGGCGATGCTATGGGCTGAGCGAGCCGATCTTATCCAACGCGCGATCCTGGAGCGTGCCTGGTCAGAAAAGCGCGGCGCATTTGTCGAGAGCTTCGGTGGCGAGATGCTTGATGCGAGCGTTCTCCTGATGGCCGAGGTCGGCTTCATTGATCCGCGTGATCCCCGCTTCGTTGCAACCGTCGATCAGATCTCTGCAGTGCTCGCGGACGGGCCACATGTGCGCCGCTACGAGGATGCCGATGATTTCGGCCGGCCGGAAGTCTCGTTCAATGTCTGCGCCTTCTGGCGGATCGATGCGCTCGCCCGGATTGGTCGGCGCGAGGAAGCGCGCGATTTGTTCAACGCGCTTCTAGCTTATCGCAACCCCGTTGGGCTGATGTCGGAGGATACCAATCCGACCACCGGTGAGGCCTGGGGCAACATCCCGCAGACCTATTCCATGGTCGGGATCATCAATTCGGCGGTGCGACTATCAGACCCCTGGGAGTCGTTTGTGTGAGCCGGCTCGTCGTCATCTCGAACCGGGTCGCGGACCTGACTCGTACGAGCCAGTCAGGCGGGCTCGCTGTCGCGCTGGGGGATGCGCTGCTCGAAGGCGGTGGCCTTTGGTTCGGCTGGGACGGCCAGGTCGTCGAGGATGATGTAACGCCACAAATTGCGGAAGATCAGATCGAAAATGTCACGGTTGCGACGACACCGCTGACGCAATCGGAATACCAGACCTATTACGCTGGAATGTCGAACAGCGTTCTTTGGCCGGTTATGCACTACCGGCTCGATCTGGCGCGGCTCGATGTTGGATATCTGCAGGGATATCGCCGGGTCAATGCGCGTTTTGCCGATGACGTGCAGCGGTTGATCGGTGACGGCGATATGGTCTGGATCCATGACTATCATCTCATCCCGTTGGCCGCAGAACTGCGCGTGCGGGGTATTGCGGCGCCAATAGGCTTTTTCCATCACACGCCGTTTCCGCCGCCGGAGATGTTCATCGCTCTGCCGGGCCATGACTGGTTGCTCCGCTCGTTCTTCTCCTACGATGTGGTTGGCTTTCAGACCTCGGCTGATCTTCAGAATTTTCGCCGCAATGTCATCGAACATCTTGATGGGGTTGACGTTGATGACGACCGTATCTCGGCGCTTGGTCGGACGATCACGGCCAAGGTCTACCCGATCGGGATCGATGCCGATGCCTTCCGGGCCATGGCGGAGACGGACATGGCGAACGCGGTCATCGAGCAGATGCAGCGCCGGTCCGCCACGATCGTTCAGATCATCGGCGTCGACCGTCTCGACTACTCGAAGGGCTTGGCCGAGCGGTTTCGCGCCTTCGAAATGCTGCTTGAACAATATCCCGACAATCGCGGCCGGGTAACGCTGATGCAGATCGCTCAGCCGACACGCGAGGATGTCGAAGCGTATGCCGACATCCGCGAGGAGTTGGAGCGGCTGTCGGGCGCCATCAACGGCACCTTCGCTGATTTCAATTGGACACCGATCCGCTACCTGCACCGATCGATTCCACGTCCGACGCTAGCAGCCCTCTTCCGCGGTAGCCGGGTCGGCCTCGTGACCCCTCTTCGCGACGGGATGAACCTGGTTGCCAAGGAGTATATCGCAGCCCAGGACCCGGATGATCCGGGCGTGCTTGTCCTGTCGCAGTTCGCTGGCGCTGCCGAAGACCTCGAAGAGGCGCTTCAGGTCAATCCCCATGACGTACAGGAACTGACCCTTGCCATTCAACGTGCGATCGCGATGCCAAAGGATGAGCGCAAGGCGCGCTACGTCGGTCTCATGGATCGGATCAGGACACGAGATGTGACGTCCTGGCGAACATCGTTTCTGGCTGACCTTCGCAGCTCAGGTGCCCGGAGTGCCCCGGCATGACGCATGATACGTGGCGGCTCGTCGCAGATATCGGCGGTACCAATATCCGCTTTGGTCGCGCGCCAGAACCGTTCTCTCTCGACGATGAGATCGTCGATGTGCTCGCGCTGCCGCTGAAGCGCTTTGCCAGCATCGCCCAGGCGATCGATGCTTATCTTGCAGGCTTGATGGACATATCACGCCCGGCAAGCGTTGCCATCGGGGCGGCCGGGCCAGTCATCGGCGGCGCGGTCGAGTTGACCAATGCACCCTATGAGATCTCCGTGGCAGCCGTCCGTGCAGCGCTCGGCACGGAACGGGTGTGCCTCGTCAATGATCTTGAAGCTGTCGCGCGTGCCGTGCCTTTGCTTGGGGAACATGATCTGGTCCCGATCCGGACCTTGCCCCCAAATGAGACCTGGGACCGCGCACCGGCACTTGCGGTCAATGTCGGCACCGGTTTCGGGGCAGCGGCCGTGGCTCGGCGCGATATCGCCAGCACATGCGCCTGGGTGACGCTTGCAGCCGAACCGGGTCACATCTCGGCACCGGGTTTCCCGCCGGACGGCAATCGGCGTGCAGCGATCGAGGACTTTCTCTCCGGTCGTGGCGTTGCGCGTGCTGCGACGATTCTTGCTGATGGCCGGCATGTGTTCGAACGCGCGGTTGAGGTTTTCGCAGCCTTTGAAGCCGATGCCGCCGCACGGCAGGTGTCCGAGGCATTCGCGGAGGCGTTTGGCCGTGCTGTCCGCGATCTCGTCCTCGCCCATGGCGCCTGGCAGGGTGTGTTCCTCGTCGGCAGCGTCGCGCATGGCTGGGCCGAACACTGCCCGGCCGACAGGTTCGACCAGGCCTTCGCCGCACCGTCTCCGATCGACAAGCTTATGCGGTCCGTTCCGGTTCATCTGGTGAAGCGTCCGGAGCCGGCGCTGCTTGGCCTGGCGGTTTTCGAGGTTGATTAGGTGCCAGAGGAAGCAATGGGACGGCTTAGCGGAAAGGCCTGCCTTGTTATTGCCGCCGGCCAAGGGATTGGGCACGCTTCAGCGCCGGCGCTGCGTTACGAGGGTGCGCGCGTTTCCTGGCGCGCCAGCCAACGGGCCAGCTTGCCTCCGCAGAGGACATTGCCCCGCTCGTTGCCTATCTCGCGTCCAATGACTCGCGTTTCGTGACCGGCCATGCCCATGTCATTGACGGCGGCTGGTCAAATGTGTGACCAGCCGCCAGTGATGTGGGGGCCGTAAGCCCTTTTAGATCGGCTTACCTTCGCTGGTTTCCCACAAATGCGACATCAACTCGTTTGACGGCAGGGTTTCATCGACGAGCTTCTTCGCCGTCTCGATACCTGCGACGGGAAGTCCCTCTGGATCGAGCTTGCCGATCTGCACCAGGACCGACGCCTGATCCCAGTAGATGTGCTCATGATAGAGCTTGTCGCCGCGGAAGTTGATGATGCCGACCAGCGGCACCTCGACATATTTGCCGGTTGGCTCGATGCCGGGCAGCATCCAGTCGATCTCGCGGGTGTGGGTGAAGCAGAACACCATCTCATCCACCAGACGGTCTGCGCCGATCGTCCGTGACACAGGGATCAGCTTGGTATCGTCCGGGTTCGAATCCACGAAGTGGTATTTATAGAACCGCTTCAGATGGTCGTGGCCTACACCACCGGTCATGGTCGGGATGTGGTTGACATAGGGCTCGGCCACCATGGTCGCCATCGTCGCGTCGACATCGCGGGTTGCGAACTCGTGATAGCAGTGCATGTCCCAGAGATGCTCGAGGTCGTAGATTGGCCCGAGTTCTCGCCTGAGGGCCGCCAGCGAGCGCGAATAGGCCATCATCGTTGCCGGCTTGTCGTAGTGCTCCCGGCCTGGCGTCGCGAAGGCATGGTCCTGACCGTCATAGAGATGGAGCTGGACATTCGGCTTCGCTTCCAGCGCCGAATAGATCTTGGTGCGCGCCTCGGGCGGGCAGAATTTGTCCTCGCCTGCAAAGTGGAGCACCAGCGGGCAAGTGATTTGGTCGGCATCGTCGAGATGGTTTTCGACGCCGACCGCGTAATAACCGACCGCGACGTCGACATCGGTCCGTGCCGCCGTCAGATAGGCGAGCATACCGCCGAGGCAGTAGCCGATACAGCCGACCTTGCCAACGACGCCATCCATCGTCTTGGCCGCGTTGATCGTGTCCTGGACGTCCTTGATCGCCTGGTCGACATCGAAGGACTGATAGAGGCCGAATCCTTTTTGGAAGTCCTCCTCGCCATAGCCGAGGTCGACACCCGGCTCTATGCGCCAGAACAGGTCCGGTACGATGGCGACATAGCCCTCCTCGGCGAAATGATCGGCCATCGAACGCATATAGTCGTTGATGCCGAAGATCTCCTGGAGCAGGATCAGCGCTGGGCCCGAGCCCTTCTCCGGCTTTGAGACATAAGCCTTGAAAGTGCCGCCATCGGCTGCGGTGATGTCGACATAGGCCCCTTTGTCTGGTGCATGGCCGTTCGCTTCGGGGGCCGTGTCGGCCGTGGCGAAAGAGGGGTCGAGCGCTGCCATCATCTGGCGCTGAACCGCCAGATCGTCCGACATCAACCCTTCGCGCAAGCCTTTGGCCATGTCGCCTGGGTAGACGTTCCAGTCGCCGGCCTCGACGCCGTCGACCGCTTCACGCGCGACCTCATCGGGCGGCATCTTGTCGATGTCATAGCCTTCCATCATGTCGGTATCGACGGCGCCTGGCATCACGGCGATGACGTTAATGCCCTTGCCGGCGAGCTCGGCGCGCATGCCCTGTGTCGCGGAATAGGCGGCGGCCTTGGAGGCTGACAGCGATGCCATGGTCGGTAGGCAGACTTGACCAAGGATTGACAGCATGTTGGCGATGGCGCCGCCACCATTCGCTTCGAGCACCGGCGCAAAGGCCCGGCTCATGGCCAGCGTGCCGAAATAGTTGGTCTCCATTTCCGCACGAGCGGCGCCGGCGTCATCGGCGTCGATCGCCCGCTGGACGTGATTGACGCCGGCATTGTTCACCAGAAGCGTGATGTCCTTCGCCTTGGTCGCGGCTTGGACGATCTGTTCGGGTCGTGTGATGTCGAGCGCGATCGGAATGATCTCAGTGTCGGCGCCGTTCACCGCCCAGTTTGGCCGGCGCGAGGTGTCACGCATGCCTGCATAGATACGCTTTGCGCCGCGCCGGGCGAGTTCCTCGACAAAACTCTTACCGATCCCCCGGTTCGACCCGGTGACCAGTGCAACCTGATCTCTGATGTCCATCGTGATACTCCCTGTGCTCTTCGTCTCGTGCGGCGGCTGGTCCGCCTCTTCAAAGGTCTGTCGAATGGCTTCCGCCTTCCGTGCGCCATTGGTTGGCGGCATGTCTATTGCGTTGCTGTCGAGCCAGTGCGGATCGGGTTCAGGCAGCGGGATCGCATCGATGAGCGCCCGCGTATACGCATGCTGCGGCAAGGCGAAGACAGAGGCCGTCGGTCCCTGTTCCAGCACCTCGCCCGATTTCATCACCACGACACGATCGCAGAGATGACGCACGACCGACAAGTCGTGGCTGATGAAGGCAAGTGAGGCTCCAAGCTCATCGACTGTCTCACGCAGCAGCGCGAGGATCTGCGCTTGTGTCGAGACATCGAGGCCGGAGACGATCTCGTCGGCGAGGATAAAATCCGGCTTCAGCGCGACGGCGCGCGCAATCCCAACGCGCTGGCGTTGGCCGCCGGAGAGTTCATGCGGATAAGCGTGCGCCAGATGCGGCGCCAGGCCGACACTGTCGAGAAGGCTTGCGACCGTCTCCATGCGTGCCCCATTCAGCAGGCCATGGGTCTCAAGCGGGCGCGTGAGCAGCGTCGCCACGGTCTGGCGCGGATTCAGCGCCGATTGCGGGTCCTGGAAGATCATCTGCATGCGCCGGCGATAGGGCCGCATTTGTGTCGCATCGAGCCGGGTGATGTCGGTGCCGTCGAAGGTCACCGTGCCTTGGGTCGGGCTATGCAAGCGAACGAGGCAGCGGCCGAGCGAGGTCTTGCCGGAGCCGGACTCACCGACAATGCCGACCGCCTCACCGCGCCTAATGGTCAGATCGATGCCTTTGAGGATCTCGATCATCCTGCTGCGGCCTAACAGAGCGCCGGAGTCGGGCGCCGGCAGCGACAGATGAATGCCCTCGGCCTCGACTAGCGGCGTCGTCGTCATGGCCCTCATGACACCGTCTCCGAGACTGCCGAGCCCCGAGATGCGGTGCCGTCAAGATCGGCATGCAGATCCCGAACAACCGTGTCAGAGACTGGCACAAGGCTGGCGTTGGGATCGTCATAGCGTGGATTGGCGGCGATCAGCGCGCGGGTGTAGGCATGTTGGGGGTCTCGAAAGAGAACCGTGACCTCTGACTGCTCCACCACCTTGCCGGCATAAAGAACGCTCACTCGGTCGCAGATCTGCGCGACGACGCCGAGGTCATGGGTGACGAAGACGATCGCGGTGTTGTGGACATCCTGCATGATGCGGATCAGCCGCAAGATCTGCTTCTGCACGGTGACATCGAGCGCGGTCGTCGGTTCGTCGGCGATGATCAGCCGGGGCTCGAGGCCGAATGCAGAGGCGATGAGGACGCGTTGGCGCATGCCACCAGACAGTTGATGCGGGAAGGCGCGCATGACGCGCTCTGGATCGTTGATATAGACTTCCTGCAAAAGGCTGAGCGCCCGGTCGCGCGCCTCGCGTCGGCTCAAGCCCCGCTTGGCGATCAGCCCATCCATGATCTGGCTTGCGATACGGCGCGATGGATTAAGCGCTGTCAGCGGGTCCTGGGGGATCAATGCGATCTCTCGGCCGAGTAGCGCGCGCATCCCGTGACGCCCGAGCTTCAGGAGGTCTTGGCCCTCGAACAAGACCTCTCCGCCGGTCACCGCAATCGCCTGCGGCAGAATACCGAGGATCGCCTTGGCGATCGTGGTCTTGCCGGCGCCGCTCTCGCCGACAAGGCCGTGCACCTCGCGTGGTTGAAGCGTCAATGAGACATCACGCAGCACCGGCTGATCGGTCGATTTCAGCTGTGCCGAGAGCGAACGAATATCGAGAAGCGCGCTCATCGTCACGCCCTCAGGACCGGATCAAGCGCACGCCTGAGCCCATCGCCAAGCTGATTGAAGGCGAGCACGGTGACGAACAGAGCGATCAGCGGGAACACCAGAACCCACCAGGCGTGATGGATGATCTGGCGTCCTTCCGCGATCATGCCGCCCCAGGTTGGCTGGTCGGTGGAGATGGACAGCCCGACAAAGGACAGGATTGCCTCGACGATGACGGCGATGCCCATTTCCAGCGTCAGCAAGACGATGATCAGCGGCAGGACGTTTGGCAGGATCTCGCGGAACAGGATCGCGATCCGGCCCATGCCGAGGGTGACGGCGCTGTCAATATAATCACGCTTGGCCTGTTGCAGGACTTCGGCGCGCACCACGCGGCAAAACCGGGTCCAGTCGATGACGACGATCGCGATGATCACCGAATGGAGCCCAGCCCCGAGCACCGCAACAAGTAGCACCGATAGCAGCACTGGCGGGAATGCCATCCAGATGTCGACGAGCCGCGAGATCGCCATGTCGACGATGCCGCCCGCAAAGCCGGCGATCAGGCCGAGCGTGCTACCGAGCAGGCAGGCGAGAGTAGCGGCGACAAAGGCGACGATAACGGTGACCTGCGCGCCATGGATGAGCCTGGACAAGACATCGCGGCCGAGGCTGTCGGTCCCGAGGAGATAGCCCGGCTCACCGCCAGCCATCCAGACGGGTGGGATTTGAGACAGCATAAGATCTTGACGCAGCGGATCGTGCGGCGCGAGCAGAGGTGCAAAGACGGCGAAGACAACCAGCAACAGAATGATGCCGCCGGAAACCGCCGCGCGCGGCTCGGCAAGGACGCGTGCGAGAACGTTCGGTCGCGCCGAAACGCCAACTGCGGTGAGGCTCGTATCGGTCACGTCAGCCATGCCGGAGCCTTGGGTTTAGTGCAGCATAGGTCAGGTCGACGAGCAGGTTGACCAGGATAAACAACACGCCGAAGGTCAACACGATGCCCTGGATCAGTGGTAGATCGCGGTTGATGACCGCATCGATGGCCATGTTGCCGATGCCTGGATAGGAGAAAATGCGCTCGACAATGACCGTGCCGCCGATCAGAAAGGTGAGTTGAACGCCGGTCAGTGCGATCGTTGGCACGAGGGCATTGCGGGCAACCTCCTCGATCAGGATCCGCGTGTCGGACTTACCCTTGATGCGAGCGAGCAGGACATAGTCCTGAAGCAGCGCTTCCTTGAGCGCATCCTTGAAAATCCGCGTGATCACAGCCGCCAAGGGAAGCGCCAGTGCCAGCGCTGGCATCAGCATATGGCGCAGCAGACCCCAGGCCGCGTCGAAGCGCAGGGTGACAAGACTTTCTACCAGATAGAACTGGGTCGCGAACTCCAGGCCGGCGCGCGGGTCGAGCCGGCCAGAGATCGGCAGCGCACCGAGAAAAACGCCGAACACGAGGACAAGCGCCAGCGCCCAGATAAAATCGGGCACCGCCAGCGAGACGCCATTGACGGAATCGATCGCAGTTTCAGCAAACGATCCACGCAGCCGTGCGCCGACAAGGGCAAGCCCCATCCCGATGACAAGTGCGATCAGGAAGGCGAGGCCTGCGAGTTCGAGCGTAGCCGGCAATCGCGACAGGACAAGGCCAAGCACATCCTGGCGCAGGCTGATCGAGGTGCCGAAATCGCCAACCACGACACCTTGCAGCCAGATCCAGAATTGCGACCACAGCGACAGATCAAGACCATACCGCGCGCGAAGAGCGGCAATGTCGTCCTCGCTTGCGCCCGGCGGTACCATCATGGCAACGGGATCGCCCGGCACGACGCGGATGAGCAGGAACACGACGACCGCCACGCCGAACAGGGTCGGCACGGCCAGGATCAGTCGGCGCAGGACCGCACTGGTCGCCATTGTTTCCGCTCCGCGACGCGTTGGCCGCATTCGGGCAAGCCGACCTCAGGCGAGCCGTTTCGACTGACTCGTAACACAGGCCGGCTCCGCCACTGGCCGGCGCGTGTCTCGACATACAGCAGTGAGCCGGGAAAGCAACGCTCCCGATTGCCCACATGTCCTGCTGTGCAAGCCTTAGGCTGGCGTCATGGCCACAGGCTCCGGCGCGCCAGCGACATTCGGCACGACGGTGACAGACGACGCATGCACGATCGGTTGGACATATTGCAGAAGCGGGATAACCAACCCCTCCTCGGCGATGTAGCGGTCGACCGCCTTCCAGCCGTCAATTCGCGCATCCTCGTCGGCCTCGCCCCAGAGCGGGCCGATCATCGCGTCGAGGTCATCGGTGTCCCAGACCGAATGCGGGGAAGGGCCGAACATGGCAAAGCCAGTCGAGGTCGTTGGATCACCGATCGCATTGCCCCAATTGTAGAACGCGGCCGGGGCAAGTTCGTCGGCGGCGCGCAATTCGAAGTGCTTGGCGATCTCGTAAACCTCAATCTCGGCCTCGATACCGACATCGCGCCACATGCCGACGATCGCCTGGATCATCTCGAAATCCCTCGGCTTGAAGCCGCGCGTCGTCTGGATTGTGAAGCGCACAGGATTGTCCGGTGAATACCCGGAAGCTGCAAGAAGTTCCCGTGCCGCATCGGGGTCATAGGCGACGGTCACGGATGGATCGAAGGCCGTATACTCCGGCGCCTGCAAGGTCGCGATTGGAACGCCATAGCCGCGCAGCAACCGGTCGACGATCGCCTCCTTGTTGATCGCATGATGCGCTGCGAGCCGAACATTTTTGTCTTCCATGGGACCTGTATCGTTCAGGAAGATCATCGCAATGTCGGAGATCGGCGTGGTCACGCCTTCGAGCCCGTCAATTGCGGTCAGTCTGTCGAATTCCTCGTACGGAATGTCGAGGGTGATGTCGGAAGCACCACTTTCGACCTCGGCGACGCGGGTCGTGGCGTCCGGGACGAATTTGAACACCACCGTCTCATAGGCTGGCGTGCCGCCCCAATAGTTCGGGTTGGCCTTAAGCCTGAGGAAGGCGTTGCGCTCGAACTCATCGACCATATAGGGGCCGGTGCCGATCGGAGCCGCTTCGAAGCCATCAGCGCCAACCTCTTCATAATAGGTCTTCGGCATCACATAGCCGGTCAGGAAGGCCATCCATTTGAACAGTGTCGGCTCGAACGAGAGCACGTCGGCCGTGATCTGGTTTCCGTCAATCGAATAATTGCCGATCTTCGACCAGATGAACTGAATCGGATTGCCGCTGTCTGCGTTGCCGGCACGCTCCAGCGACCAGACAATGTCTTCGGGCGTGAACGGGTCGCCATTGTGCCAGGTCACACCCTCGCGTACGTCCATCCAGACCTGCGTCCGGTCGTCATTCCAGCCCCAATCCGTTAGAAGGCCGGGCTTGAAGGCAAGGTCGGGTTCCTGACCGATGAACTGGTCAAACACGGAGCGGTAGATCGACTGGATCGTCGGATTGACCGCCGACAAGCCGACTGTCGGGTCAAAACTCGGCAGATTGACATTGTAGGCGATCGTAACCGTGCCGCCAGTTTGCGCACGGGCTAGGCCCACCGGCAGAACAAGACCGGCGGTGAGACCCACCGCGCCAGCCTTCAGGACGCCGCGCCGTGAGATTTCAGTCGGTCGGATAAGACCTTGCATGTCACACCCCTCATCTGTGGTAAACGCTGCCGGGAACTGGCGCCCCGGTCGGCATTGTGGCGACCGTGCCCATGTTTGGGCGCACCGTCGCACTGGCTCCGTGTGATCACGGTGCTCGTTAGCCCTGCATTAAAGGGGTCAGCCGGGTGTCTGGCAAGCCGGCTGGGGGTGATTCAGACTAGGCGGTTATTGACGCGTCAGATCGACGTCGAAAATCGTGCTGGCCGCACCACCTGAGGACGGGGTCACGGTTTCACGCAGGCTAACTGCGCCGTCACGGACGAAGTCGATCGTCAACCGCGATCGATAGTCACCATCTTCGAGTGGGACGGGTCGCGTTGAGGTCAGCGTCATACGGTCTCCGGAGCGCGACCCGGTAAAGCGTGTCGATTGATTGAGGTCGAGGGCTGTGAAGACGGCCCGGAGCGTGCCCGTGTCGAGACCGCTGATATCGATCTCAAACGTCCCGCGCGTGTTGGCGCTGGCGCAGCGGCCACGCACGCGCAACGTGTCGGCGCCCGAGTCTTGAGCAGTGACCTGGCAGCGTACGCTTTCCCAGTCGCGCGCTGGCGTGCGGCGTGCTTCGCCGCCGCCTTGCCAGGTGCCGATCAATTCTTGGGCGGGAGCGGTCGCGCGGACATCTTGCGCGCCCGTGGCAAGGAAGCTCATGGCCATGCCAATCAGCATGGCCGGCAGGAAGACATTTCGTGTCACGAAAAACCTCTCAAAGAAGATATGTAGCTACCGAAGCCCCCAACGCTTCAGGATCGGTCCGAGTGTGACCAAACAGGCCGGCAGAACAATGACGTCGGCGATCAAGGCCAGACATAGGATCACCATGGTGAGAACACCGAAATAGCTCACCATGGGCATCTCGCTCAACTGCGTTGCGGTTATGCCCGCGCATAAGATCACCGTTGTTAGAACCAGGACCGGCGCCACCGACAAAAGGGCACTTTTCACCGCCCGCGGCGCGCAAGCCCTGTCGCCATAGCGCCGCAACCGGTTCAGGATGTGCACCGTGTCATCGACGGCGATGCCAAGCGCGATGGTCAGCGCCAGGGCGCTGGTGAATTGCAGGCCTTGGCCAGACAGGCTGAGCCACGCACCGACCAACATGATCGGCAGCAGATTGGGCAGAATTGCGATCAGTCCCAATCGCGGGCTTCGACACCATACGGCCATCAGCCCGCAGGCGAGCGCCGCAGCGAGGGTGAAGCTTAAGCTCAACTGCCGCAGCATGTCGCCGCCGACAGTTGCAGACAATGACAGAAGACTTGCCGCGACGACCGGCGGACTCGCATGGCCCGCGGAAGCGAGTGCCGAATTGACGGAGGTCGCAAGACGCTCCATGAGCGTCCTGTTTACCGCAATCCCCTCATCGGGCACCAGAACGCGGACCAAAGCCGCCGTACCATCGCGAGACATCAGCCGCTGGCGCATGTCATCTGACATATCGGTCAGCAGTCCGTTGAGGCTGTCCGCGGCACCTGGCGGATCGTCAGGCGCAAGCCATGTAGCAACCGACCATAATGACAGAACGGTGTGGCCGGCGGCCGCTGCGTCGGCAGCGCGGTGCGCAGCCCCAAGGGTCGTCAAACCCTCCGGGGTAATGGTGCTGCTTGGAAACAGATCATAGACCGGCAGATCGATCGTGCCGGTCGGGCCGAGCCGGGACTCGATCTCAGCCAGCGTCAGCATGACCGGCGTATCGGCAGGCAGGTTTTCGGTAAAGCGGTAGCGCGGCTCGATGGTGGTGTAGGCCGCAACAGCACTGATGAGAAGAAGCAAGCCGGCCAACGTGACCCGCCACGGCCAACGCAGTACAGCCTCGATGACAGGCAGAAGTGTGCGTCGTCCTGTCGGTTGGGCCATCGCGTGTGCAGCCAGAGCTTGGCGGATCGGCCAACGCTGGCCCAGCAGCGTGAACGCAAGCGGATGCAGGACCAGAACCGCTGTCAGTGTCACGGTCACGGCCGCTATACCAGCGATGCCAAGGCTACGGATCAGCTCTGAGTCGGAGATCAGAAGCGCTGCAAACGCCACGCCCGTCGTGATTGTCGTAATCACGCAGGCCGGCCCGATATGCATCAACGACGCTTCGATCGCCTGTCTGTCGGCGCCTCGGCGCCTGGCCCTGCGGCGCAGGTCGAAGGTCATATGCATGGAATCAGCGAAGCCCAGCATCAGCACCAGAACCGGCAGGGAGTTCGTCACAAGGTTCACGCCCAGGCCGGAATGGCCGAGAAAGCCAAGCGTCCACAGCATGCCAAAGACGGGTGGAAGGCTGGTCAGGACCGCCAGCCAGAAGCTTCTCAGAGCGATCGTTGCAACCAGAAGACCGGCCAGCACACCGAGCGCGTTGAGGAGAAACTGGTCGCGTAGCAAAGAGGCAATAACGGTTAGTCGAAGCTCCGGCAAACCGCTGAGGGCTACCGTCACATTGGTGCCAGACAAACTCGTCTCCAGAGCGTCAACGATCTCCGACCGAGTCGCCGCCAGCCGATCAACTGCGAGCGTCTCAGGCGTCAGCGCCACGACTGCCGCCATTAGCGTCCGGTCCTGTGTGATCAGCCGTCCGCCCGACAGGGGATGGGTACGTGCCGCGTCGAGCAGG
>JBCBSK010000090.1:0-15294 GCA_039819185.1 Pseudomonadota bacterium | reverse complement strand
GCGCATCGAGGTCTGACGTCATGACGACCACATCGGCATAGTAGCCGGGCTTCAGCATGCCCTTCCGGTCTTCCATGAATTCGGTATAGGCGCCGTCGGCGGTGTAGCCTTGGATCAGTTCGTCCAGGGTCAGCGACTGGTCCGGCTCGTCGCCCCAGGGCGCGCGCTTCATGCCGCACGAGATTCCAAGGAACGGGTCAACCGGTGACACTGGCCAATCGGACGCAAAGGCAAACCGCGCGCCGGCGTCCCGCAGCGTCCGCCAGGCATAGGAATAGGGCCAACGGTGGCGGCCGATCTTGCTGATCGTCGGCTCGGGCGGGAAATCGGTCCCCGGCGCATGCGGCGGCTGCATCGAGCAGATCACCCCCATCTCAGCGAAACGCGGAATGTCGTCGGGATGGACCACCTCGATATGCTCGATACGGTGGCGGGCATCGCGCGCGCCGTTTGCCGTGCGGGCTGCTTGATACCCGTTCAGGACCATGCGCACCGCACCATCGCCGATCGCATGAACTGCGATCTGAAGCCCGCGCCGATCGGCCTCGACAGCGACTGCGTTGAACTGGTCTTGGGTGAACAGTGGATCGCAATTGTGGTCTGGGTCGTCGCCATAGCCACCAACCATCACGGCGGTGCCGGAATCCAGAACCCCGTCCATGAAGAGCTTCACCCGGCCGCATTTCAGCCAGTCGGAGTTAAACCGTTCTGTCAGCTCCGAGGCTTCATCCAGGTTCTCAACCGGCATGAAGTTCTTGAAGTGAAACGGCACTTGAACGCGGCAGATTAGGTCACCTTCAGCCTCGATTTCAGCCAGCAGATCAAGCTGATAGCGGTTGCCGTCCATGTTGTGGATCGAGGTGATGCCATTCTCGGCGCAATGGGCGAGGCCTTCACGCAACAGCGTCTTGTCGATCTCGCGTTCTTCGCGCGTGGCAGGAGGGTCAGGGTTACCGCCGGTCCTGAGGCCGAGCCGCTCGCGCCCGCCGGTCGGGCTCAAATCGGCCACGGGATCCATCGCCTCGCCTTCATGCAGGGCGCCGGTCGCCAAGCCGTCCGGCCCCATGACGATTTCGTTGCCGATCGACAGCGCGCGGCCGTTCAGGATTCCGGCCGTTTCGAGCGCGATCGTGTTGGCCCAGGCCGTGTGATAGTCGGGCGCCACCAGCATCAGCGGCCGGTCGGGCAGGATGCGGTCGAGGTCGTGGCGGGTGGTGTTGGCCTCGTCATTGAGGATCGTGTAGTCGGCGGCATTGCCGATCACCAGGTCAGAACCGGGATGCGTGGCGACATATGCGTCGACGGCGGCTTTCAGCGCGTCGAAGCCTTTGACATGGGCAAGCTGGAGATTGCGCGCGTCGGCTGCGCCCGGGAAGAGATGCATATGCGCTTCGACAATGCCGGGCAAAACGCTCGCGCCGGCGGCATCGACAACGCGCGTGTCCGGACCGCGCAGTGCCTCGATGTCAGCGTTCGCGCCAACCGCCGCGATCCGGTCGCCGGACACCGCCACTGCTTCGGCAGTTGGATTGGCCGGGTCCATGGTCTTGATCCGGCCGTTTAAAACAATCAGGTCGGCGACAGTGGTCATACAATCTCCCCCAAGCCCAAGGCGTTTTCAGGCGATCCGATCCCCACCGGACAGCGCGGCAAGCAGTTTTTCCAATGTCAGAGCCGTCGACAGGTCGACAATCCCGTCCACGCGCGCTGGCCGGAAATGGCGCTGAAACGCTGCCGTCACGGTAGCGGTCTCGCGGTCTGAAACGCCAGTTGGGGCAAGCGCATAGCCGTATTGCGCAAGGTGGTTCTGGAACCGAACGAGATCATCGACGTTCGCAAGCGCGGTGGGCCGTCCCAAGGGCTCTTGTGGGACCCAGTGGCCAATACCCTCCCCGGCAAGCTGGTCCCATGGAAACAACTCGCCGGGATCTATCTTGCGGCTTGGTGCGATGTCGGAATGGGCGAGCACATTGCGTGCGGAGATCGGGTGGCGGGACAGAATGTCCTGGCACAAGGCGACAACGGCCTCGACCTGAACATCGGGAAACGGACGATAGCCCCACTCATGGCCGGGATTGACGATCTCGATGCCGATCGAGCGCGAATTGATGTCGTCGCGCCCGCGCCAGACGCCGGCGCCGGCGTGCCAGGCACGCAGGCCTTCCGACACCAGCCGGAAGATACGCCCGTCCTCCTCAACGACATAGTGGCAGGACACGTTGCTCTCCGGCGACCGCAGCCAATCAATGGCGGCCTGCCCGCTTTCCATACCAGTGTAATGCAGGAGTAGGATGTCGACATCCGTTCCCGCGACCCGCGCATTGTGGTTCGGCGATGGCTGATCGATGACGTGAAAAGCCATCATTCGGCGGCGGGCCGGTTACGAAGGCGTTCGATCTCGGCATAGGCTTCGTTGATCGCTTGAAGCCGCTCGGTGGCGATGCGGATCGCCTCTTCGGGCACGCCGCGCGCGATCATTCGGTCCGGATGATGTTCCTGGACCAGTGTGCGATAGGCCCGGCGGATATCGTCGAACGCCATGCTCTCATGCACGCCGAGCACGAGATAGGGATTGAGCGGGCCGTCATGGACATGGCGCGCCTTGATCCTGAGAAACGCCTGGGGATCGAAGCCGAAAATGTCGGCGACCATTTCGAGATAGACAAGTTCGGCCTCGTGCACCGCGCCATCCGCCTTGGCGATATGGAACAGCCCATCGAGCACGTCTTCGAGCAGCGCCGGCTCGTCCTTGAAAAGATCACGGATCTGGCGGGCATAGCCGTCAAAGCCCGCGACATCGTGCTTGGTCAGGTCGAAGACGCGGCGCAGGTTGTCGAGATCCTCGTCGGGCACATCGAGAAGATCGCGAAACGCATCGGCCTCAGATTGCGTGACAACGCCGTCAGCCTTGGCCATCTTGGCGGACAAGGCCACAAGCGCGATCGTGAATGTCACGCTGCGGCGCTTGGCGCGATCGGGCGCAAACCGTCCGAGAAAGCGCGCGCTCGCATCCGGCAACAGCCGCGCAAGGGGCGAGCCAAGAAGAAGTGCCGCGGCGAGGCCAGCGATGATGACCGCGATCTGCATTTGGGCAGATTAAACGAGCCAGACCCGCGAAACAAATAGAGAAACCGCGCGAAATGCGTGATCCGGCGAAATCCGAAACCAAGCTGAACCATGCATCAGGTTACTTGCACACCACGCTGCGCCGCTGCCTGAGATCAAAATGGAAGTGGTTGGCATGTGCCGCGTCATGATCCGGGCTCAGAACGGTGGTAAAGCTCTCGCAGGCTCCGTCGCGCACGTCGCGTAGGAAAGCGCGCTCATCCGCCTTTCCCGACCAACCGCCAGTCAGCGTTACCTTGCGCCCGTCTTCGAGCGTGAAGGCGGAGATATCGATGGCATTGGCATAACCATGCTCTGACAGTTGCCCGCCATGGCGATGGTTCATCGGCCGGCAGGAATAACTCGCAGCGACGGTCAATTGATCAACCTGCTGTCCGAAATGGCGCTCTGCCGCTGGCAGGACTGAGGTCCTGACCCAGTCTTCCACGGCCGGCACCATAGGACAGCGCAGAAGTGCTGGCGGCGACAGCTCGACCAAACCACCGACGGCACCTGTCATCTCGAATGGCTTCAGCGCGCCGCAAACTTTCGGCCCGTCCAGTTCCGGCTGCGGCGCGAGAAAGTAGTTTGGCTGCACAGCGCCCGAGGTCAGGCAAGCAAGCTCAACATCCTTGCGCCAGGGTTCTTCCTCGGCGACGAAATAACTCGACGGCCCGTCATTGCGCGAGCACGCGGCAAGGCCGAGCAGCAGCGCAAGTGTGGCAACACGATAGGATAGACCGATACGCATAACCCCTAGGAGTCTAACGGATCGGTCAATCCTTCCTTAATCGGAGATCCAAGGACGATGAGATCGGGATGGTTCGGTTAACGGGGCGTAAAGAGCAGGGCTTTCCCCTCCAGCGCTGGCCGTCTATCAGGGATGCCTTCTGCATTTCCGAGGATCTCGCCCGTGGCACAGTCTCAGTTCGCCCCCCTGTCCTTGCTCGAAACAGCCAAGGCGCTCTCCGACAGCACGACAACGCACGCTGCAGTGCAGAACAGCTTGCGGGCACGGATCGCCGAGGCCGAGCCCGAGATCCGCGCCTTCACCATTTTGTCGGCAGTCCCAGCGCCAGATGTGAGCGGCCCCCTCGCCGGTCTTGGCGTGGCTGTGAAGGACATCTTCGACACCTATGACCTGCCGACCGCCTATGGCTCTGGCATCTATGAAGGCCATCGACCGGCAACGGACGCGAGCATCATCACGCGCCTCAGGACACTTGGTGCTCATATCGTGGGCAAGGCGGTCACGACCGAATTCGCCTATTATTCACCGGGGCCGACACGCAATCCGGTAAACCCGGATCATACGCCAGGCGGTTCATCCTCGGGATCGGCTGCCGCCGTTGCCGCTGGCATGGCCCATGCAGCGCTTGGCAGTCAGACTGCGGGCTCGACCATTCGCCCCGCATCCTATTGCGGCGTGACGGGCTACAAACCGAATTTCGGCCTGTTGCCGACGATCGGCGTGAAGACCTTTTGCGCCTCGCTCGACACGGTCGGTCTGTTCGCCCAGTCCGTCGCCGATGTCGCCTTCTTCGCCGAAGCGTTGACTGGACGGTCCTTGCGCATCGATCAGGATCAAGACGTCGTCACCGCTCCGCGCATCGGGCTCTATCGCGGACCCCATTGGGACATTGCCAGCGAAGACATACGCAACGCATTGGAGGCAACTGCCCGCCAAGCCGAGGCAGCAGGCGCCGCGCTGATCGATCTTGATCCGGCGCCAGAACTTGCCGCGGCAGACGACGCCCATGCCGTGATCTTCGCCTATGAAGGCGCGGTCGCACTTGCTGACGAGATGACACGCCATCGCAGCAGGCTAAGCGCGGTTCTCCTGGAGCTTCTGGATCGCGGCACCGCGATCGATTTCGCTGCCCTCGACGCGGCCCGCCTGATGGCGCGGGACGCACGTCTCTTTCTTCAGGACCAGTTCAAGTCGATCGACATGATCCTGACCCCGAGCGCGCCGGGCGCAGCCCCAGAGGGCATCGCGGCGACCGGCACGCCCGAGTTCAACCGGATGTGGACACTTGCCGGAAACCCGTGCGTCAACGTGGCGGGGCTTTCGGACAGCGGTGGCCTGCCGCTTGGCATGCAGGTCGTGGGCCCATCCGGCGATGACAGACAGGCACTGGCCAATGCCGCCTGGCTCGAGGGCGTGATCTGGAACGCTTGACGATCAACGCAAAAGGCCGGCGCAAATCCGCCGGCCCTGTCTCTCGTGTCTCTGTTTGCGCGGTTACGTCGACCGCGGGTCGGCATCACCGTCCTGGTCGTCCGGCCGCGTCGCGCGCTCACGCATGAAGCGGTCGAACTCCTCACGGTCCTTGGCCATCCGGAGATGCTTCAGGAACGTGTCGAACTCGCGCTCTTCCTCGATCAAACGGCGACGCTCGGCCTCGAGCCGGTCAAGCTCCGCCTGACGGTATTCGTCGAAGGCGAGATTGCCGGTCGGGCGCGGCCCGCGACCGCCCCAGCCGCCATGCGATCCGCCGGAGCCACCGCCCCAGCCATTCGACTCGCGGCCCCAATTGGCAGGCGTCATGTTGGACACGAACTCCCGCATGCGCTGGCGGTCCATGCGCCGGTCCTCCTTGGCGCGGCACAGGAGATAGGCGAGGAACGCCAATCCAAGCGGCCACACGAACACAAACAGCAGCACCAGAACGACGATCTCAAGGGCGGACCATCCGCCCTTGCGGCAACCCCGGCCGTTGCCACGTCCGGTCGGTCCAGCATCATAGCAATTGTCAACGGCAACGGCACTCATCGGCAGTCTCCTTCTGTTATGCGGGACGACACGTCCCAAGAGATGTGGGACGCGCTGGTCCCGATCAAAGTCCTGTTGGAAACTGATCCGAACCCGGATCGTCCCCAAAAATCATCACAAGCACTCGAACGCGTCATTCGCACTTGGCCACTCCGCACGCCGCCCCGATCTGTCGGATCCGCCCATGCTGTGCACGCCTCGCGCCCGGACCGCCTGCGTTCGCGGCGTCCGCACCGGCCCACCCCGCGAGCGCGCGCCAAAAGCGGTGCATTCGAGGATGTTAATGTGAACAACATTTACATTGGCGTTTTGACGGAGAATTTCAAGAGGAAATGTGTGTGCGCTCGTGATGGCACGCGCCACCCCGCAAGAAAGATAGGAAGAGGCAGGACAGATCACACCATCGCGCCACACTTTTTAAGGGAAGATGTGACAGAGACGTCGTATGCGCCGCCGCGATGGCGGCAGCTGGACATTTCTCAGGCCCGGTGAGGACCATGGGATGATCTTGGACGATCAGCATGCTTCGTTTGGTTATGGCGACAGCGCCACGCGAACTGCGCACGGCGCCGGGGGGCGGCCATGAAGACGTTCGGCTACGTCGTCGGGGGCTTTTTTGGCTTTGTGGTCCTGGCCGTTGGCGGGGTCATCCTCTGGTATATGTGGACCTATCCGAGCGGCACGCTGCGCTATGAGATGGTGGTCGAGGTCGAGGCCGACGGTGAGATCTATCGCGGCGCAAGCGTCCTCGAAGCCACCTACAGGCATCAGCCACCTCTTGGCAGCGCTCCAATGATGGTTGGGCATTCGCGCGGCGAGGCCGTGGTGGTCGACATCGGCGATCGCGGCACGCTTTTTGTTCTGGTGACGGGCCCACATGGCTGTCCGGGCAACGAAGAGTTTCGGTCGCGGTGGTCCGGCTACGATCCGGAGAACATTCCGAGAGCGGTCTTCGATCTTCGGCTGAGCGACAAGGACACTTTGCGCCGGCTACGGTATTTCGAGGGCTTCGCCGAGGTGCCTCTGAATCGCATGCCGCTGATGGTGCGGTTCGACGACATCACGGACCCGCTGACGGTGTCGCAGGTCGACCCGTGCGATCTCGCGGCGAGCTTCGGTGACGGCGTGAGCCTTAGCCGCGTCACGATCGAAACGACACGCGCGTCCATCACGACCGGGATCGAGGCGCGCCTGCCCTGGTTTGAGGACTTGCGGGGCCGAACACTGGACGGCTCAAGGATTACAACGAGCAACGATCTTTCCAACACAATCGGGCCTGGGTCCTTCAAGACAGGAGACTGGTGATGAGCGGCAATCAACTTCGTGAAGATCTTTTCAAAGCCATTCTTGCAATGGATGCCTACAATCGGGGCTACGATGCGGGGCTCGATCTCGGTAGCAATTCTGACGCGCAATCCTGAAGGAGAGAGCATCATGACGGTACAGATCACGACAAAGTCCACCATCGGCCTGACGGACGCGGAACTGGCGCAGTTGCAAACGCTGTTGGATGCCGGGGATCGCCGCGGGTTCTATCTGGCCTATCACGCAATGACCGGCTCGGAGCGGCGGGCATGACCGCGCGTCGGGTGTTCGCCATCTGCGCGCTGGTCGTGATCGGAATCGTCACGCTCTATGCCTGGGTCTATCCCAGCGGCACGCTGCGCTATGAGATGGTGGTTGAGGCTGATGGCGAGGTCTATCGCGGCGCAAGCGTCCTCGAAGCTAGGTATAAGCATCAGTTTCCGATCGGCGATGTGTCTTTCTCCAGCAATGGGCGCGGTGAAGCGGTGGTGGTCGACATCGGTGATCGCGGGACATTGTTCGTGCTGGTCACCGGTTCGTATGGCTGCCCTGGTACCGAAGCCTATAGCTCCCGACCAGATTCGCAGGGCATCCCTGTGCTCGTCTTCGATCTCCGAGTGGATCTAGAGGACACTTTGCGCCGCCTGCGGTATTTCGAGGGCTTCGCAGAGGTGCCGTTGAATCGCATGCCGCTAATGGTGCGGTTCGACGACATCACGGACCCGCTGACGGTGTCGCAGGTCGACCCGTGCGATCTCGCGGCAAGCTTCGGCGATGACGTGAGCCTTAGCCGCGTCACCATCGAAGCAACCGACGCCCCCGTTACGACCGGGATCGAGGCGCGTCTGCCCTGGTTCGAGCTCCTCAAGAACCTTTATCTCGACGGCAGCAAGGGGCGTAACAGCAATGAGTTCCCGAATTCAATTCACGGCGGCAACTTCAAGCGAGGAGTGTGACCATGACTTTGTCCGATGATCTCTTCAAAGCGATACTTGCAATGGATGCCTACAATCGGGGCTACGATGCGGGGCTCGCCCTACCACTGCGGCTTTTTCGGTTTCGGCGCCGGTTTCGGCTTCGGTGGTGATGTCACGGGAGGCGACGCCAGCGCGCCGGTTACCAGCGCATTCACGCCATGAGCCAACAGATCGGCGGGCTCCGGCGCGCCGGTCGCGGGCGATAGCTCGCCATTGGCGCTGAGGCTCGCAATGCCATGCGACAGCGCCCAGACTTCTAAGGCAAGCAGCCTTGCGGTCTTGGTATCGACGATGCGGCCCGACCCTTGGACGATCGCGCGTTCGAGGGCTTCCAGCGGGCCGGAGCGCGCGCCCGGCACGGCACGGCTCTCCCGCGACAGGCCCGACGCGAAGACGGCCGCATAATAGCCGGGCTCCTCGCGGGCGAAATCGAGATAGGCCCGGCCCATGCGCATGAAGCCTTCGCGCGAATCGGCACCGGATGAAAAGGCGCGCGTCATCGCTTCCGTGAAGGCGCGGAAGCCTTCCCGCGCGACCTCTTCCAGAAGCGCGCGCTTGTCCTTGAAATGGCGATAGGGCGCGGCAGCACTGACGCCGGCCTGTTTCGCGGCATCGGCCAGCGTAAACCCCTGAGGCCCGTGCTCGGCGATCAGATCACGCGCGGCCGCAATCAGCGCCTCGCGCAGATGGCCATGGTGATAGCCGCGCCGGCCATCCCTCTCGCTTGTGTCTTTCTGTCGGCTTTGCCGTGTCATCGCTGCCTTGTAACGTGGATTGAAGATCGGGCGACAGCAAATCGACGATGGGAGGCAGTCTCGACATGGAACGTGTAGTCATCAGCGGCGCCAATCGCGGCATCGGCCTCGGCCTTGTCGAAGCGTTCTCAGCGCGCGGCGACCATGTGCTCGCCGCCTGCCGAACACCCGACAGCGCGGCGGAGTTGCGCGCGCTCGCGGATCACCCCAACCGAACCATCGAGATCGTGGCCCTCGACGTGACCAATCCCGACAGCGTCGCCGCCCTACCCGGCAGCATCGGCGATCGGGCAATCGACATCCTGATCAACAATGCCGGTATCATCGGGCCCAAGCGGCAATCCTCACGCGACATGGATTTCGACGGCTGGACCGAAACCTTCGCCGTCAACACGCTGGGGCCCTTCCGGGTGACGCATGCTCTACTGCCGGCACTGAAACGGTCCGGGCGGCCGCGCATCGTTACCGTGTCGAGCCGGATGGGGTCGTTTTCCTCACGCCCCACCGACCGCATCGCCTATCGCTCGTCAAAGGCTGCGGTGAACAAGGCGATGCAAGCGCTTGCCGACGACCTCAGGCCGGAGGGGATCAGCGTTGTTGTCGTCCATCCGGGCTGGGTGCGCACCGACATTGGCGGCGGCAGTGCCGATCTCTCGATTGCGGAAAGTCGTAACGGGCTTGTCGCGGTCATCGACCGGTTGGACATCAGCGCAACAGGTAGATTTCTGAACTACGATGGCAGCGAGATTACGTGGTGATACGTAGAACCTACCCACATATCATGCGCTGCAGCATCGAATTCGCTTTGAGCCCCCGGTAAACTGCGCATAAAATGCCTTGATAAACAAAAGGCCGGTCGAGGGAGGCATCGATGCTCAGAACCAAGGCCATCAACCTCGTATGTGTGGGCGCGGCGTTCGTGTTTGTTGCAGCGGTCGTGCTGGGCGCCGTTTGAGTTTGCTCCAGAATCGCGAGACACCAGAATCGCGAGACAGTCGCCATCGGCTTTCTGTCATCTGCGTCATATCTAGAGCGCTTACCGTGAAACCCGAGTTACCCAAAGCGCTCTAAGCACTTGTTTTGTCGCAATACCGGACGCGGGTCGGTTTGCCCGAACGGGTCCCACTTTGGCTGGAATTGCTCTAGAAGCCCGTTTACGGGGAACGTCGCGTTTCGTGCTGCGAGGCAAGCCGTATTCCGTCAAGGGCGAGACCTGTAACGGCTTAGACACGCCGCCGCCTAGCTAGCGCTCATGCAGCGGCACGGGGTGTGGTTGTCGGGACCTCCTTGAGCATGCCACGCTGTTTCAGGACAGTCAGGGGCAACGCCGCGTCATTCAGCGTATAGATGTGGAAGTCTGACACGCCAGCCTTGGACAGTGATGCGATCTGCTCATTGAGCACCGCCTCTGCAACACGGCGATGCGCGACGGGATTGTCCACAGTCCCCTCGAACCTGTCATGCAGCCAGTTCGGAACACTTGCACCACAGCGCTCGGCAAAACGCGTCATCTGTGAAAACGTCCGAATCGGCAGCAGGCCCGGCACCAGGTCAACGTCGAGGCCGCGCGCCGCCACCCGATCACGATAGCGCAGATAGTTGTCGGTCTCGAAGAAGAACTGGCTGATCGCACGGGTTGCGCCCACCGCAACCTTTGCTGCGAGAAAGTCGATCTCGGCCGCCAAACTCGGCGAATCGGGATGCCGTTCCGGGTAAAACGAAACGGAAATATCGGTGATGCCCAAATCCGCAAGGCGTCGAACAAGCGCAATGCTCGAGGGATAGCCGTCCGGGTGCGCCAGAAAGTCGGTCTCACCGGCGGGCGGGTCGCCCCGCAACGCTACGAAGCGTTCAACACCAAGACCCTGAAACGCTGTGATGGCGCGGTCGGTCTCAGCGCACGTGCTGCCGGCGATGGTCAAATGCGCCGCTGATGTAAAGCCATGATCAGCGACATGTCCGACCGTAGCGAGACTGTCCTCGCGGGTCGAGCCGCCCGCGCCATAGGTCACGGACACGAAGGTCGGATCGATCGCGCGGAATGCCTCCAGCGCGGCAATCAATGCGTCCCGCTGCACGTCCGTGCGCGCCGGAAAAACTTCAAGCGAGATCGCGGACTTGGTCACGGAGGCTCCTTCACAGGGTCGCCGGCCTGGCGGGCTCATCAACTAACCTAAAGGCGACCGTGTCTTGCCTCCTAGCGTCATTTCCCGGGCTTGGCAAATCACCAGTTCGTCGATGTCGTCGATCCGGGCGCCGTTCAGGCCTGCAGGATCCGACGCTGACCTCGCGCGGACGTGTGCAGTTGCGAGCCTGTCTCGCCCACGCGGCATCTTGCCGTGACCAGCGATGACGGCCACTGTCTTGCGAGCGGCCTCGCGACATCGACGCGGGCGTGACCTTCTATCTTGGAGAACGGACCATGGCGGATGCGAGATCGGAAGAATCGGTCGGTTTGGAAACACCGGATTTTCGCGACCGAGTGTTCGAACTCGACCCGATCGGCTGGATCCGAACGCCCTGGGTGCGGCTCTCGGACTGCCCAAAGAATCCGGCTGAAAGCGATGCTCTGGCCGAAGTTGATGTGTTCGAACCGTTTCGAGCTGGCCTCGCCTCGCTCGATACGGTTAGCCATGTCATTCTCGTCTACTGGCTCGATCGGGCCGACCGCACCATGCTGACGGTGACACCACCAATGGACGCTCGGGAACACGGCGTCTTCGCGACCCGCGCACCCGTACGTCCAAACCCGATCGGGATGTCGATCGCCGATCTGATTTCCCTTGATGCTGAGGCAGGCCGGCTCGTTGTCCGGCATATCGATTGTCTGTCGGGCACGCCGCTGTTGGACATCAAACCCTATTTCGCAACCATCGATTCAAAGCCCAATGCGCGTGTCGGCTGGCATGACATGCGTCGAGAACCATCAGCCGACAGGGGTTGGCCCGGGCAAGAATAGGCTATCGGGACCCGCCCTTCAGCGCAAAATCAATACCCTTATCCGGATCAGCCGGGCGCATGCTTTCGCTGAAGCCACTTTCGTGTCACTTCTGCATCGACATTCCACCGCAGCGTGATCACGGAACGCCATGAGAACCGACACCGGACGCACGATCCGTCTCGCCGACTACGCCCCACCTGCTTTCCTGATCGAAACGGTCGACCTCGACATACAGCTCTATGCAGAGGCAACGCGGGTGCGGACCAAACTTGCCGTTCGGCCCAATCCGGACAGTATCGCGCCACAGACGCTGATCCTCGACGGCGAAGCGTTGATCCTGCACCGGCTCAGCCTTGACGGAACCGACCTTTCGCCAGAGAGTTATACTTATTCTGACAATATACTGACAATCCCCAATGTTCCGCAGAGCGCCTTCGAGGTGGAGACCGAGGTAGAGATCGATCCGGCCTCGAATACCCAGTTGATGGGGCTGTATCTGTCGAACGGAATCTTCTGCACCCAGTGCGAGGCCGAAGGCTTCCGCCGCATTACATTTTTCCCAGACCGGCCAGACGTGTTGTCGGTCTATACCGTTAGGCTTGAGGCGGACGCGGCAAGCTGTCCGGTTCTGTTGTCGAACGGCAATCCGGTCGAAGCTGGCACGATCAATGGGTCGGGCCGCCACTATGCCCTATGGCATGATCCCCATCCCAAGCCGAGCTATCTGTTTGCCGCCGTTGGCGGCGACCTCGACTGCGTGACGGCCCCATATCACACCGCCGACGGCCGAGATGTTGAGCTCCGCATCTATATTGAGCGCGGCAAGGTTGAGCAGGCTGATTTTGCGCTTGACGCACTCAAACAGGCAATGCGCTGGGATGAGGAGCGCTTTGGGCGCACCTACGATCTCGATGTGTTTTCCATTGTTGCCGTGTCGCATTTCAATATGGGCGCAATGGAGAACAAGGGTCTCAACATCTTCAACGACAAGTACATTCTGGCCAGCCCAGACACCGCTACCGATGCCGATTATGAAAACATTGATGCGATCATCGCACACGAATACTTCCACAACTGGACCGGCAACCGGATCACCTGCCGCGACTGGTTCCAGCTTTGCTTGAAAGAGGGCCTGACGGTCTTCCGCGATCAGGAATACACCTCCGACACGCGCTCGCGGCCCGTCGCGCGCATTGGCGATGTTCGCCTGTTGCGGGCGATGCAGTTCGAAGAAGATGCAGGCCCGCTCGCCCATCCGGTTCGACCTGAATCCTATCGTGAAATCAATAACTTCTATACTCTGACGGTGTATGAAAAGGGGGCCGAGGTCATCCGCATGCTGGAAACACTGATCGGACGCGAGGCATTCGATCGCGGCATGCAGCTTTACTTCAAGCGCTGTGATGGCACGGCAGCAACCGTCGAGGATTTCATTGCTTGCTTCGAGGACGCCTCCGACCGGTCGTTGGCACAGTTCATGCGCTGGTATACGCAGTCCGGCACGCCGGTTGTCACCGCGATAGGGCGTCATGATGCAGCAAGCGACAGCTATGACCTAACGCTGGCGCAGTCCTGCCCGCCGACACCAGGTCAGCCGCACAAAGATCCCTTTGTCATTCCAGTCAAGATCAGCCTGTTCAACACCGAAGGGTCTGACATCACATTGTCAACACCGTCCGAAGCCCTTTGCCACGGCGATACGGTCATCCTTGACACGGAGGCGCTCACGGTACGGTTCGACGGCGTCACGGCCCCGCCCCTGCCCTCGCTCCTGCGTGGCTTCTCGGCACCCGTCCGCCTGGTAACAGATCTCGGCACGGCGGATCTTCAAAGGTTGGCCCGTGATGACAGTGATCCATTCAATCGTTGGGAAGCCGTGCAGCGGCTGATGCTGGCGGAGCTGACACATGACCGCGGACCACAGGACGAGGCCATCTCGGCAATCGCCGACGCGCTGACCGCAGCACTTGCCTCCGCGGCCCTTGATCCCGCCTTCAAAGCCGAACTGTTGCGCCCGCCATCAGAGAGCGATGTCGCCCAAGCACTCGGTACCGGCCTTGATCCCGATGCAATCCACGCTGCTGTTGTTAGCCTGAAACAAGGTCTTGGTGCGCGTATGGCCGAGCCACTGGCCAAAAGCTACGCGGCCCATGTGGTGGATGGTCCCTATCGCCATGACGCCGACAGCGCCGGACGACGTGCGTTGCGGGCCACCTGCTTGTCGCTTCTTATTGCGGGCGATCGCGACACCGGCACGCGGCTTGCGCGCGCGCAATTTGACACGGCAGACAATATGACGGAGCGGTTCTCAGCCCTTCAGCTTCTGGTGCACGAGACCGAAGTCGGCGACGCCATCGCAGACACCTTCTACGAACGCTACCGAGACAATCCGCTCGTCATCGATAAGTGGCTTGGCGTGCACGCCACAAAGCCGGGTGCAGCGACACTCGACACTGTGTTCGATCTGACGCGCCATCCGGCCTTCACCTATACCAACCCTAACCGGGTACGCGCGCTGATCGGCGCACTTGCAATGCGCAACCCGACCGCCTTCCATAGAGCCGACGGCGCGGGTTATGACTTTGTCGCCAAGACCGTTCTGTCACTCGACAGCAAGAATCCGCAGGTGGCGGCGCGACTGCTGACCGCTTTTGGGTCATGGCGCAAGCTAGAAGTCTCACGCCGGACCTTGGCCGAAAAAGCATTGCGCTCAATCGGTGACACGGCAGGGCTGTCCCCAGATGTCGCTGATATTTCTGGTCGCATGCTTGCCGACTAGTATCGCAAAAGCTGTGCCCATTCAGCTAGACAAACTGGGATCGATGGATTCAGATTAGAGGTGATTCGGGATTGGTTCGGCAGGTCCGCGCGCGGCGGTGCGGCTTAGCCGACAGAGCCGATGGCGGAGCGTGCGCGGCGGACCGCATGCGTCGGTCATTGGCATATGGGAGGCCAGATGGCGGGCGCGGTCGAGGCCAGGCGCAAGTCACGCGAGGTACCGGACGCTGGCACCTTGGAGAAGGTCCGCGACTGGGTTGCTCGTCAGGACATCGATAGCGAACGCTCCGAACGGCTGTTTCGCAGCGTTATCGGCCCACTCACCGTCTTCTTCGTTTTCATCTTGATATTGGCCGCGCTCGCCAACAGCTATGGCCTCTACCGCGATTCCGAAATCCAGGCGACCGAGCTGATCGAAGCACGCACAGCCCTGATCGCAAACCGGATTTCCCTTGACGTCGCCCGCGATCCGGCACGCTATGATGCGACATCGACGGCATTCGGCACCGAAGCACAATTGCTGCTTGAGCGTGCTTTGTCGCAAAGTCTGCGCAAGTCGACCTCGACCTATCTCTTGATTGGCCCTGGAGAACGCGTCATCGGCGCCTATCCGGATGCTGCGGCGTTTAATGGACAACGACTGATCGATCTCTTCAG
>JBCBSK010000089.1:0-15367 GCA_039819185.1 Pseudomonadota bacterium | reverse complement strand
CCAGTCGACTACCGCCGCGCCCTCCGGGAAATGGAGCAGGAGCGCATGGGCATGGCTGCGGAGTAATTTACTCTCGGGGGCAAGCAATGAAGAGCGATGCAGAACGTATTGCCGAACTTGAGCATTGCGTCGAAGAACTTTCTGAAGCGCTCCAGTCCGACACGCGACGGCGTAGCGAACTAGAGGCGAAGGTTGAACAAAAGGACAAGCTCCTCGACTTCTATGCACGCGATGAAGGCATATTCTCATCCCGAGCGAACAATACGCTCGCATTCGTCACCCTCATTGCTTGCCCCCGAGAGTAAATTACTCCGCAGCCATGCCCATGCGCTCCTGCTCCATTTCCCGGAGGGCGCGGCGGTAGTCGACTGGCATGACCTTCACAAACAGTGGCCGGTAGTGGTCCCACTCATCAAGGATCAGCTTGGCCCGCTCCGAGTTCGTATAGTGCAGATGCTTAGACACAAGCTGGTGCAAGCGCTCGTCGTCGTGATGGGTCATGTTCGTGACGTCAACGCGGCCCTTCCAGTCGATATCGCCGCCATGATGGTGCAGGCGTTCGAGCAGCATGTCCTCTTCCTCGACTGGCTCAAGCTCGACCATTGCGAGATTGCAGCGTTCGGCGAAGCTGCCATCTTCGTCGAGGACATATGCCACGCCGCCCGACATGCCGGCGGCGAAGTTGCGGCCTGTCTCGCCGAGCACGACGACGACACCGCCGGTCATGTATTCGCAGCCATGGTCCCCGCAGCCTTCGACGACGGCAATGGCGCCGGAATTCCGCACTGCGAAGCGCTCTCCGGCAACGCCACGGAGATAGCACTCGCCGGAAATTGCGCCGTAAAGGACCGTGTTGCCGACGATGATGGACTGTTCCGGAACGATCTGCGCCTCACCCGAAGGTCGGATGACGATGCGCCCGCCGGACAGGCCTTTGCCAACATAGTCGTTGGCTTCGCCGGCGAGATCGAGCGTGATGCCCGGTGACAGCCAGGCGCCGAAGCTCTGGCCGGCGGTTCCGGTCAGGTTGACGACGATCGTGTCGTCTTCGAGCCCGTCATAGCCGTGGCGCTTGGCGAGCTCGCCGGACAGCATGGCGCCGGTCGTACGGTCCGTGTTTCCGATCCCATAGGACAGAACGACAGGCGCACCGCCTTCGACCGCACTCTTGGCATCGGCAATCATGCGCCGGTCGAGAACGTCATCGATCGGATGGTCCTGGGTTTCGGAATGGAACAGCGCGACGTCATCGCCCATGTCGGGCTTGAAGAAGACGTTGGAGAAATCGAGGCCCTTGGCTTTCCAGTGATCGATCAGCGGTCGCTTGTCGAGCAGATCGGAGCGGCCGATCAGCTCGTTGAACGTCCGAACGCCCATCTCCGCCATCAGTTCGCGGACTTCCTCGGCGACGAAAAAGAAGTAGTTGATGACATGCTCCGGCGTGCCCTTGAAGCGCTTGCGCAGCACCGGGTCCTGGGTTGCGATGCCGACCGGGCAGGTGTTGAGATGACATTTGCGCATCATGATGCAGCCGGCTGCGATCAGCGGTGCGGTCGAAAAGCCGAACTCGTCGGCGCCGAGCAGAGCGCCGACGATAACGTCGCGACCGGTGCGCAACCCTCCATCAACCTGCAGCGCGATGCGGCCCCTGAGCCGGTTCATCACAAGCGTCTGATGCGTCTCGGCAAGACCCATCTCCCACGGGCTCCCGGCATGCTTGATCGAGGTCAGCGGACTTGCGCCCGTGCCGCCATCATAGCCCGCGATCGTGATGTGGTCGGCACGCGCCTTGGCGACGCCGGTCGCGACCGTGCCCACACCGACTTCCGAGACCAGCTTGACCGAAATGTCGGCTTGAGGATTGACGTTCTTGAGATCGAAAATGAGCTGAGCCAGATCTTCGATCGAATAGATGTCGTGATGTGGTGGCGGTGAGATCAGCCCGACCCCCGGCGTCGAATGGCGCACCTTGGCAATGACAGCGTCGACCTTGTGGCCGGGCAACTGGCCACCCTCGCCGGGCTTGGCGCCTTGTGCGACCTTGATCTGGATCTGATCGGAGTTAACGAGATATTCGGTCGTCACTCCGAAGCGACCCGAGGCGACCTGCTTGATCGCCGACCGCATGGTGTCGCCATTCGGCAGCGGCTCGAAGCGTTCGGCCTCCTCGCCGCCTTCGCCGGTATTCGACTTACCACCGATCCGGTTCATGGCGACCGCCAGCGTCGTATGCGCTTCGCGGCTGATCGAGCCGAACGACATCGCCCCGGTCGCGAACCGCCGGACGATGTCGGACGCCGGCTCGACCTCGTCGAGGGGCACCGGTGCCTTGCCGATATCCTCGGCGGTCTTGATCTTGAACAGCCCGCGAATCGTCAGAAGGTGCTCTGACTGCGCGTTGATCATCTGCGCGTAATCGCGATAGCGGTCGTCCGCCTTCAGTCGTACGGCATGCTGAAGCGCTGTGACGGACTCAGGGTCCCAGGTATGGGCCTCGCCGCGAATGCGGTAATTGTATTCACCGCCGACATCGAGCGCATCACGCAGTACAGGGTCCTCGCTGAAGGCTGCCTGGTGGCGCCGGAAGGTTTCCTCGGCAATCTCTGGCAAACCGACACCTTCGATCGTGGTCGCTGTACCGGTGAAGTATTTGCGCACAAAGGCGGTCGACAGGCCAATGGCGTCAAAAATCTGGGCGCCGCAATAGGACTGATAGGTCGAGATGCCCATCTTGGACATGACCTTCAAAATGCCCTTGTCGATCGACTTGATGTAGCGCTCGACGACCTCTTGATCGTCGACTTCCTCGGGGAATTCCATCTGGCCATGCATTTCGGCCAGGGACTCGAAGGCGAGGTAGGGGTTGATGGCTTCGGCCCCAAAGCCCGCCAACGCACAGAAATGGTGTACCTCGCGCGCTTCGCCGGTCTCGACCACGAGCCCGACCGAGGTGCGAAGCCCTTTGCGGATCAGGTGATGGTGGACCGCTGCGGTGGCAAGCAGGGCCGGCACGGCGATGCGGTCGGCGCTGACCATGCGGTCGGACAGCACGATGATGTTGTTGCCATCACCGACGGCCCGCTCGGCGCGCTCACACAGCATGTCGACGGCGCCCGCCATGCCAGCAGACCCCTTGTCGACGGAGTAGGTGATGTCGAGTGTCTTGGTCTGGAACTGGTTGTCGGCGATGTCGCCGATCGCGCGGATCTTCTCCAGATCATCATTGGTCAGGATCGGCTGACGCACCTCGAGCCGCTTCTGGGTCGACAAGCCTTCGAGGTCGAAGAGGTTCGGTCGCGGGCCGATGAACGACACCAGGCTCATAACAAGCTCTTCGCGGATCGGGTCGATCGGCGGGTTCGTCACCTGGGCGAAGTTCTGCTTGAAATAGGTATAGAGCAGCTTCGGCTTATCCGACAGCGCCGAGATCGGCGTGTCGGTGCCCATCGAGCCGATCGCCTCCTGGCCGGTGATCGCCATTGGCGCCATGAGAAGCTTTAAATCTTCCTGGGTGTAGCCGAACGCTTGCTGGCGATCGAGCAGGGAGACATTCGTGCGAGGTGCCGCGGCGCCAACCGGCGGCAGCTCTTCCAGCACGATCTGTGTCCGCGAAACCCAGTCGCGATAGGGATTGGCGGTGGCGAGGTCGCGCTTGATCTCGGCATTGGAGATGATCTGGCCCTTATCGAGGTCGATCAGCAGCATCTTGCCCGGCTGCAAACGCCATTTGCGCACGATACGTTCTTCCGGCACGACCAGCGCGCCAGCTTCCGACGCCATCACAACGCGATCGTCGTCGGTGACAAGATAGCGGGCGGGCCGCAAACCATTTCGGTCGAGCGTCGCGCCGATCTGGCGGCCATCGGTGAAGGCCACAGCTGCCGGCCCGTCCCAGGGTTCCATCAGCGCTGCGTGATACTCATAAAACGCGCGGCGGTCCTCATCCATGAGCGGATTGCCGGCCCAGGCTTCCGGGATCAGCATCATGACGGCATGCGCCATCGAGTAGCCGCCATTCATCAGGAATTCGAGCGCGTTGTCGAAGCACGCCGTGTCCGACTGGCCTTCATAGGAAATCGGCCAGAGCTGGCTGATCTTGTCGCCGAAGAGCGGTGTCGACACCGATGCCTGGCGCGCCGCCATCCAATTCACATTGCCGCGTAGCGTATTGATCTCGCCATTGTGCGCGACCAAGCGATAGGGGTGCGCCAGGCTCCAGGCCGGGAACGTGTTGGTCGAGAAGCGCTGATGCACGAGCGCGAGTGCGCTTTCATAACGCGGGTCGGTCAGATCGCTGTAATAGGGGCCGAGCTGGTCGGCGAGGAACATGCCCTTATAGACGATGGTCCGCGACGACATCGACACGACATAGAAGTTCGTCGTCTCCCACAGATCGCCGAAATAGACGTCGTTCGAGATCCGCTTGCGAATCAGGAACAGTTTGCGCTCGAACGCATCGTCATCGACGATATCCGACCCACGGCCAACAAACACCTGTCTGTGTACGGGTTCGGTGGACGTCACGCTTTTCGGCAAGAAGGAGTTCTCAGTCGGCGGCTGACGCCAGCCGATCAGTGTCTGACCCTCCTCAGCCACAACCCGTTCGACGATGGCTGCGATCTTTCCGCGGATCTCATCATCCTCTGGCATGAACATCACGCCGACGCCGTAATGCCCCTGCTCTGGCAGCGTGATGCCGAGACTGGCGCATTCCTCGCGCAAGAGGCGATCGGGGATCTGGCTCAAAAGGCCCGCGCCATCACCCATGTCAGGATCGGCTCCGACCGCGCCGCGATGGGTCAGGTTGACGAGCATCTTGAGCCCGTCCTCGATAATCGCGTGCGACGTCTGACCCTTCATATTGGCGACGAAGCCGACTCCGCAGGCATCGTGCTCGTTGGTCGGGTCGTAGAGGCCCTGGCGTTGGGGCAGGCTCGGGTCCAAACCGGGCAAAGACCGGCGCCGGGTCGCGTCTGTCATGTCCGTCCTCCCTTGCCGGCCGTTCCGTCGCCGGGCTGGTTTGTACGTTCGTTTGCCGCGCCGCCGAGCACCGCTGGATGCCGAAACATCCGGCGGACAAGACGATCTTCCGCGTCGGTTTGGGGTCAGGAGCGAAACCGGCGACCCCGCTGCCGGTCGATCTCCCGAACAGGCTGCCCGTTCTGGCGCTTGTTGCCAGAACCGGCATTTAACCCGTTTGCTGCCGTGCCGCGATCGTTGCGTCAAGCACCATGGCGTCGCGGCGTGTCGTACAGCGCCCGACTTGCTCTCACGGCGCGAGGGGCATGATACCTCACCGGCCTGTGATCACAATCGGTCAGAAGTGCTGTCCTAATTCGCAAATTGCCAAATCTCCCGCCGAGATGCAAGCACCTGGCGCAGTATTGTTTCGTCACAGCGCGCTTGTGCGCACGATCCGGTCGTGATGGCCGTATCCTCATCCTACGGCAGGCCGCTCGACAGCACACGCGAGCATAACAGCACCGTCACGGCGAGTTGAGTTGTCGCAGGGTCGGGGCAGGCACACATTCCAACTGTGGCCGGGCAACATGCCTTGTCGCATGGCTGAGGGTATTGCGTTCAGGGCGTATCCAAACGTGGTCCCAAGGCTCAACAGATAGGCTGGCTAGGGCCTGTCGCCATTGACCATATGCCGTACGGGGCTGACCGCCGGGGAACAGACCGCACGCATTCTGACCGAGACTCTGCTAGCGTTCGTGGATCGGACGAACGTAGCGCAAGGGAGACACCAATGACCAAGACCACCGCTTTCTCTGCCGCCATCGTGGCGGGTGCCATGGCCACCGCGCTTGCCGGCGTCAGCGCCACCACCACGCCGGCTCTTGCCGCTCAGGAAAAATGCTTCGGCGTTTCGCTCGCCGGCCAGAATGATTGCGCCGCGGGCCCGGGCACAACCTGCGCCGGCACCTCGACCGTTGATTACCAGGGCAATGCCTGGACGTTGGTTCCAGAAGGCACCTGCGAGACGGCCGAACTGCCGGGCGGTCGCGCCGGCGCGACGCTCACCGGTCTCGAAGCAGAAGGCTTTGAAGGCTTGGCCCGTGATCTGCCGGCCGGCACCGCTCTCGACGTTCTCAAGCCGGTTGACGGCTTCGATCCTTACGTCTGATCTCAGACCGGCAGCTCGGTTTCGGCCGGGCTGCCGCCGTAATTGCCTTGCCCAATCATTGCAAGGCCACACCCTGCCCGACGTGGCAGACGTCGTGCGGCAACGGTCGCACGTCGTCGACATGCTGCCGCATTGCCTGCCCATCTTGTCCAGGCCTCAGCCACAGCGATCGGAGATCGCATTATGCCCCTTCCCAATCGTGCAGGTGTTGGCCTGAAAGCTCAGCACGTTCCGGCAGTTCTCGAAACGGAGCCCGATCTCGGCTTCTTCGAGATCCACGCCGAAAACTATATGGGCGATGGCGGTGCACCACATGCCCAGCTTCGTGCGATCCGTGAACGTTATGATCTGTCGCTGCATGGTGTTGCGCTGTCGATCGGCGGAGCTGATCCGCTCGACAAGGACCATCTGGCGCGGCTGAAGTCTCTGATCGAGCGCTACAAACCTGCTTCGTTTTCAGAGCATCTCGCCTGGTCGAGCCATGACGAGGCCTATTACAACGACCTCCTGCCGGTCCCCTACAATGGCAAGACGCTCGATCGGGTGTGTGATCACATTGACGAGGTGCAGGCGACACTTGGCGTCAGGATGCTGCTCGAAAACCCGTCGACCTATGTCGCGTTCGACACCTCGACGATGAACGAGATCGACTTCCTAAAGGAGATCGTGCGGCGCACCGGCTGCGGACTTTTGCTCGATGTCAACAATGTCCATGTCTCGGCCACCAATCACGGTTATGACGCGGATGCTTATCTGCGGCAGTTTCCGCTTGCGGCCGTCGGCGAGATCCATCTTGGCGGTCATGCCGAGGATCAAGACGATCATGGTGCGCGGCTTCTGATCGACGCCCATGATCGCGAGATCGCCGATCCCGTCTGGATGCTCTACGAAACACTTTTGAGTTTGACCGGGCCTGTGGCGACGCTCGTTGAATGGGACAATGATGTGCCCGACTGGCCGGTTCTGTTCGCCGAAGCGGTCGCGGCGGAAGGGCTGCTGAGGAAAGCGGAGGCGAGAGCCAGCGAGTTGGTCGGAGATGGCAGCGGCACCGTGCCCGCCGGGTTGGCTGGAGATGGCGGCGGGCAACGTAAAAAAGAGATGCATTATGGCAGCCGAGCGTTTGCTGGCTGACAGCCAGCACGAGTTCATCTCAGCCCTGACACACGCCGAGGCACCGGTTCCCGACGATCTGACGGATCGGCCGGTTAAGCGGTTCAATGTCTATCGCAACAATGTCCGGACGAGCCTGATCGGTGCGGTCAGTGCGCAGTTTCCGGTCTGTAAACGGTTGGTTGGACAAGCCTTCTTCGATGCGATGGCGGCCGTCTTCGTGACGTCCCATCCGCCGAAGACGCGTGTTCTGATGCAGTATGGCAACACGTTCGCCGCGTTCGTGCGCGGTTTTGCGCCCGCCCGCAGCGTGCCTTACCTGGGTGACATCGCCGCACTCGAATGGGCGCACAGTCAGAGTTACCACGCAGCCGACGCGCGGGCGCTTCAGCCTGAAGATTTCGCTGCCGTGCCGCCTGAGGCGTGGGCTGGCGCCCGCTTCGAACTCCACCCGGCGGTCCGCTGGGTGAGGTCGGCGTGGCCGGTGCTGTCGATCTGGCACACCAACACGCATGACGCCGAGGTCAACCGTATCCCGCTCGACCAGGGCGGAGAGGATGTCTTGATCACACGGCCGGATCTGGATGTGACGTTGCGCACGGTGCCGCCGGGTGGATTGGCCTTTGTTGAGCGTATCGCCCAAGGCGCGACGCTGGAAGGCGCCGCCACTGCCGCGGGCGCCGCCGCCGAGAGCTTCGATCTCGCCGCCAATCTGTCAGGTCTGATTGGTGCTGGCGCGCTGATAGGCTTTCGTCTTGCGACACAGCAGGACATAGGACAGGACATCGACCCCCATCATGCTGGGCCGCATGGCCCAAGGACTGAGGAGCACTGAGATGACTGATGCCACGCAACCTCTTGGTGACGATCAAAAGACCTCGGCGGGTGGTCTGATCGATCGGCTGAACGGCCTGTTCGGCCTTATTCCCTCTGCCATTCCGCTTCTGGTGACGCGATTGGCGCTCGGCCTGCCGTTCTATTTTTCGGGCCTGACGAAATGGACCGGTTTCCTGTCGATCAACCCCACCGCGGTGTTCCTGTTCCAGGAGGAATACAAGCTGCGCTGGATCAACCGCGAAGATCCGCCGAGCCTGCCGATGCCGGAGGTCATGGCCTATCTCGCTGCCTATGCCGAGATCATCCTGCCGATCATGCTTATCTTGGGTTTCGGAACGCGGTTTGCCGCGCTCGGCCTGCTCGGCATGACCATCGTCATCCAGTTCGTGTATCCCGATGCCTGGCGCGGTGCGCATCTGCCTTGGGCTGCGATGGCGCTGATGCTGATGGTCTATGGCGGTGGCAAGCTGTCGATCGACAATTTGATCTCGAGCGTGCGCCGCCGAGGCTGACGCTTGTAGTGCGATCTCGCCCTTTGCGGACAGAACAACCGGGGCTATAGATCCCGGCTGTTTCTGTTTCCCGAGGGGGCCACGCATGGACTTCACGAGCGACAATGCCGCCGCGCTAGCGCCCGAGGTGATGCTTGGGCTTCAAGCGGCGAATGCGGGCACGGCGTCGGGCTATGGCAATGACGACCTGACCAAACGTGTCGAGACTGCGTTCTCCGATCTCTTCGGGCGTGAGGTCGGTGTGTTCCTCGTCTCGACCGGTGGGGCGGCGAATGGCCTCGCGCTGTCTGCCCTGACGCCCAGTTGGGGCGCCATCCTCTGCCACCGCGAGGCCCACGTTATGGTCGACGAGGCAGCCGGCGTTGAATTCTTCCTCGGCGGCGGCCGGTTGGTTGGTCTTTCGGGGATTGGCGCCAAGGTGACGCCGAGCTCTGTCGAGGCGGGTCTTGCAGCCATGGACGGACGCGTGCCGCATCAAATACCGGCCCGCACGCTGAGCCTGACCCAGGCGACAGAATATGGTCGTGTCTACTCGGCCGATGAGATCGCCACGCTCTGCGAAACCGCAAAGCGCCACGGGCTGAAGGTTCACATGGACGGAGCGCGGTTTGCGAATGCGGTGGCCGCGACCGGCGCCGAGCCCGCCGATCTGACCTGGCGCGCCGGCGTCGATGCTCTGTCCTTTGGGTTCACGAAAAACGGCGCCTTGTGTGCCGAGGCCGTGATCGCCTTCGATCTCGCGCTGAACGAGGAGCTTACCTACCGCCGCAAGCGATCCGGCCATCTCTGGTCGAAGCACCGGTTCCTGTCGGCCCAGGTTCTGGCGATGCTGGAGGGCAATGCTTGGCTCAAACATGCCGGCCATGCCAATCGTATGGCAGCGCTCTTGGCCGAAGCTCTGTCTGAAAACAACGGTGCAGAACTTGTTTTTCCGCCAGATGCCAATGAGATCTTCTGCCGGTTGACGCCCGACCTGGACGTCCAGCTTCGGGCTGCTGGCTGCCACTATTATGACTGGCCGGGTGACCCGGAAACCGGTGCTGGCGATCCTACCAAGGGTCAGGTCAATCGTTTCGTCACGTCCTTTGCGACGACAGAGGCTGACATTGCGGCTGTACGTGCCGCACTTGTGACGAGGGCGACACACTCTGCTGCGGCGGGATAGTGTCTCTGTTGGTTGGAGAGCGAACTGGTTTTCTCTTCGAAACAAGGGCTCTTGGGCAAGTGTCACGAGGATGTGCGTCCGCGCGACGCGGGATTGCCGATGCTTGCCTCTTCCGAATGCTCCCGCGCCCCCATATGACAGCGGTATGGCCGATCTGCCGGCTCCTACCCTTACGCTCCCATCCCTGACGAGGTTCTCATGACCGATCTTTCCGGTTTTCCGATCACAAAACGTTGGCCGGCCCTGCATCCCGACCGTATCCAGCTCTATTCGCTGCCGACGCCGAACGGCATCAAGGTGTCGGCCGCTCTCGAAGAACTCGGCCTCGCCTATGAGCCACATCTGGTATCCTTCGGTACCGACGATCAGATGACGCCGGAATTCCTGTCGCTCAATCCCAACAACAAGATCCCGGCGATCCTTGATCCCGACGGTCCTGGTGGCCAGCCGCTTCCCTTGTGGGAATCCGGCGCGATCCTGATTTATCTCGCCGACAAGACCGGTAAGCTGATGCCGACCGAGCCGGCCGCGCGCTACGAGGCGCTGCAATGGCTGATGTTTCAGATGGGCGGGGTCGGGCCGATGTTCGGCCAGTTCGGCCACTTCTTCAAATTCGCTGCCGACACCTGCGATCACCCCTATCCAACAGAACGCTACACCAATGAAGCCCGCCGGCTCCTCGGCGTGCTGGACAAAAGGCTCGAGGATCGCGAGACCGTGCTTGATTATGGCTATTCGGTTGTCGATCTCGCGATTTGGCCCTGGGTGCGGGTGCTTGGCGGCTTCTATGGCGCTGGCGATCACCTCGGCTTGAGCGACTTCCCCAATGTGATGCGCTGGCTCGAGGCGTGTGAGGCACGTCCGGCCTCGCAGGTTGGTATCAACACGCCGAGTCGGGACTGACATATCTCCCAGTCTTGACCTATTGCCTGGCATCGATGACCTTCGATGCCAGGTAATGTCGTGTGCCAAATCACAGGTGACTGTTGAACCAGTCGCTCTGGATCTTGGACGAGGTGGCAAAGTTCTCGTCGACATAGGCTTCGAAATGCCCGCCGGGCAGGGCAAGAAACTGTTTCGGTTCAAGCGCTGCGTCATAGGCCCGCGCGGTCATGTCGAACGGCGTTAGATGATCGCCTTTGGCGGCAACGAGCAGAAGTGGTGTCGGCGAGATGCGGGCGATGTAATCCGCCGGCTCGTATTCGGTGAAGAGTTCGATCGAATGCAGCGTCACCTCGTTGCGCCAAGTGGTTTCCCGCCCTGCCGTGAAGCTCGTGAAGAACTCATAGGTGTCGGCGGTCGGCAGGGCGCAAGGCTCACCCTCGGGCGCCGTCACCTTCATCGTGCCCGGCGCCGCCCCCGACAGGCGTGCTGCCCGATCGGCATCGAACATGCCGCGCAGGCCGGCCCACATGTCGCCGCGAATGAGACGCCGCGCCGTTTCAAAACCATAGGTCAGCGGGACCTGCGAGACGACGCATTTGACGCGCCGGTCGATCGCGGCCACGACAAGGACATGGCCGCCTGAATAGCTTGATCCCCAGACGCCGATGCGGTTTTCGTCGACCTCGTCCAATGACTGCGCCCAGGTGATTGCATCGCGATAGCCATTAATCTGCTGCCAGGGATCGATATGCCCGCGCGGGCTCCCGTCACTCGCGCCGACATTGCGATGGTCATAGACGATCGAGGCGATGCCGGCCTTTGCGAAAGCCTCGGCGAAGTCGTCGAGATACATCTCCTTCACCGCCGAAAAGCCGTGCGCCATGATCACGGTCGGCGCCGGGCCCGCAACGCCTTCCGCGATGTAATGCCAGCCGCGCAGGGTCACTCCGTCTTCCGTCTTGAACTCGATATCGCGTCGCATGGGGCTCCTCCATTCCAGTCTGTCGCCGGATGTGTTGGTCGATTGAACCGGGGCAGCTTGGGGCATCGTCGCGTCTGACGCTTGCACGAGAGGGAAACGGCTTGTTCGAGAGGGAAGGTAAGATGTGATAGTCTTTGCTGAGACCCCAGGAACATGGGGTGAGTGGGAGGCTGCCTTTGGACAGCGGGTCGTGGTCGACCGATACGGTGCCGTCCGCGCTGCGGGACGATGCTGTGCGTGCCATGCTGAGCCAGGTGCATCTGCCCTGGTCGTTGCATAAGCGCGTGCATGACCAGCCATCCTGCCGGCTGCGCTGGCAGGGAATCGGCGGCTGTACGCTGATCGAGTGCCAGAGCACACCCTTGTCCGGCTATCGCAGGCAGGCAGAAATCACCGGCACCGACGATGAACATGTCGGTCTGCTTCTCGTGCTGAGCGGCAGAGAACGCATCCGCCAGGGCGAGGCGTCGGTCGCACTTGAACCAGGTGACATGGTGTTGTGGGACAGCACCGAACCGCTCGACTTCGCCTTCGACCGACTGCTGCATAAGGTCACGTTGCTGGTTCCCAAGGAGCGGTTGCGGCGGACTGGACTTGTCGATCCCGTTTCAGGCACGCATGTGCTCGACGGACGCACAGGGCTCGGCGCTCTCGTCGGCAGCCATCTGACAACGATGAGCAGATTCGGAACCGGGCTTGCGCCGGGTGACGGGCTTCTGGCATCCGATCTGTTGATCGACCTGCTTGGCCGCCTGCTTGCGCCTGCGAAAGCACGAGATGTGGCAGGGGACATCGTGTCACGCGCACTTGCCTATGTCGCACGCCATCTCGATGACCCGGATCTGTCGCCATCGCGGATAGGTCATGCTCTCGGCGTGACGCCGCGTTATCTGCATATGGCATTCGCCGACACGGGCGATACGCTATCGGTTCACATCAGAAGCCAACGGCTTGACCGTATCCGCCGCGATCTCGCCGACCCGCATCTGTCAGGAGTCTCGATTACCAACATTGTCTTGCGTTGGGGCTTCAATGACGCAGCCCATGCCAGTCGCGCCTTCCGACAGCGCTTTGGTATGGCGCCAAGCCACTACCGGTTGACGCATCGTTAGGCAGAGAGCCTGGACGGTCTGCGATACATTGTGGCCGCCAGTGATCTCGTCCATGGCGGCGCGAGGACCATATCATATTGTGATGAGGGACAGTCCCTTGACACCGCCGTACCCTTGATGGGTCAGTAATGCTGACCTATTATCTCCGTGCAATTCCGGAACGGCGGTGCGATCGTCCCGCCATGTGCTTTGGGAGGAGCATGGAATGGCGCTGAAGCCCGTCACCCTGCAAGACAAGTTTAACCTTGAGACCGAACAGGTCTTCGTTTCTGGCACCCAGGCCGTGGTGCGGCTTGCCCTCATGCAGCGCGAGCGTGACCGGCGCGCTGGGCTGAACACTGCTGGCTATGTCACCGGCTATCGCGGCTCGCCGCTGGGCGGGCTCGATCAGCAGTTCGCCCGCGCCAAACGTCCCCTCGATGCCAGCGATATTGTCTTTCAGCCGGGACTGAATGAGGACTTGGCTGCGACCGCGCTCTGGGGCAGCCAGCAGGCGCAGATGCGCGGCGAGGGCAAGTATGATGGCGTGTTCGGCATCTGGTACGGCAAGGGGCCAGGCGTCGATCGTTCAGGTGACGTCTTCCGCCACGCCAATCTCGCCGGCACGAGCCCGCATGGCGGCGTCATCGCGCTGATGGGCGATGACCACACCTGCGAATCCTCGACCACGGCGCACCAGTCGGAATTCACCTTCGTCGATGTCTCGATGCCGGTTCTCAGCCCGGCGGGTGTGCAGGAAATCCTCGATTACGGCCTTCATGGTTGGGCCCTGTCGCGCTATGCCGGGGTTTGGACTGGCATCAAATGCGTCAAGGACACGATCGAATCGACCGGCTCGATCGACGGCTCGATCGATCGTGTGACCATCGTTCCGCCAGATTTCGACATGCCGCCCGGTGGCCTCGGTATCCGCCCCAACGACCACCCGCTGGAGCAGGAAGCGCGCCTGCACGACTATAAGCGCGACGCCGTGCTGGCCTATCTCAGGGCGAACGGCATCAATCGCACGATCCTGTCGGGCGGGCGCACGCCCAGACTTGGCATCATCACCGCCGGCAAGAGCTATCTCGACGTTCTGATGGCGCTCGAAGATCTTGGCATCGACGAGGTCAAGGCAGCCGATTTCGGCATCCGTCTGTTCAAGGTGGGCTGTCCGTGGCCCCTGCCGCGCGATGAACTGGTTGATTTCGCCAATGGGCTCGAACGCATTCTCGTCGTCGAGGAAAAGCGCTCGCTGATCGAGGTCCAAGTGCGCGAGGAACTCTACGGCTCGGGCCATTACCCGATCGTTGAGGGTAAGTTCGACGCAGACCGCGACTGGCTGTTTCCGGTCAAGGGCGCGCTCGATTCCAACGACATCGCGGTGGCGATCGGCGGGCGGGTTCTAAGTTACGTCGACAATGAAGACCTTCGGGCCCGCGTCGCGCGGCTCAAGGAGTTTCAGGAAACCCTGGCTAGGTCTGAGGACATCGGCGTGCGCACGCCTTATTTCTGCGCCGGCTGTCCACACAATTCCTCGACCGTGATCCCCGACGGCACGCGCGCCTATGCCGGCATCGGCTGCCATTACATGGTGCAGTGGATGGATCGTGGCACCGAAGGCTTCACGCAGATGGGTGGTGAGGGCGCGAACTGGATCGGTGAGGCGCCGTTCTCGACCCGTGACCACGTGTTTCAGAATCTCGGTGACGGCACTTACAACCATTCGGGCTATCTGGCGATCCGCGCCGCCAAGGCAGCCGGCGTCAACGTCACCTACAAGATTCTCTATAATGACGCCGTGGCGATGACCGGAGGGCAGACCCATGAGGGCTCGCTGACCGTGCCAGAGATCGCGGCGCAGGTTGTGGCCGAAGGGGCCAACAAAGTCGCCATTGTCACCGACGAACCGGACAAGTATCCAACCGGCACCACCTTTCCCGCAGGTGTGAAGATCCATCACCGCGACGACCTTAACGAGGTGCAGGAAGACCTTGCTAAGGTTTCCGGTCTGAGTGTTCTGATCTACGACCAGACCTGCGCCGCCGAAAAACGCCGCCGACGCAAGCGCGGCACCTTCCCCGATCCCGACAAGCGCGTCGTCATTAACGAACTCGTTTGTGAAGGCTGCGGCGATTGCGGCATCCAGTCGAACTGCGTCGCCGTGCAACCGCTCGACACTGAGTTCGGCCGCAAGCGGCAGATCGACCAGTCGAACTGCAACAAGGATTTCTCCTGCCTGAAAGGGTTCTGCCCGAGCTTCGTGACAGTCCACGGCGGCAGTCTGAAGACGCCGGAACCGGTCGCGGTCGAGAGTGATCCCGCCGCCAGTCTGCCCGAGCCGGAAATCGCTCAGATCGACGGTACCTACAACATCGCTGTGACGGGCGTTGGCGGCACGGGCGTCGTCACGGTCGGCGCACTGATCGGCATGGCCGCCCATCTCGAAGGCAAGGGCATTGGCGTCATCGATATGGCCGGCCTCGCGCAGAAGGGTGGTGCGGTACTGACCCATCTCAAGGTTGCTGCGACGCCATCCGACGTTGATGCCATCCGGGTGGCGGCAGGCTCTGCGGATCTCGTGCTCGGCTGCGATATCGTCGTGGCGGGAACCAAGAAGGTGCTCGCCTCACTTGATCAGGGCCGGACGCATGT
>JBCBSK010000088.1:0-15497 GCA_039819185.1 Pseudomonadota bacterium | reverse complement strand
GTGGCCATGATGAGACTTTATGCGCTTTGCTGGGCGAGTAGCCTGGCCACCCTTTGGCGGACGCCAAGGCCTCGGTAGCAACGTGCGGTCGTTAGCGCAAGGCTTTGGTGCGGCCGAGGAGCTTGAGGCGCACAGAGCGCGGCTGTGCATCTTTGTTTCACGTGCCTAATGACCGGGCGTCCCGGATCGAACAATCGGTTCAACGCTTTCGCCGCCACGACCGCTATGGCCCATTTGGCAGCCAGACTCTCCGCGCTCGTGAAGGACGGGGTCTTTGCCCAGAAAACTGGTCCGATCTGTGCGCGAACTTTGGGTACATTTCTGATGAGAGAGGACTGCCATACCAGAGAGGCTCTCGCGACGGCTGCGAGAATGACCTTCCTAGCCTACCAAGTCATCGGCGAAGTCGATCGGATCGCACCGGTCAGGGGCAAACCGCGCAGCATCCGGATCGATAACATCCCATGTCGGGAGAATTTGGTCGCTTAAGTCACCAGGTGGGCTGAGCTTCCTGCGACTGCACTTCGTCATGGCTGCTATTCAGCGCCAAATGGACGCCAGTTCCAGCCGTCAAGAAGGGATTGCAGCGCCCTCTTCTCGCCTTGGTAGTCATAGTCGGCGAACATGACGGAAGCGGAGTCATAGACGGCTCGGCAAATGTCAGCCCGAACAGATGATGGTTGTTCGGCAACGAAGTCGACCAGCTCTTGGACATGAGTGAGATCAGCGCCTAATGAACTGTGGACCCGGGCACAGCGCGAGATGTCGACGCCTTGCGGTGCGAGGGACTGCAGCGTATCGATTTCGTGCTGGCCATGCTGAGCGGCCAATCGCTCCAGGACATAGGCGTAACCAAAGACGCCATATGGCAGAGGCCCGCGTGCCAGGTCTTTGAACAGGGCGACAAGGGCCTTGGCACGTTGCGGCGCGTGTTCCTGGACAAGTCTGTCGGCAGGCAATCCAAGGGCTTCGAGATCCTTTAGGGCCAACCTATCATGGCCCGTCTCCTCCACCGCCTTCTCTTCTGCGAAGTCGGCCGCCTTTTGATCGCCGAGTTCCAGAAACCTGTCGCGGGCATAACGAAGGGTGGGGGGCGTGGCGTGGGTCGTCTGATAAGCGGCGCACAAGCTGTGGACATGATCGACGAGGTTCGATGTACCGGGCTGGGGTGCCGAGGCATGTCTCGTCTTGCGAGCCGCGTGGATACAGCCAGCAAGAAGCTGTCGGGTGAGCCCTCGGTCGTTTGTTTCGGTCGATGCGATAGCCGCCCCGATCGACCGCGTTTGACCCTGTTCGCAGAAGAAGAAGCCGTCTCGCCGCGCCACTACGACGGGTCGCGGAGAGATCAGATCGACCGCGGCAAGGGGAGATTGTTGCTCTTCGCGATTGATGGCTACGGTGGCTTCGCTTTGCATGAACATGCCTTCGCTTTCTGTTGGCCGACATCCAGAGACTTCGTCGCGCCGGCTGCATCTGCGGCTTGCTCTTCAGCGCCGCCGTGTTTCAAAGAGACTTTCCAATTCATCCATTCTCGCCTGCCTGCCAGGATCCCGCGAGCCTAGACCAAACTCCGCAATGGACGTTTCCTCCAGAGGGTCCACGCCTGTCGCCGAAGCAAATACCGCGGGGTCGCCGCGACCGGCCGGCGCGCACGCCAGATTCATGTCGGTCGCCACAAGGTACATGGTTTGGATTGCAGCGCCCGCATTGATCAGAGTCGCCCGGTAGGCAACGGTGTCGTACTTCCAAGCGATGCGGGGGACACGGCTGGCCAACGTCAACACGACCTGTGGCGGCTTGGCCGGTTGATCCCAATCTTCGCCTGCTTGAGCGACAATTGAAGCGGCCGCACGATCGGCGGTCCCGATCCGGTCGAGAGCATGATCGAACGCGTGATAATGATAAAAGCCCGGGTCAAGCCCGTCGCATTCGTGCACCGAGAGATAGAATTCAATCTCGTGGATCGCACCGCCCGAGGGGAAGGCGCGCTTAGCCATTTCCTGTAGCGGAGACTTCACGACGTTTACAAAGCGGGCTGCTCGAAACAGGAATTCGGCGATCTGCGCCAACGAAATGGGCGGCGAGCCCATGGCGCGAAACGACCGACGCCGCTCCATGACATCAAAGGTTGGGCCGCTTTGCGCCGACAGTGTCTCCTTGTCAGGGGTGGCAAGGTCGATCCGATGGTCACCCATACGCGGCTTGACGGCGGGCGGGCTTTCAAAGCGGTCCTTGAATCTGAAGCTGCCGCCGACTGGCCAAAGCACTTTTCCGGGTCGGCTGGCTCGGTGGAACAACAGGTCATGGAACTCCCAACTGGCGCGCGCGTCACTTTCGACCGCATCATTGGGTTCTAGAAACCCGCAGCGCCATAGCAAGTCTACAAAGGCACTCCGTTCGTCGGCCTCCGACCCCGCAACACGCAGAGGTTGGCCAGCGCTGGCAAGGTCGTACAGCCATGCCATCGTTCGCCCGGCCGCCAGCACGATTGAGCAAGAGGCCTCTGGTGACTCCAAGACCGCTCCCCGGTCCGTTCCGCGCACATAGGCAAAACGGGAAAGCCTCGTCTTCTGAAGATCTGGCGCGGTAGAAGAGGCGAGAGCGAAGGTCTCGTGATGGGGAACGATAACAGCCAAATCTTCTTCGCCCGCCCGCAGGCAAAGTTCCAGCATGCGCCGCTTGCGCAGCCGATTAAGATAGTACTGAAACCGGATCTGATCGAAGTCGGGCTGACGATCGAACTCGGCCCGGTTCAATTCCGATAATCCCCGGGACAGTGCGCTAAGGGCATCAACCAGTGACCTCGACGGCGCGTGAATTGTTAACGAACCCCGTTCAGTGGTATCGAACGACACCTCGCCATTGGAACGTCTGTTCAAAGCGACGTCTGGAGCCAAGCATTGGAAAGTCAGTGGGCGCACGGCGGGTCTTCTGAGTTCGCTCCGAGGATTTCTAGAGGTCCATTGGGGATGGTCAGTTTCGTCATCACGGCGCCCGGCCGATACACTTTTCTGAGCTTGCCATAGACGTGTAGTAGTACGTTACCTAGTATTGCTGGAGCCGAACAACAACGCCTCCCGCCCATTGCCATAAAACCACCAAGAATTGCCATTAACCGCTTGAAATTGCAGCCGCTGTGAGCCCATTTGCATTGCATAGACGCTCGCGCGGTCCGCATCGACTAGGGCTTCGCAAGCAAACACTAATAACCAGCACAAAAGGAATTACGAGATGGCTGTTGAATCGTCCGCTAAGCAGCAGGTGAATGCCGATATCGCCAAGGTGGTGGCGCGCGCGTGGAGCGACCCGGATTTCAAGGCGCGATTACTGGATGATCCGGCGTCCGCATTATCCGAGGCCGGGGTGACGGTTCCCGCCCGCGTCTCGGTGAAGGTGTTTGAGAACACGTCCGATACATTCCATATTGTTCTTCCGGAGGCGCCGGAAAACGAGTTGTCCGACGAGGATCTTGAGAAAGTGTCAGGCGGCCTCGCTCCTTACTTTTGAGGCGTTCGATCGTGGTCTGAGCGCTACGAACGTGGGATGCCACGTTATGCCAGTGCAAATACGGTGAGCGAAGGGGAGCAGGCCGCGAACGCACCGTAGAATGCACAGGCCAACGCCAGGTGTGCGCCTGACTGTGGTTTGCGCGCTTGAGCCCTTGTCGAATGAGGCGCGGAGCCTGACGGTGTCTAGCCAGCCTGGGTGCAATATGCAGTTAGGGCAAAGGCCGGAAGCTACTCTCCAAGGATGGCGTGGGCGCGGACCGACCTCGCCCGGTCACGGTGTGTTGATGACCCGGCCCACCGAAGAGATTCGAAGGCACTGGGATCGCTTGATCGCGCGCGGTGATCCGCCCAGCGAATGGCAGATCCCAATCGACGTTGCGCCGCCTCAGCGATTTGAGGACGAAGACCGCAAACCGGCGATCGTCTGCAGCTTCATGCGATCGGGCACCCATTTCTTAATGGGTACGATGGCCAAGAATTTCGGCTTCATCGCCGATCCCTGGTTGGCCATCGAACATTCGCCGATCAACTTCTTCTACCAGCGATCGGTCGACCGACTGTTCCAACTCATCGCCGATCGCCGGTACCAAAACATTGCCCAATCGCATCACTCGGTCGAATTCCTCGCTAACTCGATCGAAAAGTTCGACGGCGCCATCCTCGTCCTCTACATCTACCGTCATCCGGCATATTGCCTGAACTCTTACCGAAAATTCCTACCGACTTGGCCCGGCATCGATGCAGCCGGATGCGACGACATCGTGGAGTTCATGCAGGCGAAACCGGCGCCGCACCACGCGAAGCTCTCTTGGACCCTGCCAGAAACCATGCTCGACTACTGGGCGGACCACGTTCGGGGGTGGCTGCAATTGGCGGAGCAGAACAAGACAATCCACGTCGTGCGGTACGAAGACCTGGCAGGTGACTTCAGCAATCAGGTGCGTCGGATGGCTTGCTTCATGGGCCTGGACTGCGAGACACCGAAGCCGCCCGATCGTAGCAGCTACATCACGGCAGGCCCGTTGGCGTCGCCAGCGGCCGAGCAGCGGGGCTGGTTGGCTCACGCGAACGCCTGTATCGAGGATCGGCATCCGGGCCTGATGGCGGCACTTGGCTACGCTGCCGCGCCGGACAGCACGTCAATGCAGAGCGTGTGATGACAATCGGCTCAATCGCGCCTGAACATTGCGCGGGACCGGGTGCTTCGGCATCGCATCTTGAACGGTTGCTCTTTGCTCCCGTTTCGACCTCCGAGTTTTTTGCATCCTATTTCGATCGCAAGCCGCTGCACGTTGCCAACAGGGCGACAGACATTTATCGGTCGCTATTCTCCTGGCGCGACGCCGAGGAGCTTCTGTGGCGGCAGGCGGAAAACACTTCCAACTTCGTTCAAGTATTCGGCGTTCACGATCAGCCCGCGCAATCGCGAAGCCGCCGGGGGATGTTGTCGGGGCGCGACCACTTCGACTGGATCTATCGGCAACTGCACGAAGGATACTCCGCGCGATTGACTGCAATTGGCCGCTATTGGCTACCGATCGCAAGGGCCGAACGTTGGCTGGCCGAGGCCGTTCCGGGCGTGAGGCCGCCGAGTACCATCGCCTATCTGACCCCGCCCCAAGCCCAAGGATTGGGCGACCATTTCGATGCCAACGACGTCTTCGTTCTTCAAATCGAAGGCAGCAAGACCTGGCTCGTCTCCGATCCGGTCGTGGAACTCCCCCTTCTGCAACACAGCGCCAAGCCACTTGCCCCCGTTCCCGCAGAAGTCCGCCGCGAGATAACGCTTCATGCCGGCGATATGCTCTATCTTCCGCGCGGTATCATCCATGCGGCGCGGACAGGTGACGAGGCCTCGCTACATCTCACCATCGGACACAACCCGCTTCGGTGGTTCGACCTGCTGACGGTCGCCGCCAAGATGGCCGAGGCGTCAGACGGCGACCTGCAGCGAAGCGTTCAGCACTGGGAAAAGACCGAAGCAGGCGCGCCGCTCAAGGCGGAAATTGAAGGCTTCTTGCAGCGGCACGCCGGTACGGGGACAAGTCTCGAAGACCTGGTTTCGCGGACAAGAAAATCCGTCATCGTCAAGATGCGGTCCCTGCCGGGCAACGGTTTGGTTCACCCCAGTGAGATTCGGCTTTCGTCCGATACCGAGGTTGAGCGCGCGCCTGGCCTGCCGTGCTTGGTCGAAAGCGACATGGACCGTGCGTCGATCACGTTTCCGCGCCATTCGCGTCGCAGCCCGGCGCGCGCACACCAGCCTCAGACCATTGCCGGCCCCGGATTTATCGAACCGGCCCTTCGCTTTGTCGCCGATGCGGACGGCCCCTTTCGGGTTGGCAGTCTTCCAGGACAGATGTCCGACAACAGCAAAGTGGTGCTCGCCAAACGCCTGGTTCGCGACGGTCTCCTGCAGGTTTCGAGCCCTACGAAGCGCCTCAACCAGGGAACAGGCGAACGCGCAACATTGGAAGCGGTACTGTCGCCATTGACCCTGCAGCGGTTCTTCAACGACATCTACCAGCAGAAGCCGTACCACATCGATCGTCGGCCGCCTGACGCGTTTGCCTCGCTGTTTTCCCGAGAAGCTGCCGAGGAACTCCTTTGGCAACATGAGGACGACCTGCCGGAAATCGTTGACCTCTTGGAACCCGACGGAAGTCCGCTGTCGACCGACGAAGTGAGCCTGGCTTTGTTCGGCGGTGAATATCGCAGTTGGGTCAGCCAGTCCTATCAAGCCGGGGGGACGGTTCGGCTAAACGGGGTGGGGCGGTATTGCCTCGCCATTGCTAGGCTCGAGAACATGTTCAACGAGCAGTTTCCCGGTTTGCGGCCGACGGAGACGGCGGCCTATCTCGCACCGCCCGATGCCTCGGACGGCGTCGGTCATACTAACGAAAATGACGTTTTCGTCCTTCAGATCGAAGGCACCACTTGCTGGGAATTCGCCGTTCAGCCCGAACTGGGCGCGACAGCCGACCCGTTTCACGAAGCCACGCTTCGGCCAGGGCATATCTTGTATGTCCCCCGTGGGTATCGCCGTCGAACGAAGGCCGGTGCTGAGGGGTCCGTCCATCTCGCCTTTGAGACCCACCCTCTGCGCTGGTCCGAAGTGCTGGCGACCAGCATCGAATTCGCTGCGGAAGCCGATTTGACCCTACGCCGGAGCGTGTTAGCGCCCCATACGGACGACGAACAACGAGAACGAACGCACGAGATAGAGACGCTGCTGCGCAACCATGGATGCGCGAACGCAACGGTCGACGCGGTCTTGGAGCAAGCTGGACATTTGCTGGCCAGCGCGATGTCGCCCCTGCCGTCCGACGAGCTTGAGAAACTGAATCACACCAACTGACGTATGGCGAGCCTGTGAAAGGCGCCGCGCTGTTCCATGAGCTGGTCATACGTGCCGGTCTCCACGATGGAACCGTTCTCCAACACGACGATCCGGTCGGCATGGCGGATGGTGCTCAGCCGGTGCGCAATGACAAGGCGGGTGACATCCAGCGCATCCGAGCTTCGTTTGACGATGTCTTGGGTGTGATTGTCGAGCGCACTGGTGGCCTCGTCGAAGAACAGGATCTTTGGCCTGTGGACAAGCGCGCGGGCAATCAGCACACGCTGGCGTTGACCGCCTGAAAGGGTCCCGCCCTCCTCCGAGGCGATGGTTTCCAGTCCCATGGGCATGTTGGCAATGTCCTCAGCCAGCCCGGCCTGTGCGGCAGCATCGAGCACACGCTCATCGGATAGGATCGCGGCGCCGGCAATGTTCTCATAAAGGCTTCCAGGCGCGAGCTGAGCGGTCTGAAGGACCGTGCCGATCTGCCGTCGCACCAGTCGGACATCAAGCTTGGCGAGATCGCGATTGTCGTAGAGGACCGAGCCGTGTTCCGGCGCCTCGAACCCGAGCAGCAGCCTCAGCAATGTCGACTTTCCCGATCCCGATGGTCCTACGATCGCAATGAATTCGCCTGGCTCAATATCCAAATTAACGTCTTTCAGCACCGCGGGGCCGTCGCGCCGGTATCTGAAGCTGAGATCACGAAGCTCGATGCGGCCTGTCAGATGCCCTGGATCATGCCTCGTGTCATCGACCTCAGGCGGTTCCTGAAGCATGGGCGCGACCCGCCGCAACAGCGGGATTGCCTCGACAACCAGTCCGACCGACAAGCTGAAGAGGGCCGCTGCGGTGACGAATTGGCCAAAGGCAGCGTTGAATGCCGCGAAGTCGGCCAGACTGATGACGTTGCTGTCGAGGCCCGCGACGACGATCATTCCCATGATGCCAAGGGTCGGCATTACCGCCGTGATGACCAGTTGGACCGCCCGAAGACGACCGCTTCTCCAGTGAGCACGCTGCTGTTCGGCAAAAACGCGCGACCAGTTTCGGAAGGCGCGTTCTTCCGCTGCCGCCAACCGTAGCTTGTCGATGCCGGCTAGGATTTCGACCGTTTTGCCGGTCACACGCCCTTCCGCCTCGCGGAAGCCAAGTTCATGGGTCAGTTGCCGCCGGGCAACCAAAGCGATTCCCCCGATCGTCAGCAGTGTGAAGGCCAATCCGTAAAGGGCCAGCGCGGTGTCATAATAGAACATCAGCAAGAAGCTGATGCCTGCGAACATGCCGCTAAGCAGGCCGCTCAACGCTGGTCCGGTCAGGATTTGCCGCGCCTCCTCTGCCGCGAGGGCTCGCCGCGTAAGGTCGCCGGTCGAGAAGCGACGGAAGAAGCCGGTCGGTAGTCGCAAGATGCGGTCCCAGATCGCTGCTTGTATGCGCTGATCAATGACCGTCGTGGCCCTGATCGTCGCAATCGCTTGGCCAAAGCGAAAGGCGGCGACACCTATGGCGGCCGCGACAACCAGAATGCTCATCTGGACTGCCAGCCCCAAATCGCTATGGGGAATCGCAGTGCCGACGATGACACCTGTCGCGACAGGCGCTAACAGCCCTATGACAACGGCGAGGATCCCCGTTGCGATCATGCGTCGACGATCAAGCCCGGAGCCTGCTAGGGCAAATCGTATTACTTTTCGCGGCGTCAGATTATCGGGAAGCGGCGCGTAGAGCACAAACCCACGCGGCTGGAGATCCTTGGCCGACGCTCCGTCAAGCGGCCGCCGGTCTCCGCTGATCGGATCGTGAAGCTGATAGCGTTTGCCGTCCCACAGCGCGGCATTGGGTTGGTCCGTATCCTTCGTGAACACCAAGACCGGCGCGCCCTCCTGCGCCCACCAATCTCCGAGCACGGCCACCTCGCGCACGCGGAAGCCAGACGCCAGCGCGATCGTTCGAAGACGTTGATCCAAGCTTGATGCCCGATCGTCCAAACGGAGACTTCGGACGGAGATATCCTCGTTTGCCAGCATGAGCCCGATTGCCACAACCAACGGATCGGTCCCCGGCGGATTGGCTTGCCGGAAATCGGCGTCAGTTACGGTTCCAAGAGATCGATAGGCATCACGGAGAATCCCGCCATCGGCCGAGGCGGCTTTGCGGCGGCGATCGGTTTCGGACGCTCGTTCCGCCCGGTCCCAATCCGCCAGCGCCGCTGCCAGCCGCCTTGCCGCGTCTAAAGCATCAGCTTGGCTTGCCTTAAAGCCGGCACCATCAGGAATGTCCAACGATCCCAGTAGCGCCGAAACGGCCTCATTCCAGTCGTCAAAGCCTGAAGCCGGGTTCGCGCTGGTATCCAATTGAGGGCTTGGCAATGCAGGATCGGCAGACACCAGTTCAAATGTGGCTGACGGGTCGCGAAGTGGAGGCACGTAACAACCGCGAGGCAACTCGATCAGGAAGCGTCGCGCCTGCTCCAGCGTCGCTCTGCCCGAAGGTCGGATAAATAGGCGAGCCGCACTCTTCAGCAGGGCTGGCTTTTCGAGTGATGCAAGATCCAGCGGAGTCGGACGCGAACTGGTCAAGTCCCGTCACTTTCGCTTACCAGGCCTGAGTAGACGCCGCCCAGTTGCATAAGATCCCGATGGCTGCCGCGTTCCAGGATCTCGCCCTTGTCGAGGACGACAATTTCATCGCAGTCGCGGATCGTGCTTAAGCGGTGGGCGATGACCACGCAGGTCATTCCGCGCCGTCGCAAGGCCTGCATGATCGCGAATTCGGTCGGCGGGTCGAGCGCCGACGTCGCCTCGTCGAGAACCAAGAGAGACGGCGAGCGCACAAGGGCGCGGGCTATCTCGATCCGCTGACGTTGGCCGCCGCTGAAGTTTCGCCCGCCCTCATCGACCAGAGTGTCAAGGCCGGCGGTCAGCGACGAGAAGACGTCAGCCATGCCGGCATCGCCAAGCGCCTTGAAAATGTCCTCATCGGAAACGGTCCGATCCCACAAACTGATGTTGTCGCGAATCGTTCCTTCGAACAGAGCAATATCCTGATCGACCATGCCAACCAGTTGGGAAAGCTGCCTTCGATCGATGGCCGACAGCGGTCTGCCATCAAGGCTAACGCTGCCGTGCCATGGCTGATAAAGCCCGCTGATCAATTTGCCGATGGTCGACTTACCACTGCCCGACGGCCCAACAATTGCCATCCACGCCCCCGGCGGGACTGACAGCGTCAGTCCGTCAAGCAGCGGCGGGTCGAGCGCCGCATATCCGAATGCAACGGCGTTCATCTCCAGACCGCATTCTGGCTGGGCGGGCATGTCGACATTTGTGGCGGCAGCCTCGGGCTGGCCATGTCGCCAATCGAGCGGATAGGCCTGCACATCGTTGATGCGGGCCAGGTTCGCAGCGACTTCCTGGCTGCGCCCGGCGGCAACTGCGAGCTGTTGCACCGGTGTGGCTACGAAGGCCAAGAGGGCTTGGAAGGCAAGAAGAGCACCGATCGAAAGCGCACCCTCCATGACGCGATCCGAGCCAATGGCGAGTATGGCCGCTGTGGTCAGCAAAACGACGAAGGGTGGAACCACAGACGACGTCTGTTCGAGCCGGGCGAGGCGTTGCTCGCTTTGCAGCATCCGGGCGTGATATCCTGCCCACTTGCTGAAGAAATCATCCTCCCCACCCGTGGCCTTTAGCGTTTCAATCGTGCGCAAGCCGACCACTGAGGTGCCATACAGTTTTCCCAGGTCGGTTTGCAATCGGATCGAGGTGTCCAAACGCGCACGGTGGACAAGCCTCAGGACCAAGACGTTCACCAGGGCCCCGAAAAGGGCGATGCTGGCCAGGATCGGGTCCAACATCATCATCAGCGCGTAGATGAATGCGGCCGTGAAAACATTGATTGCAGCAGCACCCAGCACCGCTGTGACCAAATGAGAAACCTGTTCGACACTCGTGATCTGGCGCGCGATATCGCCCAGATAGCGCATGGAAAAAAAAGCCGATGGCAGCCGAAGGATGCGCCAAACGAAGTCAGACGAACGCTTAAGGGCCACCCCAATCTCAAGCCGCAGCAGCGTGATCTCCTTCACACAGGCAAGCCCAAATTGGATGATCACTGCCACCGCCATCAAGCCGATCAACGGGCCCAGCCATCCGTCGAGCTGGTTGATCAAGACCGCGTTGACGAACACGGCCGTCAGGCTCGGGGCGATGAATGTTGGAACGGCCAGCAACGCCCCAACGAGCAATACAAACGCCAGTTCGACCCGGAACTCGGCCAGTTGTCCAACCAGCCTTTTCGTCAGTCTCGGCGGGCTTCCGCCTGCTTCGAACCCATCGGCCTTCTCGAAGGTCAGAACGATGCCCGAATAGCCGGCATCAAACTCATCGCGTGATACGCTGCGCCTTCCCAGAGCCGGGTCATTGATCCGAATTCGGCTCCCCTGCTGTCCCTCGACGACCAGAAAGTGGTTGTTGCTCCACAGTACGATCGATGGAAACGGACCCTCGAGCACCGTGGACGAAAGGCGGCGATACCCTTTGGCGACAAGTCCGTAATGGCGCGCGGCCTTGACGATGTTGACGGCCTTGCTGCCGTCGCGCGAGATCCCGCAGGCTATGCGCGTTTCCTCTAGCGGGACGAATTTGCCGTGGAATGCCAGAACGATCGCTAACGCAGCGGCGCCACATTCGATGGCTTCGATCTGAATAATTGTTGGTGTACGGACCGCCCGTGAGGAATGCGACTTCGCCGCTTGCTCCAACGGCGCAGGCGTGGCCGTCATGGCCCGACAATGCGGCGGAGCGCGGGGATAACCAAAGTTATCGGCGCCTGCTCTCCGACGACGACGCGCACATCGGCAAGTGTTCCCGTGGAAATGGCATAGGGTGGTCCGGATCCTGACCACCATTGAAAACCGTTCGGACTGTCCGCGTCGCCAAGCAGCGCGATCCTGGCAAGATAGGGCCCGCCATTTCGGACCAACTCGTCGACCAGTTCAGGATTCTCCAGCCACGTATTCAAGGCCTGCCGAGACATGGGATGCACTGAGATGAAGGTCACCTCGCCCCGTATGCTGCCGAACTCCGCCTCTTCCACCGTCGTCGGAACGACATGAGCGGGCATTCCCTCCGCTACGAGACGCGCATGTTCCCCCTCCATGAAGGCCAGGACCTCAACCTGTTCAGACCCGGCGGCAAAAATGACCATCAGGTCGCCCTGACGAACGGCCTGCCCTTCGACGATGCGCAGCTCGTAGATCACTCCATCGATTGGGCTAACGACCGATTCCCTGGCCTCGAGCGGGGCTTCCCGTTGAGTGTGTCGCAACCTAGCAACGGCCTGCCCTGCCGACACGGTTTCGCCGACTTCCACCAACACCGAGTCGACGATCGCTGTGCCTTCGGCGTCCGCGACGTGAATGTGCTGATCCATAGGCATTAGCACGCCGTCGCCCCGCACCGTGCTAGCGATCGAACCCAGAAACCCCCAGGCAAGTGCAACGGCCAAGAGTGCGGAAAGGACGGCGACCAGAAGCCAACTGACGCGAGGCAGCAACGTGACCCGCATATCCAGGGCCTCGTGCGAACGTCGCCGCTTGGCGCTTGCCGCTAGCGTTTCACCATCGTCCATCTGACTTGGTTGTCGTTCCGTCCGTTCGTCATCCGCACGCTGCCACGCCGCGCTTTCCCGTTAACGCTAGACCAAGCCGCGGTTTGGACCAAGGTTGGCGTGTTGGGATGGCGCGGAAGTTGTCTGCAGCAACCCGTGGCCGCTGCCGGTTGCCGAAGTACGATCAGGCAAGACAGCCGCAGGGTTCAAGCGCGTAGTCGGTTTCGATGCACGCTTTAGGGGAGCATGGTGTCAAAGGATGGGTGTGCTTTGAACAGCAACATCGTTCGCCTGGAATGACCCAATCAATGATCAGGTGAATTCTGTCGATTGGGCTCCGGTTTTTTACCGCGTGCATCCGGCGATTGTTGATTTCCCATATCTCACCTTGAGACAGATTCTTGGCTTCGCCGCCAACGCTAAACTCAACGTCGGCGTGTGTTTTTATGGGGACGTGAATGCGGTGAGCGTGCGTTAGCGAAAAGTTGCGATCCATGTGTGGATCGATGAACCCTCCAGGATCGAGCCGCGCCAAGAGCGTGCGTATCGCGTAACAGCTTCCGACTTTCGTCTGCAGCCGCCCGGCTTCGTTAGCTTCATCGAACGTTTCACGCACGGCCCGATAAATGGGCGCAAGCTCGGCTTCAAAGCGCTCAAACATTGGGCGAATTGTTGGATTGCTGTGCCTAAAGTCCTCGTCGAAGATAAGCGGTATCGATTTGGTGTTTCTATGGGCCTTGAAACTCTTCTGACGGTGCGCGTTTTCCGCCCAGTCATCTTCGGTAAGCTCAAGTGCTTTGGATTTCAGGGCTGAGACGTCCAAGTCGCCGATTTTTCGGTAATTGCCTTTGAAGTTCATTGCATTCTCAAGCCTATTCAGAAGGCTTCGGTCATATGATCCCGGTAAGTGAAGTTACCAGCCCAGAGAGTTTGCAGCCACTGGCTGTGCCTTGTCACATGAACCAATGGCGTCACATGAACCAATGGCGTCACATGAACCAATGGCGTCACATGAACCAATGGCGGCATGGCTGATCGCATCGGTCGATGCCTGCAATCCCCTACAAGCGACACCAGTTTCCTCCAAGCATCATCCAGCATGCCGTTCGGCGGCATTGTTACACAAAACTGCGCCGGGCTTAGGTGCATCCGGCACATCTAGGCGCGCTGATGCCTGCTATGGATGTTTGTCCCGCACGGTGTGTGATCGGCCGTCCGAGATCGAACACCTGTTTAGGGCCTTGGCCGCGACCACCGCTTCTGTCCATTGGGCAGGCAGACTCCGGGTACGAACCCGCCTTCCGATGATCCGATTGTGCCGGGAGAAGCTGCTCTCAACCAGGCTGCGCCGGTTGTACCCGGTGCATGCCTCCCAGGCCGCTCTGCCATGCTCTTGAACAAGGGCAATATGCCGATCACGCTGCCTGAGACCGTCGAGTGTTTCGAGCTTTACCCGCTCGAGGCGGGTCGGTGGAGCGATCACCTGGGGAACAGGAAGGCTCCGCCGTCGGTTGATTAGCAAGTCATGGGTCAGTTGACCGCTATGGGCGCCGTCGCCCGGGAAGCTGTTTGCCCGGCCGTCCGCCCGGTCTAGGAGACCAGGAACAGCCCCGTATTTTGCCGGAATCTGCCGCACCTTTCCGGTCACGGAGTTTCCCAGCGACTCTACCAGTCGTCGGCCGTTGCCGTCGACCTTGATCTCTAGCTGTGCCTCTGACGAGACGGCAGGCAGCCTGACTTCGAGCGGACCAAACTGCCGACTCGTTGGGATGCAAAGAAGACACTGCTCGACTTCACCTGTTAGCGCCGCTCGCGCGCCAACTAGTCCGAACCTCCAAACGCGTCGACGGAGAAAACTGGCTCAAATCCTGCGGTTGGCGTCTCCCATGCGCCGTCTTCGGTTCAGGATCACCACCTGCCCCTGGCAAACTCCCACGAAAAGCCGGGCATTGACGCCGAGCGGATGAACTGAAGGCAACAATCCAGTGATATCAGAGACTTGGTGGCGGAGAGGGAGGGATTCGAACCCTCGGTACGCTTGCGCGCACAACGGTTTTCGAGACCGCCCCGTTCGACCGCTCCGGCACCTCTCCGTCTTGCCGGGGCTGTGCAGGAGATCCGCCCCGGGCTTCGGCGGCGGGTCGGGGGCCGAAGCGGCCGGGAACTTAGCGAAACGCCTGGCGACTCGCAAGTCCGAGCTTCGCCGGTTTGAACCCGATGTCCGGCCGAGGAACGGGGATCGCGGTCCAGCCGACGGATGGTCTGCAATCTAGGCGCAAGCGCCTCTTGTGCGCCGCCGTTGGAACACCGATATTCGACTGCGTCATCACCGCCCATGCGCAAGCACGGGCAGCGTTGACAGCGCCCGCGCGATCCGTATAGTGCGCGCGCTTTGATGCTTTGTGGATCGTCCGTCTTGGTCGGTCCTTTTTTGGTTTCGCCGACGCAACGCCAGCACGATCGACGCAAGGATCGTCAGCGGCGGCTAAGCGACCGGCGAAATGCTTGAGGTAGACCGGACTAGGAAGATGTTTGCAGTCATTCGCACGGGCGGGCGGCAATACCGCGTCGCCAAGGACGATGTCATCACCGTCGGCCGACTGGCCGGCGAGGCCGGCGACAAGGTCACGATTGCCGATGTGCTGGCCGTTGGCGACGGCAGCGACGTGCGCTTCGGCACGCCGACGCTGGACGGCGCTTCGGTGACGGCTGAAGTGGTCGACCAGACCCGCGGGCCGAAGATCATCGTGTTCAAGAAGAAGCGCCGGAAGAACTATCGCCGCAAGAAGGGTCACCGGCAGGACCTGACGCAGTTGAAGATCACCGGCATCGCGGCGGGCGCCTGACCGGCGTTCGACAGCGCCAGACGCGTTAAGTGAAGGACGAGAGATATGGCACATAAGAAGGCAGGCGGTTCTTTGGCACTGTTGGAGACGGAGCGTTCTTAAACCTCTCGGCGAGTGAAAAGCTGGCTGCTAGTGCCGAATTACTTCTTTTTAACTGGTCCTGGAGCCATCAATGGACTGAGGAGGTTACCC
>JBCBSK010000087.1:0-15498 GCA_039819185.1 Pseudomonadota bacterium | reverse complement strand
CAGGGTTCGACGCGAGGGCAAGCTTGGAGACCGAGCAACTGCCGTGCAAAGAAGCGCATGCGCCACCGCAGGGGGCTGGACCGTGACCTCAAATGGAGGTAGATACGCCCGCTCAGGCGCATGGTGTATACTGATTTTGGACAGATCACCTGAACGTGCCGCCGGTCGCCTGGTCGACCGGCTCACAGCGCTTGGGGAATAGGTTAACGGTAGACCCACGGACTCTGACTCCGTTAGTCCTGGTTCGAATCCAGGTTCCCCAGCCAAGCTGTTTCCAACAGACTATGCGGCAAGCATGGCGGGCGAGCGCAACGCCCGCGACGTTCAGAACCTCGAAGCCCGCTTGTGGAACCACGTGCTACCTTTTGTCGGTAGCAAGGGAATCTCGGAGATCACACCTGCCCTGCTACAGGAACACCGCTCGCAGCGGCAGACACCGAATGCTGACGGCGAGGTCCCCGCACACAACACGCTCAATCAAGACATCATTGTTTTGCCGAAAGTGATGAAGACCGCACTGCGGCACGGTTGAAGCGCCCACTTGCCGGACTTCCCGGCGCCTTGTCAGATGTGGGGCAAGACCAGCCACCGGGCATCATTTTCACCGGAGGATTGCCAGCGCCTCCATCAGGCGGCCGGACGAAACGCCCAGGAAGCCAAGGCAAGAAACGTCAATGGGCTGCCGGAACCGTGGATAGAAAGCTGCCTTTCGGTGCAACGCCGCCGTTTGCATCAGATGCTCGCGCTTTTGTTCAACCAACCAATGCCGATATGAGTTCGTCGACGCGAGCCGCGTTGTTCGGTGCGATTGTCCCATCGGCCTGCGCCGTGTTGTTCTCAAAGCCGATACGCATCTTGCCGCCTTGGTCGGCCGCATACCGGAGGCAGGCCGTTTCGTTGCGGCCGAAGGCGCAGACCGCCCAATCAGCTTGCGCACAGCCGTGCTTCAATACCTCCAACAGCGGCGTCAGATCATCTGGCACGCTGACATGATCAGGCGAATACCGGCCCAACACCACAAGAACCTGAACTCCGTCCTTTGGAATCTGACCGATCTCGACAAGGTGCGCCAACCGTTGAATGTCTCCGCGATCATAAAGGATGTGTTGGACCGCAACACCGGCATCATATGCCCAATGGTAGAATGATCGGACGGTTTTCTGGCTTAAACCGGGAACCAGTTCGCGCAGAGCGATAGAGACAGCCGGTGGCCTAACGTCTTTGACCAGTTGGCATTGCTGCTCGGCAGTGTAGCGCCCGACGGCCTCGGTGGTGATCTGAACGAGCATATCTGGTAGTTGGCGCCGCATCTCGGCACTTAGTTCCCGGTAGAGGCCAGCATCCAGGACGTGCTGCTGATCGCGGTTGCGAACATGGGCATGCAATCCTCCCGCGCCAGCTTCCCAGCAGTCTTTAGCCGTCTGCACAATCTCCGAGATAGTCGTTGGGACCGCCGAATGGTCTGCTTTCGTAAGCCGCGCGCCGTTTGGTGCGACCATGATGCGCGGCAGTGCGATCATTTTGAAATGGCGGCTTCGATAGCCACGCCAAGCTTATCGGCGATCTCTTCGAGTTGCGCGGTTTCAATGATGAAAGGCGGAGCAAGCAGGACATGATCACCCTGACGACCGTCGACAGTGCCGCCCATCGGGTAGCACATCAGGCCTGCCGACATAGCGGCGGCCTTGATCGTCTTGTGCACGGATCTCGCTGGGTCAAACGGGGCCTTTTCACTGCGGTCTTCGACAAGTTCCAATCCCAGGAACAATCCGCGGCCACGAATGTCGCCAATATGCGGATGCGCTGCGAACCTTTCGTGCAAAAGGTTTTGCAATTCGGCGCCGCGCTGGCGGACCCTGCCCAACATGTCGTCTTGTCCGATCTGGGACAAAACCGCATTGGCCGCTGCCGTAGCCATAGGATGGCCCAGATAAGTATGCCCGTGTTGAAAGAAGCCGCTGCCATCAGCAATCGTCTCGAATATGTCAGAGGTACAAAGCATCGCACCAATGGGCTGATAGCCTGCCCCCAGACCCTTCGCGATCGTTACGATGTCCGGTGCTACGTCGTCTTGTTCACACGCAAACAAACTGCCGGTCCGCCCCATCCCGCACATCACTTCGTCCAAGACCAGTAGGACGCCATACAGATCACAGATTTCCCGGACACGTTTGAGATAGCCTTCGACCGCGGGGACGGCACCAAGAGTGGCGCCAACCACGGGCTCGGCGACAAACGCCATCACAGTCTCCGGGCCAAGTCTTTCGATCTCAGTTTGCAGCTCATTTGCAACGCGCTGGCCGAATTCAAATGTCGGTTCGGTCTCGGCCTTCCAGCGATATTCGTAGCACGGAGAGATGTGGCTCACCGCCATCAACAAAGGATCAAATTGCGCCCGCCGCCAGGCGTTCCCGCCGGCCGCAAGGGCACCGAGCGTATTGCCGTGATAGCTCTGTTTGCGCGCGATGATGCGATGCCGTTGTCCCTCGCCTTTCTCCACAAAATACTGCCTGGACAGCTTCAGTGCCGCCTCGATGGCCTCTGAACCGCTGGACACAATATAGGCATGGGCGAGGTCGCCCGGTGCGTTGCGGACAAGTGCCTCGGCCAACTCTTCCGTGGGCGCGGATGTGAAAAATCCGGTGTGCGCATAGGCCAATTCATCAATCTGACGATGCAAGGCCTCGCGGACTTCCGCGTTGGAATGCCCCAGGCACGATACGGCGGCGCCACCGCATGCGTCCAGGTAGCGTTTCCCATTGCTGTCAATGATGTAGCACCCGTCACCTGTCGTCGCGGTAGGAAGACTTGCGCGGGAATTGCGATGAAAGACAGCGGTCATGACAGCATGGTCCGGCTTCTACGCCTCGTATAATGCAACGATATTTGCATTTTGTATTTACAGGCAATTAATTTTGCATAGAATGGATGTGTAGGCAACACCAGGCCGTCACCGGCCCCGCTATACGTTCAGACCAGGAGCACTCATGAAAACGCTCATGAAACTTGCCGCAGCTGCGGCGCTGACCATCTCTGCAGCAACAGCAATGGCAGAAGACCTCATCGTCGCCACGGACACCGCCTTTGTGCCGTTCGAGTTTAAGCAAGGTGACGAATATGTCGGGTTCGACATCGATATGTGGGCTGCCATCGCTTCAGACCTCGGCGTGACCTACGAACTGCGTCCGATGGACTTCAACGGCATCATCCCGGCGCTTCAGACCGGCCAGGTTGATGTGGCGCTCGCTGGCATCACGATCAAAGAGTCGCGCATGGAAGTCATCGATTTCTCGGACGGATATTATGACAGCGGCTTTCTGCTGATGGTTCCGGCTGACAGTGACATCACTGGCGAAGCTGACCTTGCGGGCAAATCAATTGCACTGAAGACAGGGACGTCTGCCGCGGACTACGCCAACGAGAACTTCACGGACTCCGAAATCCGCCTGTTCCCCAACATCGACAACGCCTATCTGGAGTTGCGCACCGGACGGGTCGATGCGGCGATGCACGATACACCCAATGTGCTGTACTACATCGCCACGGCTGGTAATGGTGAAGTCAAAGCCGTCGGCGATCAAATGATGGCCCACGAATATGGGATCGGCTTCCCCAAGGGCAGCGATCTTGTTGAGAAGGTGAATGCGTCTCTCGCCGCGATGAAGGCGGACGGCCGCTACGACGCGATCTACGAAAAGTGGTTCGGCACAAAACCACCGTCGAACTGATCCCACCTTTCAAAGTCAGATGGATTCGCGCCATGCACGGCGCGAATCCGTGAAGGGACGTCATGCAGGTCGATTGGTCCATTATCATTGACTTCATCCCGCAACTCATCGCCGGATCGAAAGTCACAATCTACATCACGGTTCTTGGCTTAATCGGTGGCATGGCCATCGGTTTCATTGCCGGCCTGATGCGCGCTTACGGCGGAGCAATCGGAAATGCGATTGCCTTCGTGTACATCGAAATCATCCGAGGCACGCCGATCGTGGTTCAGGTGATGTTCCTCTACTTCGCCCTGCCTGTGTTGGCCGATATCCGCATTGACCCAATGTCAGCGGCCGTCCTTGCCATTATCGTCAATGCCGGCGCGTATATCGCGGAAATCGTCCGCGGGGCGTTCTTGTCGATCTCCAAGGGCTTGAGTGAGGCCGGCCTGGCCATCGGGCTGCCTCACTGGAAGGTTCTGCTTTACATCATCGGCCCGATTGCCTTCAGGCGCATGATACCGCCGCTCGGCAATCAGTTCATCGTCAGTCTGAAGGACACCTCCCTGTTCATCGTGATTGGTGTCGGCGAACTGACCCGCACCGGGCAAGAGATCATGGCGGCCAACTTCCGCGCCGTTGAAATCTGGACCGCTGTCGCGGTCTGCTACCTGATCATGACCGGGATTATGACCCTCGCATTGCGGCTTATCGAAAAGCGAATGAGGATCCTGTGAGCTTCATCGAATTCAAACAAACCAGTAAGTCATTCGGGCCGCTGGCCGTTTTGCATCAGGTGGACCTCTCTATTGATCGCGGCGAGGTCGTTGTCCTGATCGGGCCATCGGGTTCCGGCAAATCAACGCTGCTGCGCTGCATCAATGGATTGGAGCGGATCACAGGCGGTGATTTGATCGTCGACGGCATGTCCGTCACAGGCAGCAACAAGCAGCTTCGCGAAATCCGGCAAGAAGCAGGGATGGTCTTCCAGCAGTTCAACCTGTTTCCTCAAATGACCGCTTTGCAGAATGTGGCGCTTGGTCCGCGCAAGGTGCGTGGAGCCTCCAAGTCGGACGCTGAGGCACAGGCCCGGAATTTGCTGTCCAAGGTCGGGCTTGCAGACAAGGAAAATCATTATCCGTCGGAGCTCTCCGGCGGCCAGCAACAGCGTGTGGCCATTGCTCGTGCCCTGGCCGTCAAACCCAAAGTCATGCTGTTTGACGAGCCGACCTCGGCGCTCGATCCGGAGTTGAAACAGGAAGTGTTGAACGTCATGCTGCAACTCGCCAAGGAAGGCATGACGATGGTCGTGGTCACGCACGAGATGAGCTTTGCAAAACAGGTCGGCACGCGACTGATTTTCATGGAAAACGGCAAGATTGCCGTCGATGACGACCCGCGCAAGGTGATCGACACGCCACCCAACCCGCGCATGAAGGACTTTCTGAACCATGTTTAGAAAGTCCAACGCGATTGGCTGGTGCGTCGCGACCGGGTCCAGTCGGGAGATCGGGCGCGCGTTGGGCCGACAGGGTCGTCGGGCCGTGCAGTCGCATCTAGTCCACTCGGCCATTTGGGCACAGGTGACGGACGCGGCACACAATCCGGTTCTGACCCGCATCGCCGATACAATCAGACACGCCTACCCCGACATCTGGACCGAACTCGAAGGCTTGGCCGAGGGGCTCGATCTCCCATTCCGGGATGTTCTGGCGTGGAATTGCCGCGGAGACCTTCTTGCCTCAGTCCCGGACGGGTGCACCACGGTGCAGATACCCGGCAATCCGATCACGATCGCGCACAATGAAGATGGGTTACCGTTCTTTCGCGGAAGCTGCTTCGTTGCCGATCTGCGCCCGACAGACGGCACTGGTATTCGCGCATTTTGTTATCCAGGCTCAATGCCCGGCCATACCTTTGGCTGGAACGATGCCGGTCTCGTGTCTGCGGTGAACAATCTGCGCCTTCTGCAGATTGAGCCCTGCATCTCGCGAATGGTCCTGTGTCGCAACGTGCTGAACTGCCTCTCGATCGATGAGGCCGTTGGGAAACTGACCGAGAACCCTCAGTCTGGCGGGTTCCACATGTCGATTGCGCAGGTTGGTGACGAACGCCTGCTGAGCGTCGAATATGGTGGGGGCGCGGCGTCGGTTCGTGCCATCACCGAAACGTCGCTTCACGCAAACCATGCCCTTCATCTTGCCCATGAGAGCCAGACAATCACGCAGTCGTCAGGTGACCGACAAAGACGCGGAGAACAGTTGATAAGCCAAGAAACGCAGGACAGCTTGGTGATTCTGCGCGACGCCTCCGGAACAGGACTCCCCATCAGGCGGGATGATCCGGCCGATCCGGACAATGAAAACACTCTTGCCACATGCATCTTTAATGTTTCAAGCAAGGGCATTGAGTGGAGGATTTACAGCGATGCAAGAGGAGGCCCGATCTACCAAAGCGAGCGAGCAGCCGCCTAGTACACCTCCGGCATCGGTTGACGAAATGCGCGCACTCCTGATGACCATCATGCGTGGGGAATCGGAGATTGTTCTCGGAAAGAAGGCGCGTGAGGCATTCGGCCAGATCCTCGCATTGCATGGCAGCCCCGATCTGTTGTCGATCACAAAACTGTCGCAACGCGTCGGCACGAACCCCTCTACAATAACCAGATTGGCGCAAAACCTTGGCTACGAAGGTTTTGGCGATTTTCAGAAAGTCCTGTTCGGATCTTCGCCGGCCGTACCCGGTACTTTCTACCTCAACAAAGTCCAGGACGCCCTGACGGACGCCGACTCGACAGTCAAGCAACGTGCGACACAGCTTTGTCGCGAAAACCAGGCCAATATTGATCGTTTCATCGAGACGTTCGATTCTGCGAGCTTCGAAAAGGCCGTCGAACTCGTTACGGCCGCACCGCGTGTTTGTGTATTTGGAATCCGTCAGTTCCATTCTCTGGCGGCATTCCTCGTATACGGGCTGCGCCTGATACGACGTGATGTGTCGATCCTGAATGCCAACGCTCTTGGAGCCGCTGAAGAGCTGAGCGCCATGGAACAGCGCGATGTTTGTATCTTGGCAAGCGTCGCACCGTACTCGCGCGAGGTCGTGCGTGTGGCGAGGGCTGCATCGGAATGCGGGCTGTCGGTTATCGCCATTACCGATTTTGTCAGCTCGCCATTGGTCAACTACGCCGAAACCACGCTTTTTGCGTCACATCAGAGCAGTTTCATTTCGAACTCTATCACCAGCTACTTCGCCGTTGCCGAATGCCTGATCAATGCAACCGCACTTGCTTCCCCCGAACAGACCAAACGCACCCTCAAGGCGCGTGAAACGTCAATCGAACGGCTCGGTGTGGAACAGGACTGAGAGTATCGTGAAGGTTTGATGCGAATGGCAGTCAGAGACACTCGCGCGGACCCGGCAGACATCAACTCCCGGCAGCGTTCTCGCCCAACGGCCCTTGGCGGCATGTCTTCTTTGCCGTTGCGAACGGTCGGACGCCAATGTCGGCCCTAAGTTCAGAGTGACAGGATCCGACGCTATAAATGGATGACAGCTTTGGAGCTAGGCACAAACCAAGGTCACGCCTGGCTTATACCTTCGAACTCAATGTCGCGGGCACTGCGATCAGTCAATGCCGAGAAATCAGGCGCCCACCGAGCCTGATACTTCTCGGAAACCGGACGCGCGGCCTTCAGGTAGCCTGGATATGCACTGGTGCTATGTACTGATACGCGAACCATCCAGCATCCCTTTGCCAGCTGTCTTATCCCCGCTTTTGAAGCTCAGGCCGACCGCTACGCATGAAAGTCAACCAAGACCTGGGCGATGACTGTTCCTCCATGCTTCCGTCCACGCTTCTTGATGGCATCTGTCGAGTGATCGGCCGCCACTTGCCGACGTGGCTAGCAGCGCTTCGCCGGCCGACTGAAAGTCACGCAAAGCTGATAGCAGAGGGCTGACTGCCAGCGGCGGTTTGCAACGCGTTGCACGTCGCGCTTGGCCCGAGAGCAAGACGTCGCCGGATGGCGACGTCCCGCGAAGTCACTGCTCAAAGAAGGAAATCACCTTCTTTCAGCGTGTTGGTATTGAGCACATCAATGTCGAAATCCGACTGCTGATCGCCATCGAAATCGATGCGGACACGAACGTCATCACCACGGTCAACGACAATCAGCTGATTGTCCTTGCCGTCTTTAAAGCCATTGTCGCCGCGGAATGCGAGCTTGCCGGACACGAGGTCACTAAGATCGATGACATCATCCTGACCGCGCGTGAAGTCGGTGATGTCGTCAGCCTTGCCGCCGCCTTTGCCAGAGTCTGACGCCTTATCGAAGTCAAAGACGTCTTTGCCTGATCCGCCAGTCAGGATGTCCTTGCCCTTGCCGCCATTGAGCGAGTCTTTGCCTTTGTGACCTCGCAGCGTATCCCCCCCGTCGCCACCGCGCAGGTCGTCCATGCCGTCGCCGCCGACAATCTTGTCAGCACCCTTCCCGCCTTCGAGCGTGTCGCCACCAAACCCGCCAAAGAGCGTGTCGCTACCTTTGCCGCCTTCGAGCAGATCAGCGCCGAAGCCACCCCCCATTTCGTCGGCCCCCTTGCCGCCCTTGAGCGTGTCTTTGCCGTCATCGCCAAAAAGGATGTCGCTACCCTCGCCGCCTTTGAGGGTGTCGTTGTCGCCGAGCCCCCAAAGCTCGTCTTTCCCCTGACCGCCGATCAGATGGTCATCACCATCATGGCCCATCAAGATGTCGTCGCCGTACCAGCCTGTGAGCTTGTTGGCGCCGTCGTCGCCAGAGAGCCGGTCATCGTGATTGGTCCCGATGAGGTTTTCGATACCGACGAGGATATGATGGACCGATCCGTCGAGGAGCGTGTTGCCATATCCAAGGTGCGCGTCGATGTTGTTGCCAAGGATGTGTTGGAACGAAGCGGTATCGTTGCCGGCGCCGCCGTCCAGACGGTCCTTGCCATTGCCGGCGTACAGCATGTCGTCGCCGTTCTGGCCGTAAAGATTGTCGCCTTCGCCCCAGGCGAAGAGCGTATCATTGCCACCGACGCCGAAACTGATGAAGTTGGTGTCGCCATATACAGTCGTCTCGCCGAACCCCGCCGTGATGGTGTCATCGATTTGTTCCAACCCCACGATCGTATCGCCACGCGGGTCGAAAATCTGGGCAATCGGGGCGCCGCCCTCAGTGGTCTCCATGATGTAGCTGATCGCGATACGGCCGTCGGCGAGAACGTCAACGGACGGACTGTTGTGCTCTATGCCCGCGTCAACTTCATAGGCGAACCGACTACCAACCTCATTGCCGTTCTGATCGAACCGCTGCGAGATGGCCGACCGGGCGTTGCCGACGTTTTCGAGCCAGGTGACGACGAAACCGCCATCATCCAGAGCGGTGATTTCCGGAGTCTCCGCCGCATCGGTAACAGGGCCAAGTGTTAGGATCTGGGGTGCAATCGTCGGGTTCCCCAAATCGTCGAAGCCCGCAATGACGATGTCGGTATCGCTGCCCGCCTCCTGACGCCAGGCGACGACGAAGCCACCGTTCTTCAGCCCGGCCACGGCCGGCTGGTCGTCGAATTCAGGTGTTGTGGTCGTGAACCCAACGGATTGTGGAGCGACAACGGGAATGCCGTCATGCTCGATGATGTTGAAATACAGACCGTTCTGGCCGGCCTGGCCGTGCGTATCGAGGTTCGAGACGATGACGACATTGCCGTTGGCCAGGGTCGATGAGGCGGTCTGAGTCGGATCGCTGTAGTCGGTCCCTGCGTTCAACAGTGTCGAGGTCAAGGTCCGTGGCGGATCTGTGGCATCAAAGGCATCCACATGCACGCTATGCGCATTGACTCTGCCATCGCCGATGGACTGGTACCCCACCTGATAGCTGTCGGTCGGCACGTCGTAGGTGATCGTGGGGCTCGAGACGTCGAAGGTTGAATCGTCGCTGGCAATCAGCGTGGCTGTTCCCAGCGAGAACGCGGCATTTTCACCATTGTGATCAATGCTGACGCGCTGCGCGATAATGTTTGACGAAAAACCTGCGTCGCGTTCGTAGGCGACGACAAGACCGCCGGCGCCGTCGGAAACCGCGTCGAAGTTGGCGACATTGAATTCAGCACCGGCCACCAGAAGTGACGGTGTGCTCAAGCCGCCCAGCACGTTCATCATCGAAACAAAGAGATCGTCTCCGTCCTGGCCAGACTGAGTCCAGAGCACTGCGGCATTGCCGTCACTGAGCGCAACGACTTGAATGTCCTTCACATCTCCGCTGTTGAAAGGCAGTTGAAAGTCGTTCCATCGGGTAGGTGTGGTGGTCATGATGTGTCCTTTCAGACAAGAGTGATTTCAGGGAGAGGGAGATCAGGCAGCGGAGCGGTCGCGGGCGATCGCACCAATGCGTGGGAAGAGAAGCGGCACTTGCCCGCGGTAGGCGCGGTAGCGGTCGCCGAACTGACGGATGAGAGCGCGCTCTTCGAAGTGAAGGCCGACGAAGATGTAGCCGGTCATCGCAGCCGCCAGCAGCAGATGGCCGACCGTCATGTGCGGTGTCGCGAACAAGAGAATGATCACGCCAAGCTGCATCGGATGACGGACGATCCGGTACAGCACGGGCGTTCTGAACTTGGGCTCGGGCATGGCCTGGCCCTTCAGATGCACCCAGATCTGGCGCAGACCGAACAGCTCGAAATGGTCGATCAGGAAGGTCGACCAGAGCACCAGCCCGGCGCCGATCGCGAAGACGGCATATACTCCGAGCGCCGCAAGCCCATCGAGGGACCAAAGCGTGGCCGTGAGCGGCTGCCATTGCCACATCAGAAGCGCCAGGCAGAGACTCGACTGCACCACATAGGTGCTGCGCTCGGCGGCCTCCGGGATGATCCGGGTGATACGCCGCTTCACCCAATCGCGCGCGAGCAGGCTGTGCAGCACGCCGAACAAGGCGATCAGTCCGAGATTGATCGCGACGGCGCCGACGGGATGGATCGCCGAGGCCGGATCGTTGATGGCCTTGGGAACGATCCCGAGCAGGAAGCCGGCCAGATACGCAAAGACGGCCAAAAACAGCACATAGGCCAGAACGCCATAGACGAAGATGAGCGAACGAGGCATGTCGATATCCTTCAGGTCGGGCCACAAGCCGCGTGTGATGGTGCCGGGACCATCGCCCGGCCTGACCTGGGCTCTAGAAGAACGCGGCTGCCCGTGCTTGAAGGGAGCTTGGGGATTTCATGAAGAGGTCTTGGGGATATGTCTCGGGAGCGCCCCGTTTGCAGAGCGCGGGACCGAACTGTCGCTGGTAAGCGGAACGGCTTTGGTTCAGGTCGGCCGCTACTGCGGTCACGACGAGAGACAGATGGTTAGACGACAATCAGCTTTGCTGACGGATCATGGGCATAGACGGCCTGCGACGCCGCGGCCGACGGGCATGACAGGCAATGCCCCGGACGGTAGGATCCGCTCATGATATTTGCGTTCGACACCTTTGAGCTGGAGGTATCCAAGCGAGAGCTTCGGCAGAACGGTCAGGTGATAGCGGTCGAACCCAAGGCGTTTGAGCTCATCGCCTTGCTGATCGAACACCGCGACCGCGTGGTTTCGAAAGATGAGTTGATCGAAGCGATCTGGCAGGGCCGTTTCATTTCGGACACCAGCCTTTCAACGGCCATCAAGTCCGCACGACGCGCGCTTGGCGACAATGGCGAGACGCAGCGCTTCATCAAGACGCTTCACGGGCGCGGCTTCCGGTTCGTCGCTGAGGTGAATGCACCAGAACGCACGCCCGCAAAGCCAAAAACGAGCGCGAGTGACAGTCCAATCGATGTGGCCGCGGGGCCAGTGCATGGCGCGGGGCAGCCGAGCATCGCGGTCTTGCGCTTCCTGAGCATCGGCGAGTCACCGCAATGCGACACGCTTGCGAAAGCACTTCCCGCCGAGCTCATCGCCGGGATGTCGCGGGTGAAATGGCTGCATGTGATTGCGCGCGGCTCGTCGTTTCGCTTCGATCCTCAAACGTTTGATCCAGCCGATGTCGCAAGACATTTGAACGTTGGCTATATCGTCACTGGCTTGGTCGAGCCTTTTGGGTCGGGCGTGTCGGCTTCTCTTGAGATCCAGTCGGCGGCTGACGATACACTCGTCTGGTCAGACCGCTTCAGCTTCGATGCTGGTGACGTACAAATGGTGCGCGGAGAGATTGTCTCGACAGTCATCTCGGCCTTGGAGCTCAGCGTCCCGCAGTTCGAGGCCATGCGATCCCGTAGACTATCGGCTGATCAGTTCGATGCCTGGTCGCATTTCCACCTTGGGCTGGCTCACGCCTTCAGGTTCAGTCCGAACGACAACCAGTTGGCCGCCGGCTACTTCAAACAAGCCCTGACCCTCGACCCGCATTTCAGCCGCGCTCACTCGGGGATGTCATTTGTTCACTGGCAAAACGCGTTCTTGCGGATGGAGGATGGCCGGCAAGAGCATTTGAACGAGGCCATTTCAGAAGCGAAACAGGCACTGGAGATCAATCCGGACGAGCCGTTTGCCAACTTCTGTATGGGCCGGGCGCTGTGGCTCTCACATGACGCGGAAGCCAGTGTCGCGTGGCTCGACAGGGGCCTCAAGATAAACCCGAACTATGCCCATTGCCATTACACCAAGGGCCTCGTTCTCAACATGAAGGGCGACTACGTCCCCTCGCACAGCGCTACGAAGCGCGCCATGGCGTTGAGCCCCCTCGACCCGTTGTATTACGGGATGCTGGCAAACCAGACCCTGAATGAGATTGCCCAGGATAACCTAGACGGCGCCATGGTGCTGGCTGAGAAAGCGGTGCATTCGCCGGGGACCTATTACTATCCGGTTCTGTGGGCCGCTATTGCCGCGGAGTTGAGTGGCCAGCGCGTAAAAATGCAACGCTGGCGCGATCGTGCGCTGGCAGAATGGCCTGACGCTTCGGTGGAGGCGATGATGCAGACCTTCCCACTTGAGGACCCGGTGCTTATTCGGACCGTTGAAGGCTCGTTGCGGCGGATGGGTATTCCCTGACAAGACATCGCCTCTACGCATATTCAGACATTCTGTTTTCGCCCCTGAAGTCCGTTAGTTTGGTTCCCCGGCCAATTTTATGTCTCCGCGCGACACAACGCCATTGCCCCTGACCGAGAACCTCGGCAAGGCGCAAGACTCCGAGTTAGCCGAGCGCCTTCACAGGCTGTCGCATGGCGGGACAGTCGAAACACTGCGGTTGACCGCGCAAGACGCGATGCGTTCAAGGCTTCGGGCGGAAACCGATCACGGCACCGTCTGTGCCATCGCGCTGCCGCGCGATACACAGCTTGAAGACGGCTCGGTGCTGTATCTCGATGAGACGCGCGCGATTGTTGTCCGGGTCGGGCCGGAGACCTGGCTCCGACTGATCCCACGTGACATGGAAGCAGCCCTGAAGCTCGGCGCACGCGCAGGGACACTGCATTGGCGGGTGCGTTTCGACGGTGTGGTGCTTGCCGTCGCCGCAGATCACGGCCGCGGGGCAATTCTGGCACGGCTGCGAGATCTCCTAGAGGATAACCAGATCGCGATCGATGGAGCGGACGAATGACCAATCCATCCTCAGACACCTTGCTTCGGCTGCTTCATGTCGCGGATACAGCGTTTCCGACCGGCGCCTTCACCCAGTCCTGGGGGCTTGAAGCGTTGTCACGCTCCGGTGCCGTTACACGCAAGACGCTCAACGCCTTCATCTCGGCGCAGCTTCACAATCGCTGGGCTCTACAGGACCGTGTTTTTGTTGCTCAGGCCCATGCGGCGCACGATGATCTCGATGCACTGATCGGGCTCGATCGGGAGATGGATGCGTTGATCTGGTCAGAAACAGCGCGTCGGGCGTCACGCACCACGGGCTCCGGCCTGTTGTCCGCCCATACCAGCCTCAGCGAAACCGGCCTTTATGCCTATTCCGACGCCCTGAGACGCGACAAGGCGCTGGGTCATCTGCCGATTGTTGAAGGTCTGGTCCATGGTGCGGCAGGCGTCGACCTGCGCCAAACACTCGCGGTCTCCGCCCTTGGCCTCGTGCAGCGGCTCGTGTCAGCGGCGATCCGGCTCAATCTGATCGGCGCAGTTTCAGCACAGACTCTCATCCGCGATCTGCGTCCCGGGATTGCAGCTCTGGCAAGCGAGATACCGCCGCAACATCCCAGTGCGTTCAGCCCGATTGCCGACATCGGCATGATGCGCCATGATCGCGCATTAGGCGCTCTGTTTGCATCTTGATAGATGGCTAACGCCCTGCCCGCTTATCAGTCGCGAGCCGTCCCCCGATGATGCTGACACCGACAGAACGTGACCGGTTGACCATCTTCACGGCCGCCGAACTCGCCCGCCGCTACCGCGGGCTCGGCATCAGGTTGAGCCAGCCGGAGGCAACCGCGCTGATCACCGACGAGATCCTGACAGCAGCCCGCCGCGACCTGCCCTATCAGGATGTTTTGGAGGTCGGACGCTCCTGTCTGACAACCGACGACGTCGAACCCGGCGTCGCGACGCTCATTCCGTTCGTCTCGGTCGAGGTCTCACTTGCCGAAGGCACCAAGCTCGTCACCGTGTTCGATCCGATTACACCGGGCAGCGAGCCCGTTGAGAACGTCTTCGTGCCTGGCGAAGTCCTCACGCCCGACGATGACATCGAGGTCAATCAAGGCCGCGACCGGATCGAAATCGACGTCATCAATACCGGCGATCGTACAATCCAAGTGAGGAGCCATGCGCATTTCTTCGAGGTCAACCGGGCGCTCGCCTTCGATCGTAAAGCGGCATATGGCCGTAGGCTTGATGCGCCATCCGGCGTTGGCGCTCGCTTCGACCCAGGCGTTGCCAAACGGATCGGCCTTGTGCCGTTTGCAGGTAGCCGCCGCGTGCATGGCTTCGCAGGACTCGTCGAAGGCTTGGCCGACGACGAAACGCTCAAGATGCGTGCGCTGGAAGAGGCGCGTATGCGCGGCTATAAGGGCGCCTAATCCATGGCCCGCATGACACGGCGCGCCTATGCCGAGCTCTACGGCCCGACGACAGGTGATCTGGTTAGACTCGGCGACACCTCACTTCTGGCCGAAGTCACCGAAGATCATACCAGCTATGGCGATGAACTGACCGTCGGCGGCGGCAAAGCATTGCGCGACGGTGAAGGCTTTCAGACAACCGGGACCGCCGCCTCGGGCGCCCTCGACATGGTGGTGCAGAACGCCACAATCATCGATCCTGTTTTGGGCGTGATCAAAGGCGATATCGGCATTCGCGACGGTACGATCGTTGGCGTCGGCAAGGCCGGCAATCCCGACATCATGGACGGCGTCGATCCAGCGCTGAGAACCGGGCCAAACACCACCGTCGTACAAGCAGAACTCTCGATCGTCACGCCCGGCACGATCGAAGCTCATGCCCATTTTCTGTCACCGGAACAGGCGTGGCATGCACTGGCCGGCGGCACGACGACCATGATCGGTATGTCGCCGGGGCCAAATTTCGATGTTTCGACATCGGGCCCGAACGTTATGGGCCAGTTCCTGCGAGCCTGTGATGCGTTTCCGCTCAATTTCGGTGTTTTGGGACGTGGCTGTTCGGATCCGGACTCGGTCGCAGAATCGGTCTCCGGCGGGGCCGTCGGCGTCAAGATCCACGAGGATTTCGGTGCCTCTCCCGCTGTGATCGACGGAACTTTGCGAGCCGCTGACGCAAGCGATTTCTGCGTCCACATCCATACGGACACGCTGAACGAGTTCGGCTTTT
>JBCBSK010000086.1:0-15671 GCA_039819185.1 Pseudomonadota bacterium | reverse complement strand
TTCACTGCGACATCGAAGGTCGATGTCGATGAGGAAATGGCACGGCTGATCGAGCTTCAGGCCGCGTTTCAGGCCAATGCTCGGATCATCTCGGCCTATCAGGAATTGGTCATGGGTGACGATCCTTCCTCAACGCGGTCTCACCGAAACGGTGGTCAGATCGCCAGCAGTACATCGACCAATTCCTGATAGGCCGAGATGATCCGAGCATTGGCCTGAAACGCGGCCTGAAGCTCGATCAGCCGTGCCATTTCCTCATCGACATCGACCTTCGATGTCGCAGTGAAACGTTCTTCCAGCGCAGTTACGGCAATGCTCTGAGCGTCCTGAACGCGAAGCGCGTTTTCCGCCTTGCGCCCCTGATCGGCCACGATGCGCTGGAGGAATTCCGATGGCGGCCCGGAAAAGGAATTCGCACCACCGATCCCCGTATCATCCGGATAAGACCAGGAGCCCGAAGTGATCCGATCGAGGATGAACTGCGGCCGCGACGTATCGCCAATCGGCGTTGTCGGGTCCGACTGAACAAGAAGACTAGGATCGTCGACGACCGCATCGTTAATGGTGATGCGTTGGGCAAACCCGACCCGTTGCGGCACACCTTCAAGCCGGCCGGAATAAAGTTCGGGACTGCGCCCGCCATCTATGAACAGTGGGAACTCGTCGCCACCGCCTTGAAGATCGGCCTCGGTGACCGTCGCACTGAGCGCGTCAATCGTCGATGTGCCGGCGGTGTCATTGAGAAACTGCAGGCCGGTCCCGTTGACCACGACATCGACTTCGGGTGTCAACGCCGCCTCGATCGCGGCCTCGACGGCTGCAAGTCCACCGGAGAAGTCGACCAGAATCACCTCGTCGTTCGGGTCGGTGGTCGCGAGATTGGGATCGGACAGGGTGGTGGTTCCATCAACGCGCACGATCGAGATGTTGCGGGTCGTGCCGGGCGGCGTGGTGAACGTCAGATTGATCCGATCGCCCTGCTGGATGTCGGTGGTGTCAACCTCGAAGCCGGCTTGACCCGGCGGCGGCGCCGCGATCGCCGTGCCCTCGACAGTCTGCTGAGTCAGACTCAAGGCCAGGCTTTCGGCGAAAGCATCGAGCTGGGCCTGGGCCTCGACCAGGCGATCGTCACGCATCTCGATCAGTCCGGCAATCGAGCCGGAGCGGATCGCATTGTCGGCGATGAGATCGATTTCGAGCCCGTTCGGCGAGAACAGCCGGATCGTGCCGACCCCTCGGAGATCATCGTCGGCGGACCATTGCGCTTGCGGCGTCATCGCACCGCGGCCATCGAAGGTCAGCCTTGCTGCCTTGCCGTCGAGCAGCGACGTGCCGTTTGTTGTCATGATCGAGACCGTGCCGCGCGGGCGCTCGATGACGCGAATGTCGATCAGGTCGGACAATTCGGTAATGTAAAGGTCGCGCACGTCGAGCATATCCGCGGGCGGCTCTTCGCGCTGCAAGGTCGTGCTGATCTGCTCGTTGATGTCCTCAAGCTCGGCCAGCAGCTCGTTGACCCGCTCAACGCCATCGGCAATGCCGTTCTCTGCCGACAGTCTGAGCGACTGGATGTCGTTCGACATCGCATTCAGCGTATTCGTGAGGACCTGGGCGTCATTGATCGCCTGATCCTGGGTGATCAAGCCATCGGGCGTTGCAACCAGGGCTTCAAAGGATTGGCGGAAAGTGTTGAACAGCGTGTCAATCGCGTTCTCCTGTCCTGGCACGCCATAGAGCCGGTCAAGAGCCTGGGAGAAATCCGCAACCGTATTCGCGTAGCCCGCGCCCGAGCGCTCATTGCGCAATTGCCGCTGCACCAGGACATCGATTTCGCGGGAGATGTCCAACAGCCGGACACCGGACGTGCGGTCATTGGCGACAAGCGTCGCCTGGCCGCGTGTTTTGGCGGTGTAGCCAGGCGTATCCGCATTGGCCACATTGCGCCCGACCAGATCGAGGTTGGCGCCAATGACATCGAGCCCTGACAGGGCCGAGCCGAGCATGCCTGATAAGCCCATTGCGGCCTCCTACGCTTTACCCTTGCGCCCGTGTGCTGCGATCAGCGGATCATGTTGAGGGCTTCCTGGATCATTTCGTCGGATGTCGTGACGATCCGCGTGCCCGCCGCATAGGCTTGCTGGGTGACAATGAGCTTGGTGAACTCGTCGGCGATATCGGTGTTCGACCCTTCGAGCGCGCTGCCGACCACACCGGCCTCGCCGCCAAGGATCGGCGGGCCTGAATCCTGGGTCGCCGAGAATGCCCCGCCATCCATCTGCTGCAAGCGGTTGGCGGCGTTGAAGTTCGCCAGAACCACCTGGTAGAGATCAACGGTTCGTCCGTTGGTGTAGCTCGCGGTGACCCGACCGGCCGACGAGATCGACACACCAACAAGCTCACCTGCGGCATAGCCGTTCTGGCTCAATTCAGTGACCTGGGCATTGCCATTGGGATCAGCGAACTGGGTGATGCCGTTACTGCCGTGCTGCAATGTGATGTCGCCAACGGGGGTTCCGTTGACCGACAATCCGGTGAGCGCGGCGCTCAGAACCGGGGGGTCAAGCTGGCCGCTGGCATTGAAGACATAATCGGTATCGACGTTGCGCCAAACAACATCGGTGCCGGTCGCCGACGCATCTTCGAGATAGAACAGGTTCCAAGTGTCAACGCCGCCGTTTTCGGTCGAATCCATCTTGGCCCAACGGAACTGGACGTTCACCGGCCCACCGCCGGCGTCGTAAACGGTCACAGCGCCACCAGCGATCGACTGATCGAGAAAGTTCGTCGCATTGGCACCGGTGATGTCATTGTTGGCATCCAGCAGCGCCGCCGACAGAAGTTCACTGTTCGGCACATCCGGATCCGCAGATGCAGTCAATGGAAAGTCCGCCAGATTGGCCCGGAGTGTGGCCTCCGTCGTCTGCTGGGCGGCCAGAAAATCATTGGAGATCTGGATCTGCTCAGGTTGCGACCCTGACGTGTTGCCTGTGACCGGGTCGATGGGCAGACCCTTGAGGAAATAGCCGCCGCCATTCACAAGATAGCCGTTGCGATCCTGCTCGAAGTCGCCGCGCCGTGTGTAGCGGTCGACGCCCGAGAAGATCGGATTGCCGTCAATGAAATCGACCTGATCTTCGACAACGAAGAAGCCGTCGCCATTGATCGCCATGTAGGTCGGTACGGCGGCATTCTGAATATCGCCCTGAACGGTATTGGTCGGTCGGGAATTGGCCTGAACCGATCCGGATTGCTGCCGCCACCAGGGCAGATCCTGAACGAGATCCGTGAAGCTGGTATCGGTGCGCTTGAAGCCCGGCGTTTGCGAGTTCGCGATATTGCCCGAAATGTGCTCAAGCGCCGTCGACTGACCGCGCAGTCCGCTAATCGCCGTCGTCATCGCCCCAAAGATACCCATCAAACTCTCCTGCCGAGATGGACCAAATCACTCGACGACAGCGATACAACGGGCGTGCCACTTCATAAGTATATGTTATAAATGATATTTTTGGATTCAGCGGATTGCAGCACGCCTCACACTGCGGCAGGCCCTGCCGGGGCAGCGGCAAAACCTGCCGTGCGCTTAAGGCTCTGTTTGCCGCTCGAGCTTGCACGATCCGGAGCTAGTATGCTCACTCGCTGCTTCGGATACTCCATGGAGCCTTGCCATGGCTGACCCTACTTCGAGTCCGTCGCCAGCGGACCGTGCCAATGCAATTCTCGCACTCGACGGCGGCGGTGTCCGAGGTGCGATCTCGATCGCCTTTCTACAGCGCCTGGAGACACTGCTGCGCGCCCGCGATGATGCGCCCGATGCGCGTTTGTCCGACTATTTCGACCTTATCGGCGGCACGTCGACGGGTGCGATCATCGCCGGCGCCATGGCTCTCGGACAGCAGGTCACCGAGATTCACGACGCCTATCGGGCCTTGGCACCGCGTGTCTTCCAGCGGCCACCCTTCCGCGTTGCAGGTCTGCAAGCCGTGTTCGACGCCAACCGTCTGCGCCAGGAAATCCGCAAGGTTTGTGGTGACCAGACACTTGAAACAGCGGATTTGAAGTCCTGCCTCGCCGTCGTCACCAAGCGCATGGATACCGGCAGCATCTGGGTCGTCACCAGCAATCCGGACGGAGCCTTCTGGGACGATGATCCGGCGGCCGGCCAGATCGGCAACCGCCATTACCGGCTGGCCGACATCATCCGGGCGTCGACCGCGGCACCGCATTTCTTCGAACCCGAAGAGATCGCCATCGTCGACGGACAGTCGCCGGGACTGTTCATCGATGGGGCCATCTCGCCGCATAACAATCCATCGCTCGCCCTGCTTTGCGCAGTGACGATCCCAGGCCACGGCTTCTCCTGGCCGACCGGCCGCGAGCGCCTTGCGATGGTCTCCATCGGTACAGGCAGCTTCCGGCCGCAACTCGACGCACTAAAGGCGCGCAGCATGACATCTGCCGGACTCGCAATCCGGGCGCTCTCGGGCATGATCGCGGATGGCGAACAGTCCGTCCTGACGCAGATGCAGCTTCTGGCCGCAACAGACACACCGTGGGTGATCAACTCCGAGATCGGCGATCTCGGAGGCTTCCGCCTGACACCAGAGCCGCTTTTGACCTATCAGCGCTACAACATCCGCCTCGATGGCAAATGGCTCATCGATGAACTCGCCACCTCTCTTTCAGGCGCGGCAATCGACCGGCTCAAGCGGATCGACGACCCAGGCGGGCTGGAGGTTGCCTTCGAGCTTGGTCAACTCGCGGCGGAGAAGTTCATGATCGAAGACCATCTGACCCTCGTTCGGCGGCGCGAGAAGGCCGGTTGACGGACATGCGCCGGCCTGCCTTGCCGTCGGCGGCGACTGCGCTATGGTCCCGCTCGTCCTGACTGATCGACTTTCCCGCATCGACCGGAGTGCCCATGCGTTTTGACGGAACAGAGACTTATGTCGCGACCGAAGACCTCTCGATCGCAGTCAATGCGGCAATCACCTTGGAGCGGCCATTGCTGGTCAAGGGCGAGCCCGGCACCGGCAAGACAGTGCTGGCGCGCGAGGTCGCGGATGCGCTCGGACTGCCGATCATCGAATGGCATGTGAAATCGACCACGAAGGCGCAGCAGGGCTTGTATGAATATGACGCGGTCAGCCGGTTGCGCGACAGTCAGCTTGGTGATGAGCGCGTCCATGACATCCGCAACTACATCAAGCGTGGCAAATTGTGGGAGGCGTTCACCGCCGATGAGCGCCCCGTCCTTCTGATCGACGAGATCGACAAGGCCGACATCGAGTTCCCCAACGACCTCCTGCAGGAACTCGACCGGATGGAGTTCTTTGTCTACGAGACCGGCGAGACAGTGCGCGCCCACCGCCGGCCAATCGTCATCATCACGTCCAACAATGAAAAGGAACTGCCCGACGCGTTTCTGCGCCGCTGTTTCTTTCACTACATCCGCTTTCCCGACACCGATACAATGTCGGCGATTGTCGATGTCCACTTCCCCGGCCTGAAGAAGAAGCTGCTCGGTGATGCGCTCGGCATGTTCTACGAGGTCCGAGACGTTCCGGGACTGAAAAAGAAGCCCTCCACCTCGGAACTCCTCGACTGGATCAAGCTTCTGGTGTCGGAAGACATCGATCCGGCTCTGTTGCGCCAGAAGGACCCCAAAAAGCTGATCCCACCACTCTATGGCGCGCTATTGAAGAACGAACAGGACGTCCATCTGTTCGAAAAGCTCGCCTTCATGACACGGCGCGAAGGCCGCTAGCTGACATGGCATCGGATCCGAGAACGCTGGCCGCCTATGACCGGGAGGCTGCGCGCTATCTCGAACGGGCGCGCGACTGGCCGGCCGAACCTTGGGTCGCAAAAATCGCCAACAGGCTTAGTCCAGGCGCGCGCATCCTGGATTTTGGCTGCGGACCCGGCGGGGCTGCGACGCATTTCGCAGAGCTTGGCTTTGAGGTCGAGGCGGTCGACGGGTCGTCTGAAATGGTGCGGATCGCCCGCGAGCAGACAGGACTCAACGTACGTCTCATGCGCTTTGATGAGCTTGATGACGGCGCGCACTATGATGCGGTGTGGTCATCCTTCGCACTCCTACATCTCGCGAAGGCAGACTTCCCAGGCGTTTTGGAACGGATCGCGCGCGCATTGCGCCCAAACGGGACATTGATGATCTCGATGAAGACCGGCGATGGCGAAGACTATGACTCGCTCGACCGCTTCTACGCCTACTACACCCCAGCCGAGTTGACCGGACATCTCGAGCGGGCCGGCTTTGCGGTTATCGAGACCGAAGAAGGCGAAGGTGTTGGCCTGGCCGGCACATCCTCCGGCCTGATCTGGATTCTGGCCCAAAAAACCGAAGACAAAGACGGGACGCCCCAATGAAGATCGCGATTTCCGGCTTCATGCACGAAACCAATACGTTCGTGCCAACGCCTACCGTCTATGAGGACTTCTTGCATCCAGGCGAGTGGCCAGACCTGTGCTGGGGAGAGACCCTGCCCAACACCGTGCGCGGGGCCAATATCGCGATCGCCCATTTCATGGAAGCCGCGGAAGCCGCAGGCCACGAGATCCTGCCGCTGGCATGGGGCATGGCGCAACCGAGCGGCATTGTGACGAAGGACGCCTTCGAACGGCTCTCGGCCCATGTACTCGAGGAACTGGAACGCGTCACGCCCGATCTTCTGTTCATCGAACTGCACGGCGCGATGGTTGCCGAAGGCTATGATGATGCGGAGACCGAGTTCCTGCGCCGCGTGCGTGCCGTCACGGGGCCTGACCTGCCGATCGTCGGGACCCTCGATCTTCATGCCAATGTCAGTCAGGATCTAGTTGATCTGATGGACCTTTTGTCCGCCTACCGCACCTATCCCCATGTCGATTGGGGCGCTACGGGCACGCGGGTGTTCACTTGGCTCGACCGGCTGGAGACCTGGGGTTGGCATCCCGCCCGCGCTCACAGACGCATCCCCTACATGATGCCGACCCATGCCCAGTCCACCTATGCTGAGCCGGCACGCGCGCTCTATCAGCGCCTTGAGGAAATCGAGACCGAAACCGGCGTTCATCTGTCACTGAACATGGGATTTTCTCCAGCCGACATCGCCATCGCCGGGCCGACCGTTCTCGCCTATGGCGCAGACCAGGCGACCGTGGACATGGCGGCTGACGCGCTGACAGAAGCCGTGATGGAGGCCGAGCCGCGGTTTCTCGACGAGCAGGCGGTACCGGTTGAAGGAGCCGTTGCCATGGCGCTGCGCGCACTTGGCACGGTCGACGGGCCGATCGTGCTGGCTGATACCCAGGACAATCCCGGCGGCGGCGGACCAGCCAATACCACCGGGCTGATCAAGGAGCTGCTCGCGCAACAGGTCGACAACGCGCTGGTGCTTTTGTTTCATGATGCGGACATGGCATCAGCCGCCCATGAGGCCGGTATCGGGGCAGTTCTCAACCACAAGCTCGGCATCGACGGCCCAATCCCGGGCCAGGAGGCGCTCCCCGGCCCCTGGACCGTCACCCATCTCTCGGAAGGTGCCTTCCGCGCCACCGACCCCATGTTGAACGGCAATCATATCCATATGGGACCTGTCTGCGTCGTCCGGCAGCAAGGCGTCAGCGTGATCGTGTCGACGCTGCGCCATCAAGCGATTGGGCGCGGCTATGCCACCCATCTTGGCATCGACCCTTCGGAGTGTTCCGTGATCGGGCTGAAATCGACAGCCCATTTCCGTGCCGACTGGCAACCGATCGCGGGCCAGGTGATTGTCTGCGCGGCCCCCGGCCCCACGCTCGCCAATCCGATGGATTTCCCCTACACAAAGCTGCCATCGGACATGCGGCGCCTGCCGCGCGCAGCGTGACAGCACACTCAAGGACAGCAGGCGGTCACGAGACATGAGCCTTCTCGTCATCTCCGACATCCACGGCCAGCGTGCCGCTGCCGAAGAGGCGCTTCGGCTCGGCGACGCTGAGGGCCGTCGCATCATTCTGCTTGGCGACCTTGTTGATCGTGGCCCAGACAGTGCAGGCACACTCGCGATGATCCTGCCGCGCGTATTGGCAGGCGAGATCACCTGGATTCGCGGCAATCACGACGACAAGCTCGGCCGGGCGCTGCAAGGCCACAATGTGCAGACCACCCATGGCCTTGCCGAAACGCTCAACGAGATCGCGCGCTTCCCTAAGAGCAGTCAGTTGAAACGCGATATCCTCCTGGGCCTGGACCGAACCCACCATTGGTTCAGGATAGGCGGCTATCTCTTCGTTCACGGCGCCTTCGTGCCCGACATGCTGACCTGGTTCGATGAGCAAGATGCCCCCTCGCGCAAAGCATGGAGCCATGCCCGCAGCCATGCGCTTTACGGCCAAACCACCGGCCGCAAGCTGCCGAGCGGCTATCCCGAACGCATCTACAATTGGGTCGACCAGGTTCCGGAGCGACTCACCGTGGTCGTCGGCCATGACGTCCGCGACACAGGACACCCCGTGACCATGACCGGTAACAAGGGCGGACGGGTAATCTTCCTCGACACCGGTGCTGGCAAGGGAGGCGTTCTCACCGCGATGCGGCTCGATGAAGAGACAATCGAACAATTCACCTGTGAGACGCGGCGTACCGAGTCCTCCCCCATCGCCCAGTCGCGCGAAACCGTGTAAAGACCGGTCGACAGTTCTAAAGACCGGCTCGCTATGCTCCGCCTACTTCTGCTCCGCCACGCGAAATCCGCCTGGGACGATCCAACCCTTGCGGATCACGACCGGCCGCTGGCCGATAGGGGCCGCAAGGCCGCGCGTGTCATGGCGGGGTTTCTCGCCGAACATGAACTTGTTCCGGGTCGGATTCTTTGCTCCACGGCGCAACGAACACGCGAAACCCTCTCCCATGTCGTGCCGATGCTATCGGGCGAAACCGAGATCCGCCTCACCCGCAAGCTCTATGAGGCTGATGGCGGCGACTATATGACCGCGATCCGCGAAGGCGGCGCGGCAGCGCCGATGCTGATGTTGATCGGACATAACCCGACCATGGAAGACACGGCACAGCTTCTCGCCGGCGCTGGCGAGCGGTCGGCTCTCGTTAAGATGCGCGAAAAATTCCCGACCTGTGCACTGGCCGTGATCGATTTCGACATCGCTTCCTGGCGTGATATCGGGCCCGGTGCCGGCAGGCTAACCCAGTTCGTGACGCCGCGGCTCGTCGATCCGGGGCATACGTCAGGCGAATGACGGCAGCCTAATGATACTTCGCCGATGACACTAGGCATCGTAGACCAAGCGCGGCTTGCAGCGCTCAATGCGGTCACCTTCGCTTCCGACTTCGTCGAACCGAGTCTCAGGCTTGGTGTGACGGGTCTTGCGCGCTCCGGCAAGACGGTCTTCATTTCAGCGCTCGTCCAAAACCTGATCCATGGCGGGCGCCTACCGCTGTTCAATTGTGCCGCGACCGGCCGGCTCGTCTCGGCAGGGCTCCAGCCGCAACCGAACGACGCGGTACCGCGCTTTGCCTATGAGGACCATGTTGCCGATCTCCTGGGCGACAATCGCCGCTGGCCCGACTCGACATCGCAGATCAGCGAATTGCGCCTATCGATTACCTATGAGGCCGCAAGCTTCTGGTCGCGTACCCTGTCTGCGGGGCGGCTCAATATCGACATCGTCGACTATCCCGGCGAATGGCTACTGGATCTGCCGCTGCTCGATCAGTCCTTTACCGAGTGGTCGCGGCATACGCTTCTGCGCAGCCGCGAGCCGGCGCATCTCGAACCCGCCGCAACCTGGCATGCGCTTCTAGCAGACACCGATCCCGACGCGGATCAGTCGGAAGACACAGCACGCGCGCTCGCAGCAGCCTTCACCGACTATCTGAAGGGTTGCCGGGCGGAGAATCGGTCTTTGTCTGCCCTACCGCCAGGGCGTTTCCTGATGCCGGGCGATCTCGCCAACTCCCCGGCGCTGACCTTCGCCCCACTCGATCTGCCGGAAGCGGCGTATGCCCGGCGCGGCTCGCTGCATGCGATGATGGAGCGGCGCTATGAGTCCTACAAGTCGGTCGTCGTGCGGCCGTTCTTCCGCGACCATTTCGCCCGGCTCGACCGGCAGATTGTGCTTGTGGACACCTTGCAAGCGATCAATGCCGGCCCAGCAGCCTTGCATGATCTCGAAACCGCGCTGACCGAAACGTTGTCGGCGTTCCGACCGGGCGTCAGCACCTGGCTGGGGCGCATCCTGACACGCCGCATCGAGCGTATCCTGTTTGCCGCCACCAAGGCCGATCACCTACATCACACAAGCCATGATCAGCTTGAAGCAGTCCTCAGAAAGCTCACAGACAGCGCGCTAAAGCGCGCCCAATTCGCCGGCGCCGAGGTCGATGTGCTCGCGCTGGCCTCCGTCCGTGCGACGCGCGAAGCAACCCTGCCACAGAATGGCGAATCTTTGCCCGTCATCATCGGTGTGCCGGAAGACGGCGAGCGCGTGGCCGGAGACGTTTTCGATGGTAAACGTGAAATTGCCTTCTTTCCCGGCGACTTACCAGACGATCCTGCAACACTGTTCGAGGGTGACCATACGTCGGACGACGCCCCGATCCGCTTCGTCCGCTTCCGCCCGCCAAAGATTGAGCCGAGCAAGGACGGGCTTGAGATCACCTTGCCGCATATCCGCCTCGACAGGGCTCTGGAGTTCCTGCTGGGAGACCGTTTGGCATGACAGAAAAGCGCTCCCGGCGCGGCCCCCAGGTCTTTGACCCAAACAAGGCCGGCCTTGATCTGCCACCGGTCGAAACGAACCCAAGCTATGATGCCGGACGGGTGTTGGAGACCGTGCCGAAGATCCCGCGCAAGCGCGGCCTTAGCTGGACGGGCGTGTTCGCGACCGGCTTCGGTGTTCTGATCTCTCTGGCGCTCGGGCTGGTGACGGCCAATCTCATCGAGGCGCTGTTCGCCCGTGCCTCCTGGCTCGGCTATGTCGGCCTAGGGGCCGCCGGGCTGGCGCTGTTGGCACTGCTCGTCATCTTGATCCGCGAGATCGCTGGCATGCGCCGTCTTGCCAGGATCGCTGGCCTGCGCGCCGATGCTGACGCCGCCGCCGAAGCTGACGACCGACGCCGCGCCGAACAGGTCCTCGACAAGGTCACCGCACTCTACGTCAATGATACGAGCACCGCACGCGGCCGTGGCGAACTCGCAGCCCACCGCCGCGAGGTGATCGACGGCCGCGACCTGATTAAGCTCGGCGAACGCGCGCTGATGACCCGGAAGGATGCCGAAGCGCGCGTGCTCATCCTAGGTGCTGCCAAACGGGTGACAGCGGTCACCGCGATCAGCCCGCGCGCGCTCGTCGATGTGCTCTATGTCCTGTTCGAAACGTTACGCCTGATCAGAAAACTGTCGGAACTCTATGGCGGCCGTCCGAGCGGTTTCGGCATGATCCGGCTCGTGCGTATGGTGCTTGGCCATCTCGCCATCACCGGCGGGATCGCGCTGACGGACTCGCTTGTTCAGCAGCTTCTCGGCCATGGGCTCGCCGCACGCCTCTCGGCCAGGCTCGGCGAAGGCGTCGTCAACGGTCTTCTGACCGCCCGAATCGGCCTTGCAGCGCTCGACGTTTGCCGGCCCTTGCCTTATCTCTGGGCTGACCAGCCTGCGCTGAAGGACATCATGAACGAGCTTTTGCGCTTCGGTGAAAAGACCGACAAGGACCCAACCTAGCCATCATGCTCGTCTCCTTCTTCCAGGAACTGAAGACCGCCGGCCTGCCCGTGACCGTGCGCGAATTCCTGACATTGCTCGAAGCGCTGAAGGCCGATCTGGCCGACAAGAAGGTCGAGGACTTCTATTATCTTTCCCGCGCGATCCTGGTGAAGGATGAGCGCAACATCGACAAATTCGACCGCGTCTTCGGTCATGTCTTCAAGGGCTTGGAGATGATCTCTGAAGCGCTGGAAGCAGAGCTTCCGGAAGAGTGGCTGAAGAAGATGGCCGAGTTGCACCTGTCCGAGGAGGAGCGCGCCAAGATCGAGGCCATGGGCGGCTGGGACAAGCTCATGGAAGAGCTGAAAAAGCGCCTCGAAGAGCAAAAGGGCCGACACCAGGGCGGCAGCAAGTGGATCGGCACCGCCGGCACCTCCCCTTATGGTGCCTATGGCTACAATCCCGAAGGCATCCGCATCGGCCAAGATGGCAACCGCAATTTCCGCGCGGTCAAGGTCTGGGACAAACGCGAGTTCAAGGACTTAGATGGCGACCGCGAGCTTGGCACGCGCAACATCAAACTCGCTCTACGCCGCCTGCGCCGCTTCGCCCGCACCGGGGCCGCCGACGAACTCGACATGGACGGCACGATCAAAAGCACAGCTCACAGGGGCTATCTCGACCTGAGGTTTCGACCCGAGCGCCACAATGCGATGAAGGTGTTACTGTTCTTCGACATTGGCGGGTCGATGGACTGGCACATTCAGGAGTGCGAGGAGTTGTTCTCGGCTGCCCGCGCCGAGTTCAAGGTCATGGAGCACTTCTACTTCCACAACTGCCTCTATGAGGGCGTTTGGCGGTCGAACCGGCGGCGCTGGGCCGAACGAACGCCAACTTGGGATGTACTGCACACTTATGGCGCCGACTACAAAGTCGTTCTGGTTGGTGACGCCTCGATGAGCCCTTACGAGATCTCAGTGCCGGGCGGCTCGGTCGAGCATTACAACGATGAAGCCGGCGCGGTGTGGCTCGAACGCCTGCTCGGCGTCTATGCCTCCGCTGTCTGGCTCAATCCTGTTCCTGAAAAGCACTGGGGCTATACGCCATCGATCCAGATGATGCGGCAGGTGATGTCGGGCCGGATGTTCCCGCTGACGCTTGAGGGCATCGACGACGCGATCCGGGAGCTTGGGCGCTGATGGCAAAACGCCGCGACCGCCCTGCCCCGACCGAGCCTGCGCCGAGCCTGACCTTTCGTGCCTCGGCCCTGATGCCGGCGGTGACCTACACGATCGGCAAGGATCAACTTGGCGTCGAAGATCAGAATGGTGGCAAGACGACGATTTCCTTGCGTAAGGCAACCGAGCTCCGCATCTGGTTCGAGCCGCGCCGGTTCCAGTCGAACCGGTTCCGCGCGTCGATGACGCTTGATGACCACAAGACGGTCGAGTTCACCAACCTGTCGGCCAAGGCCGTGGCGCGCTGGGAGGACGTCGGCCCAGACTACCGCGCGTTCATCATAGCCCTGGGAGAGGCGATCGCGCGGCGCAATCCGGATGCCGTCTTCCGCACAGGCTTCGGCCCGACCATGTGGATCGTCCATCTCTGCGTCGTGGCTGTGCTCTATGTCGCGCTGGTCGGCGGCGGCATCTGGTTTATGGCCCAGGGCGTCGCCTGGCTTGGACTGGCTGGGCTGTTCATTGCAGCAATCTACACCGTTACCCTATGGCGGATGCTGACACGCAACAGGCCGGGCCTCTATAATCCCGCCGAGCCGCCAGACTTCGCGCTGCCGAAACCATAAGTTTGACATTATAGCCGTGTGCTTTGACGCACCGCCACGTGTTCGCTAGACGGGCATCATGTCTTCCCGCACGCCCAACTCCACAGCCAAGGCGAGCGCCTCTCCGGATGCCGCTCGGAAGACCGACGACGCCGTGGACGCACCGACCAACGCTGCGCCTGAAACTATGACCACCAGCAAACAAGATGCTGACGTTGCTCGGACAAGAACCGAGCCGAAGAAGCCGAAGCCCCGCCGCCGCAAGACGCCGGCAAAACGCGCAACCAAGACGAAACGCCCCCCCTCGTCTGCCGAGCAAACCGCTGACGCGACGGGCAAGGCCGACGACACACCGTCCCGGCAAGCTCCACCACCCGTCCAACCCATCCTGCGCGATGACGGCCCCAAGACCCGTTATCGCCGATTCCTTTTGTGGCTGCATGAGACGCTGTGGCGCGGCAAAGGCGGGCGTTATGAGCGCCTGCCGACGCGCGGGGTGGTGCCGCTTCACGGCCTAACCATCCGCTCGCTGCACGCCAAGATCGCCTATCCCGATCGGCCAAGCCCGGCGAAACTGACCCATTGGATCATTGGTGCGGTCTTGGAGACCGGTGTCAGAGCCAGGGATCTGAACTTTGTCGATCTAGGCGCGGGCCGAGGGCGCGCTGTCTTGGAGGCAACGCGCTATCCGTTCCGGAAGATTGTTGGCGTCGAATTCGCGCTCGAACTCTATGAAGCAGCCCTGGTCAATCTGCGCCATTGGCCGCGCTATGCGATGGCATCCCGCGACGTCACACTGGTCTATAGCGATGTAGATCGGTTCGAGTTCCCCGATGGAGACTGTCTTGTCTATGTGTTTCGGCCATTCACCGAGCGCCTGATGACGGCGGTGGCACGACAATCGGTCGAGCATGTTCGCAAAGGCCATCAAGTCTTCGTCGCGGTGATCGATCCGGTCCACGCCATGCCGCTCACTCAGAGCCCAGCGTTTGAACTACTGGAGCTGGCCGGCAAATGGCGGCGACGGTTCAAGGCATTGAGCCCGTATAGCGTGAATATTTATCAGGTTGCCAAGTCTACAAAACCGGAAAACAACGATTAACCTTCCGGAAAGGAATCACCATCCGGTTAACAGTCTCATGAAAATACTGGTGTAGTGTCCGCCCCAGTTGATTGAGTTTGACGTATGAGCAAGCGGACCCCGACGTGACCATAGCAACGGACAATCCCGCGGCAATCGGCATTTTCGACGATCATGCATCTGCGGCCCGCAGCACGACGCGGCCGCTTCGGACAGACGTCATTGACACAGCCGACGCTTTCGCCGCGCTCCGTGATGAATGGACGACGCTGATCGAGGCCGCACGCGGACACCCCACCGCGTTTCTGAACCACGGTTTCCTGGCCACCTGGTTCACCTACTTCTCGGGCCATCGGCCGGGTGCCTGGGCGGCGCGGTTGATCACAGTGCGCGAGGCAGGCCGGTTGGTGCTGGCCTGGCCATTGGCAATCGAGCCATATCCGGTCAAGACGCTACGCTGGATGGGTGAGCCAATCTCGCAATACGGCGATGCGCTGATCGCCTGCGATGGCGATGCGGCGGCTTGGGTCGACGCAGCCTGGACAAAGATCCGTGCGTTGCGCGGCATCGACGTCATCGATCTTGCACGCGTCCGCGAGGACGCAGCAATCGCACCGTTCCTCGCCGACAAGCTAAGCCCCCTCGGGACCGCGCTCGAAGCACCCTATCTCGATCTTACAGGGCTTGCGTCCGAGAACGATCTCATGGAGGCGATGCGGTCGAAGTCCCGCCGCGAACTGCGTCGCAAGATCAAAAAGCTCGAAGCCATTGGTGACATCACCGTCGAAGCGCTGGACCCCGGCCTCGATTGTGCCTCTATGACCGCCAAGGGGCTCGGATTCAAGCGGCTGTGGCTCGACGATCTCGGTCTGACGAGCCGGGTGTTCGCCGATCCGCGCGCATTGCGCCTGCTCAACGATCTGGCGCGGACCGATAACGACAGCGGCTTCGTCGCTATTGCGCTCAAGGTCAACGGTCACCCCGTCGCGATCGAACTCGGATTGCGCCGCGGCACGCGCTACATGGCCTATCTCGGCAGCTACAATCCGGCCTATGCGATCCACAGTCCCGGAACCGTGCAAATGGCGCGGATGATCGGCTGGGC
>JBCBSK010000085.1:0-15840 GCA_039819185.1 Pseudomonadota bacterium | reverse complement strand
CGGATTTCCTCGACGGCGCGATAGGCTTCGGACTGGATCTTGTTCAGATCCCGCACCCTGTTGCCTTGAATACGGGCCGCTTCACCGTTGCCTTCGGACAGGAATCTTTCGGCGATCTGCCGGCGCTCCGAGATCATGCGGTCATAGATCTTGGGTCGCACGCTCTCATTGTAGTTTATGCGCTTGAAACGAATGTCGAGAAGCTCAATCCCGAAGACGCGCACCTTCTCCGCCGCCGCCTCGAAGATCTGCTGCTCGACCAGCGCCCGCCCCTTCGTGATGGGAACCAGTGCGCCAATGTCCTGGGCAAGCTCCTGATCAGTCAGAAGCGTGTCCCGAAGCGGCGTCCGGCCCCTGGTCGTGCGCACAATCTCGATGAGTTCGTGCTTGGCGACGGCGTTCCGCGTCTCGCTACCGAGGATATCATCGAGGCGCGACTGGGCGCTGCGTTCGTCGCGCAGGCGCAGAAAGTACTGCAGAGGATCGGTGATCTTCCAGCGCGCGAAGAGATCGACCGAGATATAGAGCTTGTCTTTGGTGGGCATGTCCGATGGCGAGCCGTCCCACTCCAGAACCCGGCTGTCGATCCGGTTAACCTCCTGAACGAAGGGGAGTTTCAGCTTGAGACCAGCCTCGGTGATCGGCGCGCCGACCGGCTTGCCGAACTGGGTGATGATGGCCTGTTCGACCTCGCCGACGGTGTAGACGGCGGATGACGCAGCGACGACCCCGGCAACCGCGATCCCCGAGGCAATAAGCGAAAGGGTCTTCATCGTTGCTCTCCTGTCTGTCGATCAAGGTTCAAAAGCGGGAGGATGCTTGCCGTGGACCCGTCGACAATGATCTTGGAACCAATTCCCGGCAGAACATCCTGCAGGGTTTCGATGTAGATCCGGCGCCGGGTAACTTCGGGCGCCAGACGGTATTCCGTCAGGAGCGCCGTGAAGCGTGAAGCATCGCCCTCGGCTTCATTGATCCTCCTCAAGCGATAACCATCGGCTTCGCGGATCCGTTGGTCCTTTTCGCCTTCGGCTAAAGGTATGACGCGGTTGTATTCACGGCGGGCCTCGTTGATGATCCGCTCTTTTTCTTGCTGCGCCTGATTGACCTCGTTGAACGAGGCCTGAACGGGTTGGGGCGGATTGATATTCTTCAGCTGCACCTGATCGATGCTGATGCCCATCGCGTATTTGGTCGCGAGCGCCTGCATCTTCAACAGGGCTTCGCTTTCGATTTCCTGGCGCCCGACGGTGATCACCTCGTCGACTGTGCGGTCTCCCACGACTTCACGCATGACGGACTCCGAGACGTAACGCAGGGTCGCGCTCGGCTCGCGCACTTCAAACAAGAACTTCCGGGGTTCGGAAATCCGGTACTGCACCACCCACTCCACGAGCGCGGCGTTGAGATCGCCAGTCACCATCTCGGTCTCGCGGCGACCGTCCGTCGGGCTCTGATAGGGATCGGAGGCACCCGGAGTCGTGAACCCGAACTCTTGTTTCAACTGGCGCTTGACCGGGACCAACGTGGTCACGTCGATCCCGAACGGGATCTTGAAGTGCAGCCCCGGAGGGACCTCGGCCGCGTACTTCCCGAACCGTTGGACAATCGCAACAGAGTCGCTCGGCACAGTGTAATATGAGGACCACGCCCCAAACGCCGCAAGCGCAATGGCGGCCCCGATTGCAAGACGCTTCACCGGTGGCAGACCGTCCGGCAGGATGCCGTGCAGCCGATCCCGGCCCCTCCTGAGAATTGCGTCAACCTCAGGGGGAACGCGGGTCTGCTTGTTTTTCCAAGGTCCGCGATGTTCCGGTCCATTGTCATCAGATGGCATCGCAAGCTCCTATCTCAGTTTTGGCACTCGGGGCGATGCCTGGCTCGCGCGTTTGACGGTGCGAACCGTTTTGCGCCATCACATCGTCGGCTCTGAACAGCATGACCTCAGAGTTCCAGTTCCTTCAGGCAGGCTTGCGCAATGTCTCGGTCTGGGGCATCGGTTCCTGGCATCGTCGCCCAGCCGGCTGTCATGAGAGCGTCGCGCCTCTGGTAGGTTGAGGCTGCCCGGATCGTTGCAAGCTTGTCCACCCGAGCCGGGTCTGACCGCGCCATGTCGAGGCAGACCGGTACCATTGAGGCGACGACATCGTTACGGGACATCGCCACCGCCCGGTCATTCGAAGTGCCGCCGGTCACCCAGCCACCCCATGTAAATCCGACGACGCCGACAAAGACAGCACCGATCACGGCACCATAGATGCCAGGTTTGAGCCATTCGGGAGTATTCATTTCAAGTCCTCCTGCGGGAAAAGCGCCGCCTCGCTGTGATTGTTCGTTTCGCTTGTGGTTGCATCCCGGCTCAGCGCCGCTTTCAGGTCGCTGTCGGAAATCGCCCGTAATTCTGTACGTCCCGCATGACCGCCCCTTCCGCGCACCGTCAGGTAGGTCGCCGTCCGGCGATACGCCTCAAAGCTGAGCCCCTGGAGAAGCTCTTCTTCGACAAGAATTTCGTAGTCGCCCGCAGGCAAATCGCCCGGGTATCCCGGCAAGGTGAAAGGGTTCGAAAACGTCACCGTCGATTTGGTCGACCGCATGGTCATCTCTGATCTCCGCGATGTTGGCAGATTCGTCGCTCATCACTGTCGAGGGCACCTTGGAGACCCGGCCTGACCAGTCGAACGCTTTAGTGTCTTGTACATCGGGATCGTCCGACTGGCGCTGACGCATGTTAGTCCCTGGCACCGAACCTGCTGCGACCTTCCCGGGGTGCAGTCGCGCGCACTGACCTGTGTAAGGGCGGGGAGACCGACCCGCGCGTATCCTTTGGCAAACAGGGGCGATCTGCGTTCCTGCAACCAAGGAATGGAAATACAATGGCCGACCCCAATGTACTCAACCCGCACCCACCCGAGTTCGAGCGATTTCTCTATGCATCGGTCGGCGAGGACCGAAACGGATATATCGTGACGGTCCTCTCCACGCTCGCGCGGCTTGGCCTCGATCCATGGAAAGAAACCGCTGAACTGGTCATGCTGGGGCGCGACGGCGCGCGGGCACGATTGGGAACGCTGCTTTCCGGATTTCGGGACGTTCCTGCGCTCGCCAGCGATTACGGCAGGATCGCACGAGACCTGAGCCAGCTGCTTCCCGAAGGACCGACATCAGGTGCCCTGCAGCGCGCTGCCTCGACGGTGGCCGATGGCCGCCCGGGAACAAGCGGAGCGATCTGGGCGGTGCTCGCGATCATCTTTGTGCTATTTCAGACGTTCATGGTTGGCGGGTCGGGGTCAGGCGAATGACCGTATCAACCGCGACCGAGAGGAGACCGGCACATGCTGCGCACAAGTCTGGTACGCTTTCTCCACACGAACAGGGCATACTCTGGGACATGGAGGAGCACTTCTGGACCAGTGGCGCCGAGAACGCGCGGGCAACGACAGCGACCAACGCCGTCATGGTGTTCCCCTATCCGCCCGGCATCCTCCAGGGCGACCAGATCTGGACCCATCTTCGGGAAAGGACAGGCTGGCGCACCGTTGTCATGGCCGAACGGCGCGTCACGCGGTGTCGTGATATCGCAATTCTCACCTATCGCGTCTCGGCAGAGAAACCCGATGTGCCGATCTACAAGGCCCTCTGTGCCTCAACCTACCTCAACGATGACGACAGATGGCTGCGGATTTCCCACCAGCAAACTGCAGTGAATTGAGAAGCGCATGGGCAACCGACCTGCCGCAGGCGTCGGGGCTAACCTGCGTCAGTGCGGCGGGGCGCCGACTCCGTTTAGGTGAGACGTGCCGCCGAACATTCGGTGGTGCATTTTTCCGAGTACCCGAGAAGCGTGTGGGCGTGTCGATCTCCAAAGGACGGCATGTCGACACGCTTCTTATTCTCGGAGCGTCCAGGAAAGGACAATTCCAATGACTCCCGAACAGAACAAGACTGCCGAGAAGATGAAGTCCGTGAAGGCCGCGTGGGACAAGGCGCCCTCCGGCCCGAAGAAAGACGCGGCGCTGAAGCACTACCAGGCAGCCGAGAAGGCCCACACGGCGAAAAACGACGCCGAGACCAACAAGGAACTCGATGCGGCGAAACACGCCCTCGCTTAACCTCCGGCGTCTGATGTGATCACCGGGGCCGCCTGCCGAGCAAGAGAGGGCGGCCCTCTCATTTCAGGAGCGGCCCGGCGGTCTGATCCAGATATGCCGGATCGAACTCGGCAAGTTCCACCAGCCCGCCATAGTCGTGAAACGTCACGCGGCCGTCCCGAAAGGTCACCAAACCACTCTCGCGAAGCTGCCGTAGGACGCGGTTCACATGGACCGCGCTCAACCCCAGCGTATCGGCGAGGTGATACTGCGTGAGCGGGCAATCGAACCCTTCCTTGCTGCCTATGCCGACCAGCGCAAGCCTCGATTTCAGTTCCAGCAAGAAATGCGCCATGCGGGCGTCCGCATAACGTCGACCGATCCCGACGAGATGCTCCACGACCATCGCCTCGTCACGCGACGCCGCCCAGAGGATGGCCGTCGCAAGACGCGGCGTCCGTGCGAAGGTACCGAGAAGATCGCTCGCCAGCACTTCGGCGGCCTCGATGTCCACGATAGGTGCGAAGCTGTGATCCGACGTGCGCAACAGGACGCTGCGCAGTCCCAGAAAATCCCCCGGCACCTGGAAATCGACGATCTGCCGGGTCCCGTCGGCCTGCAGCTTGTAGGAGCAGACCCAACCCGACGACAGAATGTATGCGGCCTGGGCCGATTGGCCCTGATGCACCATATCACGTCCCGCGACGAAGGAGCGGCGACGCTGGTGCAGTCGCTCAAGCACGGCCAGTTCGACCTCCGACAGAGCGACGAAGGCCGAGAGCTTGCGGGTCAAAGGGCTGTGTTCTGCTGATGCCATGGAGGCTCCTGGCGTGTCGCGACCCAAGAGCGGAAATCGACTCGGACACTGCTCTGGATCAGTCCAGCATAGAGCACTTCCTGCGAGAAGTACGGATGTATTTGAACCTCACATTCCCGAGGGTTCACGATATCAAGGAAGGAAACCCGGATGTCCACCGCGAGCGAACATGCAGGTCGGGCCGCCCTGTCAATCTGCGAAGCGCTCCTGCTTGCCATGAACGATCTCGGATTGCTGTCGGAGCACGAGATTGTGGGGGTTCTTCGCGACGCCGCGGCGACCCATGAGAATGCCGTTGGCACCGAACTCGAAATAGAAAGCCACCGGGCCGTCGCCGAATTGATCAACGCGATCATCGCTGGCGGAAACTCGGTTCGACGCTCGTGATGCAATACCGCGGCGGTCTTGATCCGCAATCTCGAAGAATAGCCCCACCAGGTTGTCGCCGCCTTGCGCGCATCCAAGCCGGGCATTCGAACAAGGTACTTACGCCCGACAATCCTCGACAAGGAGCACGTCGATGTCATTCACTCCCCTCCACGACCGGGTGCTCGTTCGCCGCATTGAAGGCGACGAGACGACCAAGGGCGGCCTCATCATTCCCGATACTGCCAAGGAGAAGCCTCAAGAAGGCGAAGTTGTCTCCGTTGGTGCGGGGGGAAGGCGCGAGGACGACGAGCGTATCCCGATGGACGTCAAAGCCGGCGACCGGATCCTGTTCGGAAAATGGTCCGGCTTAGAGATCAAACTCGATGGCGAAGACCTTCTGATCATGAAGGAGAGCGACATTCTCGGCGTGATCGCCTGAGTCCGAAACCTCTCACATCAACCTCAGTCTCAGGAATTCACATCATGCCCGCAAAGGAAGTTCGATTCAGTACCGACGCCCGCGATCGCATGCTTAAAGGCATCGACACGTTGGCCAACGCCGTAAAGATCACCCTCGGCCCCAAGGGCCGAAACGTCATTCTCGATAAATCCTGGGGTGCGCCGCGCATCACCAAGGACGGTGTGACCGTCGCCAAGGAGATCGAGCTGTCGGACCATTTCGAGAATATGGGCGCCCAGATGGTCAAAGAGGTCGCGCAGCGCACGAACGACGAGGCTGGCGACGGAACCACCACGGCAACCGTACTCGCCCATGCGATTGTCCGGGAAGGCATGAAGTCGGTTGCGGCCGGCATGAACCCGATGGATCTCAAGCGCGGGATCGACAAAGCCGTCGCTGCGGTCGTGGCCGAGATCAAGACCATGTCCAGACCGGTCGGCGACAGCGAAGAGATCGCCAAGGTCGGGGCCATCTCGGCCAATGGTGAAGCCGAGATCGGTCGGCAGATTGCCGACGCGATGGCCAAGGTCGGCAAGGAAGGCGTGATCACCGTCGAGGAAAACAAGGGGTTGGAGACTGAAACCGAAGTGGTCGAGGGCATGCAGTTCGACCGCGGCTATCTGAGCCCTTATTTCGTCACGAATGCTCAGAAAATGGTCGTCGAGCTGGATGACTGCGTCGTCCTGCTTCACGAGAAGAAGCTGACCTCTCTAATATCCATGGTGCCGTTGCTGGAGGCTGTGATTCAGGCCGAGAAGCAACTGCTGATCGTGGCCGAGGATATCGAGGACGAGGCGCTGGCGACGCTGGTCGTCAACAAGCTGCGCGGCGGATTGAAGGTGGCGGCCGTCAAAGCACCAGGCTTCGGGGATCGCCGCAAGGCGATGATGGAAGACATCGCCGTGCTGACGGGCGGTCAGGTGATTTCCGTGGAAATGGGCACCAAGCTGGAGAATGTCACCATGGACATGCTCGGGTCCGCCAGAAAAGTCACGATCACCAAGGATGACACGACCATCATTGACGGTGCCGGCGACAAAGGCGCGATCGCGGCGCGCGTGACGCAGATCCGGGCGCAGATCGAGAACACCACCTCGGACTACGACAAGGAGAAGCTGCAGGAACGGCTGGCCAAGCTTGCCGGCGGCATCGCCGTTATCCGGGTCGGCGGGGCAACCGAGATCGAGGTGAAGGAGCGCAAGGACCGCATCGACGATGCGCTCAATGCCACCCGTGCCGCAGTTCAGGAAGGTGTCGTGCCCGGCGGCGGCGTGGCCCTGGTTCATGCCGGCAAGGTTCTGGCATCGCTGAAGGGCGAGAACGGCGATCAGGATGCCGGCATCAAGATCGTCCGGCGCGCGATCCAGGCACCGCTGCGCCAGATTGCCGAAAATGCCGGGGTCGACGGATCGGTCGTTGTTGGCAAGGTCATCGAGAACGACAGCCGGAGCTTCGGTTTCGACGCGCAAGCCGAGGAGTACGTCGACATGCTGAAGGCCGGCGTTATCGACCCGACGAAAGTCGTTCGGATCGCACTCGAAAACGCCGCGTCCATTGCCGGGCTATTGATCACGACCGAGGCGATGGTCGCGCAAAAACCCAAGGAGGGCGGCGCCGGTAACGAAATGTCCGATATGGGTGGAATGGGCGGAATGATGTGAAGATCTGCGTCCCTTGGTCACGAGCCTCAGGACGCGAAACCAAATTCTTGAAGGACTTGAACACGGATCAATTCGTTAAGCAAATCCAGAACTAGGAGAAACTCAAATGACCAAAGGTGACAAACGACGTGGCAACCGTGAAGCGAAGAAGCCTAAGAAGGTGAAGGAAAAGGTCGTTGCAACAGCCGACTTCACGAAGGGCAAAACCTTGACCAATCTAGGCGAGCACAAGAGGAAATAGGTAGAGGGCCAAATGATTGGCTATCACTGAATACGGAGCCTGATGGCGGCGGGACACGACGCGCATAACACTTTGGCAGAGCTTCCGCTGCGCAAGGCTGCACCTCTGAGACGAGAAGCACTGGAGATTTCTTTCATTCGCGGAGGCCCGGACGCTTGCCGCCTGAGCCGTACGCGACGCGGCTGAGGCGCCGGCAACTGCTTCTCGCGGTCAACGCATCCGCTTTGCGATGACAAAGACTCTGTCGACCCCAAAAGGTATGCTTCTCCCGTGATCGATACTCATCAAGGCCTGCCCCACGAGGCAGCAGACAGCATAACGAAACCCTTCGCACGCTTCCTGAAGATCGAAGCGGCAGCTGGTGGACTCCTGCTCCTGGCTGTTCTGCTGGCTTTGGGGCTGGCCAACTCACCTTGGCAAGAAGGCTTTCTGAGCTTCTGGGAAACCCCCATCGGTCTCACATTCGGCTCGTTGGATTTCACCCGCTCTCTGCGGCACTGGATCAACGACGGTCTGATGACCCTTTTCTTCTTCGTGCTTTCTCTGGAACTCAAGCGCGAGTTGGTGCTGGGCGAATTGCGGAACCCTCGACAGGCCGCCCTGCCGTTCGCAGGCGCCTTGGGTGGCATGGTCGTGCCGGTCTCTCTGTATCTTGCGCTGATGTCCGGCCAGCCCGGCATACATGGCTGGGGAACCGTGATGGCAACCGATACGGCCTTCGTGATCGGGTGCCTGGCGCTCTTCGGAGGCCGGATCCCGCCCACCTTGCGATTGTTCCTGCTGTCTCTGGCCATCTTTGATGACGTCGGTGCAATCCTCGTGGTCGCCTTCGGTTACGGTGAGGCGTTAAACTGGTCGGCTCTCGGATTGGGCTTTCTGGGGATTGGTATCGTCGCAGGCGCCTCGCGACTCGGGATAAGAAGCGTACCGGTCTATTTCCTTCTGGGAGCGGCAGTCTGGTTATGCTTCGACGCTTCCGGCGTCCACGCGACTATTGCAGGCGTCATTCTGGGCCTGATGACACCAACGCGCATATGGGTGAGCGATGCCCGCCTGCGTGAGATCCTTGGGCGAGTACTCGCCGTTCCGGCCGGCGATCGTCGACAAGGAGATGCCGCAAGCCACCGCGACCTGCGTCAAGCCGGCAGAGCGGTCACGGAGTCGCTCTCACCAGTCGAACGGCTCGAGATGATGCTGCACCCCTGGGTCGGCTTTGCAATCATGCCGATCTTCGCACTGGCAAATGCCGGCATCACGATTCAGGGTGTCGATTTCGTACAACCGGTCTCGCTGGCGATCATTGTTGGCCTCGTGTTGGGAAAACCGATCGGCGTCCTCGGGTTCAGCTGGTTTGCCGTACGATCCGGCCTGGCGCTACTCGCGCCGGCCTTGTCGTGGCCCTTCATTCTGGCCGGCTCTTTTCTGACGGGGATCGGTTTCACGATGTCGTTGTTCATCGCAGGCCTCGCATTCGACAGTTCCGTCCTGAATGCGGCAAAGTTGGGTATTCTCGGCGGATCGGCGCTCTCGGCGATACTCGGCATCTCGCTTCTGATTTGGCTCATATTGCGAATGAGGTGACGAAAATACTTAGCCGATGCGCTGCGCGACCTCGTTCATGTACCCTTACTGTCCATCGTCGATTTCGACGCCGATCAGTTCTGAGATGCTTTGCTGCCCAATGTTGCTGCAACAGCCGACGACGCAGCGCAACGTGCAGCAACTGCCCGCAAGGAAGGGAACACGAATTGGAACGACACGGGAACCGGTATGGGCCTTGGCTGGCTCTGCGCCCTGCTGATCCTCGTACTGGTGATCTTGGCCATAGAGGCACCGATCAAACTTCTTCGACAATAGGCGGAAGCCGGAAAGGGCGCCCCGCCGTCCAGACACCGATCCTATGCTATACTGCGCATGCAGTAGTGAGGCCTGTTTATTAGGCGACCCTTAGGGGTGCAACCTAGGAGGACGAGAAGATGAATTGGAACGACATGGGCTTCGGAATGGGTTTCGGAATGGGGTTTGGCTGGCTGTTCGGCCTGTTGATCCTTGTGCTGGTGGTTTTGGCCATAGCGGCGCTGATCAAATATCTTCGGAAATAGGAAAAAGGACTTCGCAATGACCTACACGATCAATCGCGTGATCTCCGGCGCAGGTATCGACGACATTGACTCTCGCGCGCGCAAGGCGCTGGCGGATCAGGGTTTCGGCGTTCTGACCGAAATCGACGTCAAGGCGACGATGAAGAAGAAGCTCGATGTCGAGATGCCGGCCTATCGCATCCTAGGCGCCTGCAACCCGAAGATGGCCTATCAGGCCATTGGGATCGAGCCGCGTGTGGGTGCGATGCTGCCCTGCAACGTCATCCTGCGCGAGGTGGGGGGCGGAGTGGAAGTCAGCGCCATCGATCCGGTGGCTTCGATGCAGGCGATCGAGAACGCCGAGCTGACGGCCGTCGCGGGCGATGTGCGAGACCTTCTGACCAAGGCCGTCGCGGCAATCTGAGATGAGCCTGCGCGCCTCCATTCTCACGGGCCTTGCGATTCTCGGGATCGGACTGCTCGGTGTCTGGCACTTCGCGCCTTCGGTGTTCAGCGAGGCACGCGACCTTCTGGAGCCAGAGCGCCTCGAGATGCTGGTGGCGCGCGCGGGTCTCTGGGGGCCGGTCCTGATCGTCACGCTCATGACCCTTGCGGTCGTGGCCAGCCCGATCCCGAGCGCGCCGATCGCACTGGCGGCCGGAGCGGCCTACGGACATCTCTGGGGAACCGTGCAGGTCGTCATCGGCGCGGAACTCGGGGCACTGATCGCCTTCGGTCTCGCACGGGTTCTGGGGCATGATGTCCTGCGGCGGATCTTTGGTGACCGCGTCGATGCCGGGCTGCTCGGCTCGCAGACCGCGTTGACCGCGACGGTTTTCGCCAGCCGCCTGATGCCGTTCGTGTCTTTCGACATGATCAGCTACGCTGCGGGCCTCAGCCGCCTGCACGTCTGGCGGTTCGCCCTCGCCACGCTGGCCGGCATCATTCCGGCAAGCTTCCTGCTCGCGCATTTCGGAGGCGAGGCGGTCAGCGGAGACCTTGGCCGAGCGACCTGGGCAGTGCTCGGCCTCGGGCTCGTGACAGGCCTTCCGCTGCTTTGGGCCGCCATGCGGAGAACGCCTGAAGCAGGCGCTCGCGATCAACATCGAGAAGGGACTTGAGCTTCCAACAGCTGGAGGCCGCAAGCTGAAACGAATTACAAAAGGCAGACGGAACATGGAGCACGATCGTCATCATGCCGCGCCCGACATCGCTCCGGGCGCCGAAACCGCGACAGATCCGGTCTGCGGAATGACCGTCGAGATCAAGGAGGGCACCCGCAGCCGCGTCCATGGCGGCGAGACGTTTTACTTCTGCTCGGCCGGTTGCCAGGAAAAGTTCGGTGCAGACCCGCATTTCTACGCCTCCGGAAACGCCAAGAAGACAGGGCAGCGGGCGCTGCCGGGGACGCAATACACCTGCCCGATGCACCCCGAGATCGTCCGCGACGCGCCGGGCAGTTGCCCGATCTGCGGCATGGCGCTGGAGCCGATGGTGCCGTCGGACGAGCCGAGCCACGAACTTGTCGACTTCACCCGCCGCATGTGGATCTCGGCGACGGCGGCGGTGCCGCTTATCGTGCTCACCATGGGCGAAATGGTGGCGCTGCCGGTGCGCGACTGGATCGGACACCAGACGGCGAGCTACGTGGAGTTCGTGTTGGCGACGCCCATCGTCCTCTGGGCGGCGCTGCCGTTTTTCCGGCGCGGCATCGACTCCTTCCGCAATGCCTCTCCGAACATGTGGACGCTGATCGCACTTGGCGTGGGTGCTGCCTATCTCTACTCGCTGGTCGCGACCTTTGCGCCAGGTATGTTCCCCGACGCGTACCGAATGGGCCATGGCGTTGGCACATACTACGAGGCCGCCGTCGTGATCGTCGCGCTGATCTTCTTGGGTCAGGTGCTCGAATTGCGCGCGCGGGAGCGGACGGGCGATGCGATCCGCGCACTTCTGGATCTGGCGCCGAAGACCGCACGGCGCATCCTACCGGACGGCTCGGAATATGACGCACCGCTCGAGAACATCGTGGAAGGCGACCTCTTGCGGGTCCGACCGGGCGACAGCGTGCCGGTGGACGGCGACGTAGTCGAAGGCCGCTCCTCGGTCGACGAGAGCATGATCACGGGCGAGTCGATACCGGTTGAGAAGGTCGAAGGCGACCGCGTCACCGGCGGTACGATCAACAAGAACGGGACGCTTGCTGTTCGCGCGACCAAAGTCGGTGCCGAAACGGTCCTCTCGCAGATCGTCGAGATGGTTGCAGGGGCGCGGCGCTCGCGGGCACCGATCCAGGGTCTGGCAGATAAGGTGTCCTCGATTTTCGTGCCGACCGTGGTTCTGGTGGCCATCGTCGCCTTCGTCGTCTGGCTCTGGGCCGGGCCCGAACCGGCGCTGGCCTTCGCCATCGCCTCGGCCGTGTCGGTCCTGATCATCGCCTGTCCCTGTGCTCTGGGGCTTGCCACGCCGATCTCGATCACCACCGCCGCCGGGCGCGGCGCGCAGGCCGGGGTCCTCATCAAGGACGCCGAGGCGTTGGAGCGCATGGCTCGGGTCGATACCGTGATCGTCGACAAAACCGGAACGTTGACCGAAGGCAAGCCGCGTCTGACCGACGTGGTGGCGCTTCAGGGCGACGAGGCGGAGGTACTGGCCCTCGCCGCAGCGCTCGAGCGTGGCTCCGAGCATCCGCTCGCCGAGGCGATCGTGGCCGGCGCCAAGGACCGCGACCTGTCGCTCGGTACAGCCGAGGATTTCGAGGCCGTGACCGGCAAGGGCGTGCACGGCACGGTCGGGGGGCGCAAAGTCGCGCTCGGCAATGCCGCCATGATGTCGGATCTCGGTCTTGCGACGGACGAGGCCGAGGCGGACGCCGATACGCTCCGCGCCGATGGCAAGACCGCGATGTTCGTCGCCGTCGATGGCGCTCTGGCCGGGATCGTCGCCGTGGCCGACCCGATCAAGGAGACGACGGCGGCCGCGATCCGCGACCTTCACGCTCTCGGCCTCAAGATCATCATGGCCACCGGCGACAACGAAAGCACCGCACAGGCGGTTGCTGGCAAGCTCGGCATCGACGAGGTGCGCGCGGGCGTCCTGCCGGAGGACAAGCAGAAACTCGTCGAAGAGCTGCGCGCGACGGGCGCCTCCGTTGCGATGGCCGGCGACGGCGTGAACGACGCCCCAGCGCTGGCTGCGGCCGACGTCGGTATCGCCATGAGCACCGGGGCCGATGTGGCGGTGGAAAGCGCGGGGATCACGCTCATGCGCGGCGACCTCGTGGGGCTTGTCCGGGCGCGGAAGCTGGCGGTGGCGACACTGAGGAACATCAAGCAGAACCTGTTCTTCGCCTTCGTCTACAACGCCGCGGGCGTGCCCATCGCCGCCGGGGTTCTGTATCCGTTTGTCGGCCTGTTGCTGTCGCCGATGATCGCCGCCGCCGCTATGAGTCTGTCGTCGGTATCTGTCATCACCAACGCGCTGCGCCTCAGGCGGATCGACCTTTGAGACCGACAGCCCTATATCAGTTTCCATTTGGTAAAGGAGAACGGCATGAACCACGAAAGACCTACCCGTCGCGAAGTGCTGGTCGGCGGCGCGGCGCTCCTTGCAGCAGCCCCACAGGTATCGCTGGCCCAATCCGCCGGACCGGCGGTACATGTTCTGAAGGATCCGAACTGCGGCTGCTGTTCCGCCTGGATCGAGATCCTGGAAAGCCACGGCTTCGAGGTTACCACCGAGAACAGCTTCGGAACGCTGCTGATGCGGTACAAGTCCGACAACGGGATCCCGCAAGAGATGGTGTCCTGCCACACGGCCCGGATCGATGGCTACATGATCGAGGGGCACGTCCCTGCCACGGATATTCGGCGTCTCCTGGCAGAGCGGCCCAATGCGGTCGGTCTGGCCGTCCCGGGCATGCCTTATGGCTCGCCGGGGATGGGGCCGGAGAGCGCGCGCGAAGCCTACGACGTGTTCCTGATCCAGCGCGACGGTACGACAGAGGTGTTCGCCCGCTATGAGGCTGCCTGACACCTCCTCGGATCGACCATCATTGATGCCCGGCACATGGTTTCATGGTCTGGGGTACGCCCGCACCTGTTCCCGCATCACGATGTAGTCGCTCAGCATCTCCACAGCCGCCGACTCCTCTGGCATCAAAGTAGGTTCCTCGGCAGCCCGCATCTGGAACTCCCAGCTGTACTCGACGGCGGGCGGACACGCCCTGTGCCGATATCAGTCAGAAGCGCCCGTCGCGCCGCCGCTTAGCCAGACCGTCGCGAGAACGAGAATGATGCGCCTCGGCCTCATTAACCCTGCTTCTTTTCGGGCGCGCCGATGCCTGAGAGGTCAGCGCCCAAGCGAGGTCATTTTATTCGCCTGCGGGCTAAATGATCGTACGTGACTCCGCTCATGAGGGCGGGTTGCGACAAGTGCGACGGGACACGAAACTGCGCGATCGAAACATGAACATCACTGCACACGCTGTCACGTAAACCTCTGAAAAGCAGCGCTAATCGCGACCATCCATCACTGGACAGTCTATACGCCATCAGCTTTCCACATCTTAAACCGCGCCTGCCCCGTCATCTCACGGATCAAACCGCTTTCTTCCATCCGCGTCAGATTGCGCTGAACCGCGGCGCGACTAGCTCCGGTCATGGCCTCAGCCATTGGGGCGGACACCAAGGGCCACTCAGAGAAAGTTTTTCGCAAGGCGACCGGCGTGCGGCCAGACAATTGCGCCATGACGCTTTCTGCTCGCCCGGTCCACGCTTCAATACCATCAAGTGTTCGCATCGCCGTTAAAATCCCGTTGTTCATCCCATCCAACCAGCGGGCCAAGCGTTCGGTTGGCGAGCCCGAGACACGCAGCCCCCCTGCCCCGCCCATAGCGAGCGGTGCGAAGATGGCGCCGCTTCCGTCGCTGGCCGCGATCCTGGACGCGGTGACTGCGGCTTCCATACGGTCGCCGTGCTGTCCGAGGCCCGCCAGGCTCCAGAGATGAAAGCCCATGCAAGCCCGCGTGATTGGGTGGAAATCACATGCAGCTGCCATTACGTCCAGCCATCCGCCCGCGCGATCTTCGAAACGCTCAGTGCTGTCTTCAATGTTCTCGGGATCGCGGCGATCTAGGAAGGCGGCCAAGTCACCCTTTGGTCCGGGACCGCCTGTCAGGCGCCGAACAGCCCATCCAACTCTTGCCAGGGCATTTGGGTCATCCTGCGCGCCCGAGAGCCGCATCGAAACCCAGAGCGCAAGACGATCAGAACTCACCCGATCCCCTGCGAACCAGCTGAGGTCCGCTGCCTCGATAAGAGCGAGACGATGCCGCCAGCCTTCCGGGCCACGCAGCAGCCGGTCATCCAGAGCCCCCAGGCGTCCAGCCACTCTTGCCAGTCGCGCAGCGTGAACGCCTTCTGCCTTTACCCAGTCTTCGATGACAGCAGTGTCGGGCGGTTCCGCCCGTGGCCCTGGAGGCAAATCATCCGGTTCTTCTTCTAGTGACTCAGGTAGAAACCAGAGATCGTCTTCGTGAGCCTCTTCATCCTCTTCGATGGTGATGAGGGGGTTGTCGTAATCATCAGTCAAAGTAGACGTTTGTGATTTCATATGTGCAAAATACTGATCTTTTGCACATTACCCAAGCGTTTTGATGGCCGTTGCTTATGCCCTTGATATAGTACGCGCGCACGTCTGCCGGCGGAACCTCTCAGATCGCGCTCAGCGCAAGGAAACCAAGGCATTGTACGCCAGCACGACGAGAGAACACTCACTTGCATTCGTTTACAAACGGTCGTTTATTAGAGATACCTTAAATTGCAAACGGCCCGTTTTCATGCCCCTGATAGGCTACGCCCGTGTTTCCACAGAGGATCAGACCCCCCTGCCCCAGTCTGAGGCCCTGCAAACTGCGGGTTGCGTCGAGATATTCGAAGAGCACGCCTCAGGCGGCAATCGCGCGCGTCCTGTGCTTGCGCGCGTGCTCGAACGTGTCCAGAGCGGCGATACGCTGGTCGTCGTGCGGATCGACCGGCTTGCGCGGTCTCTGTCGCACTTGCTGGAGGTGATCGAACGTCTGGAGGCCAAGGGAGCTTTCTTCCGCTCGCTGCAGGATCCAAT
>JBCBSK010000084.1:0-15910 GCA_039819185.1 Pseudomonadota bacterium | reverse complement strand
GCTTGGCCTGGTCCGCATCAATGGAGCCGGGCAGCTGATCCGGGCTGCGTGCCAGATCCGTTGGCCTGATTGCTTCATGCGCTTCCTGGGCGTTCTTCGCCTTGGTCTTATAAACACGTGGCCGATCCGGGACATAGCGTGCGCCATGGACATCAGCGATAACCTCGCGGGCGGATGCAATCGCTTCGTCGGCCATTTGCACGCCGTCGGTCCGCATATAGGTAATCAGGCCCTGCGTTTCGCCGCCGATTGTCACGCCTTCATAGAGCTTCTGGGCGGTCTGCATCGTTCGTGATGAGGAAAAGCCGAGTTTGCGCGAGGCTTCCTGTTGCAGCGTCGAAGTGGTGAAAGGCGGCGGTGGGTTGCGCTTGACCGGCTTCGTCTCGACGCCGTCGACTGCGAAGCTGGCCGTTTCCAACCGCGCCGTTAGCGCTCTGGCCTGCTCTTCGGACGAAATACTCAGCCGATCAAGCTTATCGGCATCTGCACGAACCAGGCGGAACTCGATCTCTGCGCCATAACGTGTCGTAAGATGTGCGATGATGGACCAGTATTCCTGCGGCACGAACGCTTCGATCTCGGCCTCACGGTCGCAGACGATCCTCAGCGCGACGGATTGCACCCGACCCGCTGACCGTGCGCCGGGCAGCTTGCGCCACAAAACCGGCGACAAGGTAAAGCCGACAAGATAGTCGAGCGCACGGCGGGCCAGATAGGCCTCGACCAAAGGCGCATCGATTTCACGCGGATTGGCCATGGCGTCGAGAACCGACGACTTCGTGATGGCGTTGAAGACGACGCGGCGAACGTCTTTGCCCTTGAGAGCGCCTTTTTTTCTCAGAACTTCGAGGACATGCCAGGAAATTGCCTCGCCTTCGCGATCGGGGTCGGTGGCGAGAATAAGCCGGTCGGCCCCCTTGACCGCGGTTGCGATGTCCTTGAGGCGCTTTGCCGACTTGCTGTCAACATCCCAGGACATCGCGAAATCTTCGTCGGGCCGGACAGAGCCATCCTTTGGCGGTAGATCCCGGACATGACCGTAGGACGCCAGCACCTCATAGGTAGGGCCGAGATATTTGTTGATGGTCTTCGCCTTGGCGGGCGATTCGACGATGACGACGTTTTCGGAGGTCACGGCTTGAAGGTCCGCATAGCTCAGATGTTTCAGGAAACGGCGCTGTCACTGCCGTGCGCCGGAAGATGGTCGCGGCGGCTGCGGCTGTCAAACCCTGTCGTTGACGCACGCCGAATTCGACCATTGGTTGCTAGCTGAATGCAATCTATTGTTTCATAATCTCAAAACTGCAACCAGAAGGCGATTTAACGTGATTCGCCATTCGATCATTCGGTCCGCAAACATGGTCCAAAAGAAGAAGCGCGCTGAATCTGGTCCTGATGTCAGGTCAGTGTTCATCGATGCTGAACCGGAAGACGTGGCGAGCTATATCGCCGAAATACTGTCTGGCCTGACGAAAGCGGCCAAACAGAATCAGCTGGATTTCCTAGCCTATCTCATCGAAATGGCTGAGGTCGAAGCCCGTATAGAAGCCAGTCGCGAATGATGTTTGCGTGACGGTTTCCGAGGCGTTTGCGGCCTGTTGACGGCGTTTACAGTGCAATTCGCGGATGAGAGGTCTGTGAAGGAGCCCGTTGTATGCGCTAACACCGCAGTTAGACGATGAGCGAAACGCGGGTGCCCGTTGACCGGTGCACGCGGCCGGCAAGTTCAAGCTCCAATATGGCAGCGGCGACGATCCGCGCCGCAAGACCAGTCTCCTGGATGACGATGTCGATCTCAATCGGCACGCTGGTTAAAGCTTGCAAGACCAAGGTTCGGTCATCATCACTGACGTGTGTGAAGGTGTCGCCGTAATCCTCTTCACCGATATCGATTGAACTGGCGGATCTGTCTCCTGCCTCGTGCAGGTTGGTTAGGGCCTCAATTACGTCGCCGGCGTTGCGTGTCAGGACCGCTCCGTCGCGAATCAGTTGATTGGTTCCTTCTGACCGCGGATCAAGCGGCGAGCCTGGCACCGCGAAGACCTCGCGGCCCTGTTCGAGTGCCAGCCGGGCCGTGATCAGCGAGCCCGAACGGCGCGCACCCTCGACAATGATAACGCCGAGACAGATGCCCGAGACGATCCGATTGCGTCTTGGAAAGTCGCGGCCGCGCGGACGGTAGTGCGGATGGGTTTCGGAGAGCACGGCGCCATGCTCGGCAATCCTGGCGGCGAGGTCGCGATGGATGTCTGGATAGATTTCCAAGAGACCGCCCGGCAGAACGGCCAGGGTTCCGGTTTCGAGACTGCCCTCATGAGCAGCGCCATCGATCCCACGCGCGAGCCCTGAGACGATCACATAGCCCTCCGCGCCAAGATCGGCGGCGAGTTTGCGTGCGATTTGCCGACCGCCAGAGGACGCGTTTCGTGCCCCAACGATGGCAATGCCCGGTCGGGCCGTCGCATCTGGAAAGCCGAGCACATGCAGAAGCGGCGGCGGATCGTCGATATGTTTCAGGCGTGGAGGATAGCCGGATTCACCGGCCGCCACGCAGGCCGCGCCGGCTTTGCGCGAGATTTCGAGTTCCTCGGCTGCCTCGGCAACACCGCAAACGCGAACCGGTCGACTGCGTCCCCCGCGCAACGACAGATCGGGCAGGGCCTCAAGAGCACGTTCCGCACCTCCGAACCGATTGATCAGATGGCGGAACGTCACCGGACCGACATTTTCGCTTCGGATCAGGCGCAGCCAGGCGAGCCGCTGTGCGTCATCCAGCATCTGTTCTGCTGTCATCGATCGGGGTTCGCCTTTCCGCCCCCGATCTTGGTCTCGCTACCCTCCAGGAGCCGTCGGATGTTGCCGCGATGCGCATACCACAGAAGGGCCGCCAGAATGACGAACAGCCCGGCCGCCTGAGAGGATGCGATCCCGAAGACGACGATTGGGGTGGCAGCACTTGCAGTCAGGGCTGAAAGCGAGGAATAGCGGAACAAGAACGCCATCCCCAGCCATATCGCTGCGAAGACCAGACCTGCTGGCCAGGCGGTGGCGAACAGGACGCCGATGAAGGTTGCCACACCCTTGCCGCCCTTGAAGCCGAGCCAGATGGGAAAGAGGTGGCCCATAAATGCGCCAAGCCCTGCCGCAAGCCCGGCCTCGACGCCCCACTGTGCTGCGATCAAGACTGCCGCAAGGCCCTTTAGCGCATCACCAAGCAGAGTAAATACCGCGAGATCCTTGCGCCCGGTACGCAGAACATTTGTCGCGCCAATATTGCCCGAGCCAATGTCGCGCACATCGCCAAGTCCGGCATAGCGCGTCAAAAGGAGACCTGTCGGGATAGAGCCCAACAGATAACCGAACCCAAGGGCACCAATCAGAAGGAGGGTAAGGGTCATGCGGGGGCTCGGTTGCTGCGCCGGTCCAGTCACCGTCCCGCCGACGGAGATGGGCGCTCGTTATCCGGAACCGTAGTCGTAGACCGTGCGTCCCGCAACAATCGTGCGGATGACCCGCCCTGACAACCGTGCAGTCTCGAACGCTGTGTTCTTCGACCTGGAACTAAGAGCGTCCGCATCAACGACCCAGGGCATATCGAGATCGCACAAAAGCAGATCGGCCGGAGCGCCTGGCGCAAGCGTGCCGCACTCCAGGCCGAGAAGGTTGGCGGGCTTTGTCGACAACGCATCGATGAGACGCAGAAGTGATACGCCATCGCTGTGATAGAGACGAAGAGCAGCCGATAACAGCGTCTCCAGACCGATCGCGCCATCGGCGGCATCCGCGAAGGGCTGGCGCTTGGTGTCAACGTCCTGTGGGTCGTGGTTTGAGACAATGACATCGATCGTGCTGTCGCGTAGTGCTTCCACAAGCGCCTGCCTGTCATCCTCCGTCCTGAGGGGGGGCGATAGCTTGAAGAAGGTGCGATAGGGGCCGATGTCGAGTTCGTTGAGCGTCAGATTGGCGATCGGCACGCCGCAAGTGACGGGCAGACGGGCGCGTTTTGCAAAACGGATTGCATCAACGCTGTCACCGCAGGACAGCGCAGCGGCATGATAGCGCGCGGATGCCAGCGCGACGAGCCTGAGATCGCGGTCGAGCATAATGGTTTCGGCGGCCGACGGCAGTCCTGGAAGGCCAAGTCGGGTTGCTGTCTCGCCTTCATTCATCACGCCATGGGCCGCGAGATCGGCGTCCTCGACGTGATGGACAATCAGCGCGTCGAAATCACCCGCATAGGTCAGCGCCCGGCGCATTACGCGCGAACTGGCAACCGCCTTGCGGCCATGCCCGAAGGCGACGGCGCCGGCCTCTTGGAGGAGACCGATTTCGGACATCTCCCGGCCTTCGAGGCCACGGGTCAAAGCCGCGATTGGCCGGACATGGACAATCGAGGTGTCACGGGCACGCCGGAGCACGAAATCAACGATGGCCGGATCATCGATGACGGGGTCCGTGTCAGGCATGACGGCGATTGTTGTGATGCCACCAGCGGCTGCCGCAAGGCTCGCGGTCTGTAAGGTCTCGCGGTGCTCTGCGCCCGGTTCGCCGACAAAGACCTGCATATCGACCAACCCGGGCGCGATCATAGCACCCCCTGCGTCGATGACCTCGGCATCGCTGGGAGTATCTTCGGGGCGGACCGCGCCGCCCGAGGCGACGATGTGGCCGTCGCGTACGAACACACCGCCCGGTTCGTCGCGATCATTCGCCGGATCGACTGTGCGGCCGGAATGGATGAAGAGCGGGCGCGGCGTCGCCTCCAGGCGGGCCTGTGGAGATGCGAAGCGTTTGCCGCTCGTCATCTCAGGCTGTCCCCGTCGGTAACGTTTCAGCGAGCGTTTCAAGCGCAGCCATCCGCACCGCGACGCCCATTTCGACCTGATCGCGGATCACGCTCTGGGCGCCGTCGGCAACGGCCGAATCGATCTCGACACCCCGGTTCATCGGGCCTGGATGCATTACAAGCGCATCAGGCTTGGCATGAGATAGCTTGTCCACATCAAGACCGTAGTAACGGAAGAACTCTCGCACTGACGGCACGAACCCGCCATTCATGCGTTCCCGCTGCAGCCGGAGCATCATCACCACATCTGCATCTTTGAGGCCATCGAGCAGGTCGCGATAGATCTCAACGCCGAACCGATCAACCGCAGCCGGTAGAAGCGTTGACGGCGCTACCAGTCGCACGCGCGCACCCATCGCAGACAACAGGATGATGTTCGAGCGTGCGACCCGGCTGTGCAGAATATCCCCGCAGATCGTCACAATCAGACCCTGAAGAGAGCCTTTGCGCTGGCGGACGGTCAGCGCGTCGAGCAGCGCTTGGGTCGGGTGTTCATGCGCACCGTCACCGGCATTGATGACCGCACAGTCCTGAAGCTTCTGCGCGAGCAAGGACGCGGCACCAGCAGCCTGATGACGCACGACAAGCAGGTCGGGGCGCATGGCATTCAGCGTGATCGCCGTATCGATCAGCGTTTCGCCCTTGGATACTGCGGACGAAGCGACCGACATGTTCATGACATCCGCGCCGAGACGTTTGCCGGCGATCTCGAACGACGACTGCGTTCGGGTCGAGGTTTCGAAGAACATGTTGATGAGCGTGCGGCCGCGCAGTGTATCGCGCTTCTTGTTCGGCTGGCGGCTGATGGCGATGGCTTGTTCAGCCCGGTCGAGCAATAGCCCGATGTCCTGCGGCGACAGGCCATCAATGCCGAGAAGATGTCGATGCGGAAAAGTCACGTGCGCTCTATCCGAACACCGCCGAAACGTTTTGGTGTCGTGCTTTGGGGCTGGCCCCTCGGACGCGAAACCGGCTCCCACTTTCCCTGAAAGCACCTGGGCGGATCGGAGCCGGACCCTAGGCTGACTCTGTCAGCACGGCAATGCGTTTTGCACTCTGTCCCCGGCCTTATCCTGAATCGGCGTCAAGAATGCGCAACCGGTCGAGTGCGCCTTGTAGGATGTAGGCGGCTGCCATCTTGTCGACCACCTCTGCGCGCCGCGCCCGGCTCGTGTCCGCCTCCAGAAGCGTCCGGGTGACGGCCTGGGTCGACAGCCGCTCGTCCCACAGCAGGATGGGCAGAGCCGTGCGTGGTGAGAGGTTGCGCGCGAATGCCCTGGTTGATTGGGCCCGTGGGCCTTCGGTGCCGTCCATGTTGCGGGGCAGGCCGAGCACGATTCCGACAGCCTCTGTTTGGTCGATGATGGCCAGCAATCGTTCGGCATCCAAGGTGAACTTTTTCCGGCGGATCGTCTCGCGCGGGGTTGCGATCGACCGGCGCGCGTCCGACACCGCGATACCGATTGTTTTGGTCCCGAGATCAAGCCCAATAAGCGGGCCCGCCCTAGCGCCGATAAATCCGGTAATGTCTTCGGTGATCTGCATGGGTCTTGGAAAAGTCGACCGGGTTGCCGTTTGATTCCAACGCAAGATGGTGTCCCGCCCGGCGTGATGTAAACTGGCAAAGCTGTTGCCGATACGACCGTGTCCGGCATAAGCAATGCGTGTTCTGACACTGACACAGAACGGGGTGTTGTTGTGCGTGTGCTGCGTCTTGCTGTGGTCCTCGTTGCGGCCGTCATGGCATCGGGGTGGATGATCCGCACGCCGGATCCCGTCCTGTCGGAGACTGTGACAGTGCCAGCGTTTGGCGATCATGTGGCATTGTTCGCGGAACAATGGAATGAGCACGGGACGCTCTCGAACCGCGGTCGCGTCAACTATTTCGAGGCCGTGCTTGACGGTGGCGTCTATGTTCCCACCGGGCCGCTGACCCGCTCTTTCGATGAGATCGCCTTCGCACATTTGCGTGGCATCGAAGATGCTTATGTCATGCAGACGATTTCAGAGCGCTCGCGGTTAGTCGAATACGCGATCGTCCGAGTTGTCGACGATGCGCTGCTGGTCTGGGCGATCGATCTGACATTCGCCGACCTTGACACGCTTGAAAGCCCCGGCCGTCCTCGTGAAATGCGCCACGACCGGACTCCCTATTGGACGGCCGAGACCGAAGAAGCCCTGAACGAAGTCATCCAGTTGTGGCTCAAAACCCACCGCGCGCGTGTTGAAGCAAGTGAGCGGCCCGATCAGCGCTATCAAATCGCAAGCACACCCGAAGACCGTGCGCGCGTTGTCAACCGTGTCGCATCCGCGGTCTGTCTCGTCGAAGCCGGCTGGGTCAATGACCCGGCGGTGCGCGCATTGCCTGATGCAGTGCGCGACGGCGTGGATTTCGCTGCGATCGACACCGATCGAGCAATCGAGGTTTGTTCGCTGGTTGAACCGGACGAAGCCTCGCAATCGGTTCGCTATTCGTTGGCGCGGGCGCATATGCGAGCCGAGGACTTCGCTGCGGCCGATACCTCGCTCGACCCTCTTATGGCGGAAGGCTTCGGTCCTGCTTTTGTGATGCGCACGCGGCAATACTATGAGGGCTGGGGGCACGAGGTGAGCCTTGACGCAGCGCGCGAGGTTCTCATGGAGCATGCGCCTGATACCCCGTCCGTCGACTATACGCGCGCGATCCTCGTTGCTGGTGGAACGTGGGGTGATCCCGACGCCGCTGCTGCGGTTGCGTTCAACGAGCGCGCGGCTGAACAGGGTTATGGCCCATCCCTGACCGCGTTGGGTCTCGCATATCAGTCTGGCCTGGGTGTCGCGGCTGATCCGGAAACGGCCTTCTCCTACTTTGAGCAAGCCGCTGACGAAGGCGATCTCCAAGGGCTCTATTGGTATGGCATGGCGCTTTACCTTGGTCAGGGTACCGAGGCCAACCTTTGGCGTGCGCTCGACAGATTCGTTGACGCAGGCGAGCGCGATCATGCGGACTCGCAGTATGCCGCAGGCTTCATGTTCCTGCGCGGACATGGACGCCCGGTATCGTATACCGACGCTCGCCAGTGGCTACGGCGCGCGGTCAATCAGGGGCATGTTGCTGCTACCGGCGAACTCGGGCGCATGATCTATCTCGGGCTTGGCGTCGAGGCTGATCAGGAACAGGGGCGCGCGATGATGCAGGCGGCAGCCGACGCCGGTGACGCCAATGCACAGCGTTATCTAAACGATCTATGACGGCGTTTTGGCTTGCGCGGAACGCGTATGGCCCAACGCGCTTCGTTCTCAAAAGTGTCGGTCTCGGCCTACAAAAAGCAAGGGCGCGGCGATGGTTCGCCGCGCCCCAACATTCATGGCTTGCAAGATCGATCGGTCGATCAGAGATCGCCGGCCGGTGTGTTTTCGATGTCCGGCCAGTTGGCTTCGGCCTGTTCGATCGTGCCGTCCGTGTCGCCGAGATAGAGGTTGTGGGCGCCCTCGCTGCTGTTGAGGTAGAGGGTGCCGTCAACGATGTCGAACAGCGTCACGTCGATGGGGATCTTCTTGCCCTTGCTGGTTCCGACCGTGCACCAGCCGCCATAGGCGGGGGCATAGCTGGCCGGATCGGCAAGGAAGCGGTCACGGTTTTCGGCCGATGCGAACTGCCAGGTGGCGCCTTCGTGCTCGGCGGTGAATTCGGCAGAGCCTTGGGTCGGCTCACCGGCGGTGTGATAGGCGACCGGGTCATAGCCACGAATCGCGACGCCGTCATCGACGAAGACTTCGTCGGCTGCAAAGGCTGCGGTGGTGGACATCAGCGTGGCGATGGCGATGCCGGCCAGTCCGGTGCGCATACGGGAGAAGGTCATCAGGTCACCTGTTTCGTTATGTTGGTGTGGCGGTCGGGGGACCGCGCGAGGTCCAATCCGCGTGGTTTTGCGTATGAACACTCTGATATTTGCCGCCTCGAAGGCCATTCGGCCAATCACATGCGGTTCGTCTGGGATCACGGTTTCAACAGGCGCGTGTGATGCTGCGCCGCAGCGCGCATTTACAGCTACCCAAAACGCGGTTTAAGAGGCAGGTATCGGCCCAACGAACGCCGATCGGGCACCGCCAATTTCACACTATCCCACAGGGGTTTTCATGTCGGTTGATACGGATACCGTGCGTAAGGTGGCGCAACTTGCCCGCATTCGCGTCACCGACAACGATCTCGACGGACTTGTCGGGGAACTCAACGGCATTCTCGCCTTTGTCGAACAGTTGAACGAGGTCGATGTGTCCGACGTGCAGCCGATGACGTCCGTGACGCCGATGGACATGAAGCAGCGCATCGACGAGGTTACGGATGGTAACCGCGCCACCGACATCGTCGCCAATGCGCCGCAGACCGAAGACCATTACTTTCTCGTGCCGAAGGTCGTTGAATGACCGATCTGACCAAACTGACGATTGCCGAGGCGCGGACGGGCCTCAATGCCAAGGATTTTTCCGCCCGCGAGCTGACCGAAGCCTATCTGTCTGCGATTGAGGCGGCCAATCCGGCGCTCAACGCCTATATCGCCGTGACCGACGACAAGGCGCGCGCCATGGCGGATGCGTCCGACGCCAGGCTGGCCAAGGGTGAGGCCGGTGCGCTCGAAGGCATCCCGCTCGGGATCAAGGACCTGTTCTGCACCGAAGGCGTGCATTCGCAGGCCTGCTCGCGGATCCTGGGCGGGTTCGAGCCGCGCTATGAGTCAACCGTCACCGCCAATCTCTGGCGCGACGGCGCGGTTATGCTGGGCAAGCTCAACATGGACGAGTTTGCCATGGGCTCGTCGAACGAGACCTCGTGCCATGGTCCGGTGATCAATCCGTGGAAGTCATCCGGCTCGAATGCCGATCTTGTGCCGGGCGGGTCCTCGGGGGGCTCGGCGTCCGCTGTCGCGGCCAATCTCTGCGCCGGCGCCACTGCGACGGACACAGGTGGATCGATCCGCCAGCCGGCGGCCTTCACCGGAACCGTCGGGATCAAACCGACCTATGGCCGCTGCTCACGTTGGGGCATCGTGGCGTTTGCCTCCTCGCTCGACCAGGCAGGCCCCATCGCGCGGGATGTCAACGACGCGGCGATTCTGCTGAACTCCATGGCAAGCGTGGATGACAAGGACACAACAAGCGCCGACATCCCGGTGCCGGACTACAGGTCTGCGATCGGCAAGCCGATCAAGGGGCTGAAGGTTGGCATTCCAAAGGAGTATCGCGTTGACGGAATGCCGGCCGAAATCGAGGCATTGTGGCAGACCGGGATCGACTGGCTGAGGGACGCCGGTGCCGAGATCGTCGATTTGTCGCTGCCGCACACCAAATATGCGCTGCCGGCCTATTACATCGTCGCGCCGGCGGAAGCGTCGTCCAATCTCGCCCGCTATGATGGTGTGAAATATGGCCTGCGGGTGCCCGGCGACGACATCACCTCAATGTATGAGAACACCCGCGCCGAAGGCTTTGGTCGTGAGGTGAAGCGCCGCGTGATGATCGGCACCTATGTTCTGTCGGCGGGCTATTACGACGCCTATTATGTTCGTGCCCAGAAGGTGCGGACGCTGATCAAGCGCGACTTCGAAGAGGCGTTTGCGGCTGGGGTCGACTGCATGCTGACGCCCGCAACCCCAACCGCGGCCTTCGCGATCGCTGAAATGGCAACGGCCAGTCCGATCGAGATGTATCTCAACGACGTTTTCACGGTGACAGTGAACATGGCTGGTCTGCCGGGCATTTCGGTCCCCGCTGGTGTCGACAATTCAGGCCTTCCCTTGGGGCTTCAGCTGATCGGCCGGCCGTTCGACGAGGAAACCCTGTTCCAGGTCGGCCATGTCATTGAGCAGCAGGCCGGGTCGTTTTCGCCTAAGCGGTGGTGGTGAACATGGGTGTCGGATCAAACCGTCAGCTCGGCCCGCGCACCCGGGCGATCCATGCGGGGGAGGGGCCCGATGCCGCGACCGGTGCATCGGCGCCCAATCTCGTCATGTCGTCGACCTATGTGGTCGAGGACGCCTCCGCCGGCTTCTCGGCGCATGATCTGACGCCGGACAGTCCGTTCCTCTATGCGCGTTGGGGCAGCCCGAACGTGCGCCAGCTTGAGGACAAGGTCGCCAGCCTCGAAGGCGCGCAGGCCTGTGTCTGTTTCAGCTCTGGCATGGCGGCTGCGACAGCGATCTTCCTGACGTTTCTGTCTGCTGGCGACCATGCGGTCGTGTCTGATGTCAGCTATGCCGGTGTTGCCGAACTCGTCCGCGAGACGCTGCCACGCTTCGGGATCGAGGTAACGCTTGTTGACATGTCCGATGTGGATGCCGTGCGCAAGGCGGTGCGCGACACCACCAAGCTCGTCTATGCCGAAACGCCCGTGAATCCGATCCTGCGCCTGACCGATCTGTCCGCCGTCTCCGAGATTGCCAAGGGGGCAGGCGCTTTGTTTGCGGTCGATTCGACCTTCGCGACGCCGGTGGCGACCCGACCGATCGAGCATGGCGCTGATCTCGTGATGCATTCGCTGACCAAATATGTTGGTGGGCATGGTGATGCACTCGGGGGTGCGGTGGCGGGCCGCCGCGATCTCGTCCAGCGTATGACGGCGGAAGCGGTGATCCACTATGGCGGGGTGATGTCGCCCTTCAATGCGTGGCTAATCCAGCGCGGCGCGGCGACATTGCCGATGCGCATGGTTGCCCATTCGGACACAGCCCTTGAGGTGGCACGCGCGCTGGAAGGTCATTCGAAGGTCCGCCGGGTGACTTATCCTGGTCTCGAAAGCCATCCCCAACACGATCTCGCCAAGCGCCAGATGGATGTCTTTTCGGGCATGGTGACGTTCCAGGTCGCCGATGGTCCCAAGCTTGCCGAAGCCATGGCCGAGCATCTGGAGATCATCCACTACGCGGTCTCGCTCGGCCATCACCGCAGCCTCATCTTCTGGATGGATACGGCCGGCTTGCTCGAGACCTCGTTCAAGCTAGACGGCACGCAGGCCGAGAGCTATCGAGCCTATGCCGGCGATGGCATCTTCCGGCTGTCGGTCGGTCTCGAAGACGCAAGCGATCTGATCCGCGATCTCGATCGAGTTCTCGACAAGGTGTGAGGGGGCGATGACCATCCAGCTTTCGGTCGGTCCCCGGGTCCGCAAGTCACCCTTCTATGACGCATCCGTCGCGGCCGGCCTCAGCCACGCAACGATCTACAATCACATGTATATGCCGGTCGCCTATGGCGATCCCGAGGCTGAGTACTGGCGGCTGATTCAGGACGTCAGTATCTGGGACGTCGCCGTTGAGCGACAGGTCGAGGTTTGGGGACCCGATGCCGAGACACTGGTGCAGTATCTCGTGCCGCGCGATCTGTCGAAGTTCTTCATAGGGCAGGGCAAATATGTTCCGGTCTGCGACCATCGCGGCGTGTTGCTCAACGATCCGGTTCTGTCCAAGCTTGACCAGGGGCGCTATTGGTTTTCGATCGCAGACAATGATCTTTTGATGTGGGTTCGCGCCGTCGCGGCGGAGCGCAAGTTCAATGTCTCGGTGACCGAACCAGATGCCTCGCCGCTGGCGATCCAGGGCCCGAAGGCTGAGGCATTGATCTCCGGTCTCCTTGGCGATTGGGTGCAGGGACTGAAATATTTCTGGTTCCAGGAGGCCGATCTCGACGGCATTCCGCTTCTGGTCGCGCGCTCTGGATGGTCGAAACAGGGTGGGTTTGAACTTTATCTCCTCGACCAGTCACGCGGCACGGACCTCTGGAACCGTGTGTTTGAAGCCGGCAAGCCTTATAATGTCGGCCCGGGTGCGCCGAACTACATCGAACGCGTCGAGAGCGCCTTGTTGTCGGTCGGTGCGGACACCGACGATATGACCAATCCGTTTGAGGTCGATCTCGGAAAATATGTCCATACCGAGATCGCGGTCGACTATATCGGCCGCGATGCGCTCCGCCGCATCCAGGACGAAGGGCCGAAGCGTCGGCGCATCGGCGTCATTGTTGAAGGCACCAAGTTGCCGCCCAATCAACATCGCTGGCCGGTGACGCTGCATGGCGAGCAGGTCGGAGAGGTGACGGCATCTGCTTTCTCGCCGCGACTTGACCAGAACATCGGCCTTGCCAATGTCCATGCCGATATCGCTGATGGCGCCGGGCTGTTGGTCGAGACCGAGCAGGGGCACCGGGCCGCGACAGTTACCGCGCTGCCGTTCATTACACCGCCGGACCAGCGCAAGCTCGGTGCGCCGAGAACATGAGCACCACGACCGGCGCGGCGAGGAGACAGGCATGACCAAGATGTCCTTTTCAGGCGGCTGTCTGTGCGGTGCGGTCCGCTACACTGTCACGGCAGAGCCGAGCTGGATCTACTATTGCCATTGTGCCGATTGCCGAAAATCCAACGGCACAGCGTTTCACGTTGGCATGGTTGTCCCGGCCGATAGCGTCGCCTGGACAGGCTCACTCAAGGAGTACGCCAAACCGGCCGACTCGGGCCGCACGATCCGGCGGTTCTTCTGTGGCGACTGCGGCAGCCAGCTCTACACGCCAACGAGTTTCGATCCGGAGCTGATCTCGCTCAAGGCCGGAACCATGGACGATCCGTCCGGCCTCAGGCCGACGGCCGAAATCTGGACTCAGAGCAAGATGGCCTGGGCCGATCTGCCGGACGATATCGACAGCTATCCGCGTGGCCGTTCGGGTTAAGGACCAGGGGATTTTTAGATGACGATGGACCGCACAGCCGATCCCAAGAAGATGATCAAGGGCGCGACCGGCGCCTGGGAGGTCGTGATCGGCCTCGAGGTCCATGCCCAGGTATCGTCCAAGTCGAAGCTGTTTTCCGGCGCCTCGACCGAATTCGGCGGTGCTCCCAACGACCACGTCAGCCTGGTTGATGCGGCGATGCCCGGCATGCTGCCTGTGATCAACCGGTTCTGTGTCGAGCAGGCCGTCCGCACCGGTCTCGGGCTCGAAGCAGAGATCAACCATTATTCCGTCTTCGACCGGAAGAACTACTTCTATCCCGATCTGCCCCAGGGTTATCAGATCAGCCAGTACAAGCATCCGGTCGTGGGCGAGGGTGTGATCCATGTCGACCTGTCTCCCGAGGAGACGATCGATGTCGGTGTTGAGCGCATCCATCTCGAACAGGATGCCGGCAAGTCAATCCACGACCTCGATCCAACCCATTCCTATGTCGATCTGAACCGGTCCGGCGTGGCGCTGATGGAGATCGTCTCCAAGCCAGATCTGCGGTCGTCCGAAGAAGCCAAGGCCTATGTGACCAAGCTTCGGACGATCCTGCGCTATCTCGGCACCTGCGACGGCAATATGGAGGAAGGCTCGCTACGAGCGGATGTAAATGTATCCGTGCGCAAGCCAGGCGATCCCTTCGGCACGCGCTGTGAGATCAAGAACGTCAATTCGATCCGCTTCATCGGCCAGGCGATCGAACACGAAGCGCGACGGCAGATCGACCTGATCGAGGATGGCGGAACCGTCGATCAGGAGACCCGGCTGTTCGATCCGCGTGCCGGCGTCACCCGGTCGATGCGCTCCAAGGAAGAGGCGCATGACTATCGTTACTTCCCCGATCCCGACCTGCTGCCGCTCGAACTAGACGAAGCCTGGATCGCCGATATCAAGGCCAGCCTGCCGGAACTGCCGGATACCAAGAAAGCGCGGCTCGTCGCCGATTTTGGCCTGACGCCTTATGACGCCGGCGTGCTCGTCTCAGAGCGAGAAGTGTCGGACTACTTTGAAACGGTTGCCGAGGGCCGCGATGGCAAGCTGGCCGCGAACTGGGTGATCAACGATCTTCTCGGTCATCTCAACAAGGCCGGCCATCCGATCTCAGAGAGCCCGGTCTTGCCGGACCAACTTGGGGCCATCCTCGACATGATCGGCGACGGCACGATCTCCGGTAAGATCGCCAAGGAGCTGTTTGAGATCGTCTATGAAGACGGCGGCGATCCGCGCGAGATCGTCGATCAACGCGGCCTGAAACAGGTGACCGACACCGGCGCGATCGAGAAGATTGTCGACGAGGTGATCGCCGCGAACCCCGACAAGGTCGAGCAGGTCAAGGCAAAGCCGACAATGATTGGCTGGTTCGTCGGCCAGGTGATGAAAGCGAGCCAGGGCAAGGCGAACCCGCAAGCCGTCAATGCGCTGTTGAAGGAAAAGCTTGGCGTCGAGTGACCGACGATCCGCAAAGATGGGCGACTGTAAACTGAGACGAGGGAGTGTAGAGAGCAGAGATGATCAAGCGCCCGGAGAAGGGTCATAAAATCCGCAAAGCCGTTCATCGCCATGACCGCTTCTCGCGAGCCTGGCTTCAGGAACGGATGTTCTCCTGGCTGTTCAGCCGGCTCGTTTATCCGATGATCTGGGAAGATCCCGAAGCGGACATGCGCGCACTTCGGATCGGGTCAGACGATCATGTCATCGCGATCGCGTCCGGCGGCTGCAATGTCTTGAGTTATCTGCCCGCGAACCCGGCGCAGATCACAGCACTTGATCTCAATCCGGCGCATGTCGCCCTGAACAAGTTGAAGATCGCCGGGATAACGCATCTGCCCGACCACAAGACATTTTACCGGTTCTTCGGCACCGCCAATGACCGCGCCAACATCTTGGCTTATCGGCGCTATCTGCGTCCGCATCTTGACGAGGCGACGCGCGCCTTTTGGGAAAAGCGGACGCTGCAAGGCCGGGGGCGGCGGCGGATTTCGCTGTTTGCGCGTAATTTCTACCGCCATGGCCTATTGGGCTATTCCATTGGTGCGGCCCATGCTGCGGCGCGGCTGTTCGGCGTGAAACCGAAGAAGCTGCTGGAAGCCTCGACATTGTCCGAGCAGCGCATGATCTACGAAACGGTCATCGCGCCGGTCTTCGATGCCCGTTTGATCCGCTGGCTGTTTTCCATGCCCGCGACGATGTATGGCCTCGGCATTCCGCCCGCGCAGTATGAGGCACTGGCGGACGGCGGCAGCATGGCCGGTGTCGTCAAGGAGCGTGTCGAGCGCTTGGCCTGCGATTTTCCCATTTCGGAGAATTACTTCGCCTGGC
>JBCBSK010000083.1:0-16045 GCA_039819185.1 Pseudomonadota bacterium | reverse complement strand
CGACGGTCAGATGGGGAAACAGGGCATAGGACTGAAACACTGTGTTAATTGGCCGCTTATAGGGCGGTAGTCCGGCTAGCGACTCTCCTTCGAGGAACAGTTCGCCTTCGGTTGGGAATTCAAATCCGGCGACAAGCCGCAGCAGCGTGGTCTTGCCGCAGCCGGATGGCCCCAGCAAGGTGAAGAACTCGTTCATGGCGATGGAGACATCCACACCGTCAAGGGCACGCACAGCGTCTGCCCCGGTTCCAAACTGCTTGACGAGGCTCCGTCCTTCGATTGCGACCGCCACGCACACCCTCCCGATCGGCCAACAAACGTCCTGTTGCTGAGACGCTAGCATGCCTTTCCGGCGGCGCACCAGTATCTTGTGATCACAAATGCACGTTTTTTGGCTGTGATCAATAACCAGGCAATCATGGGCGCCCAGGTCAAGCTTAGCGATCCGCCTTGCCAATGCGCCGCGCTATGTCGCCTGGCTGCAGTGCCTTGAGGCGCTTCAGGGTCGGCCGTGCCACAGCAGCGAGATCACGCGACGCTGGATTGGTTTCGCCGAGCGTGAGCCAAGCTGTATCCCCCAAGGCTGCCGGGATCGCCAAGCCTTCATAAGACGCCAGATAACGCGGCTCCCAGCTTGGCTGGAACTGGCCGGCCATGTCGCGAGCGTCCTGGAAGGTTTTGGTGTCGCCTCCGAGCGGGAAGAGGCCAGGTCCAATGCGCTCCCACACCGGCCACAACGTGTCGTCTTGCAGACCGGCGACTGGACTTAGTCCGAGATCGAGCCGCTTTGAGCCGCACCTAAATGCGTCCGTGCGGGCTACGTCGATCAGTCCGGTAACGATCGCGCGATCGGTTTCCGGGCGCCGAAATAGGCCACCCATCACGGCAGTTTCCTGACCGAGCCCAGACAGGGCGGCAAAGCCGACGATCCGGTCGCCAATGCGTGCGATGGCGTGATCGAAGCCTGCGGCATAGTCTTCCGAAAAGCGCGCTATGGCAAAGCCGCGCTGTCCTGCGCTGGCCGTCGATGCTTGGGCCGCGACATCAACGAACTCGGCCATAACGGTGTGGATCAGTTCGGACCGAATGACCGCGCGCTCCAGCCCAATGCGCTCGCAGCGCCGAAGATCTCGGCGCAATGCGGATACCGTTTCGGCCTCAACCGCCGCACTGTAATCGATAGATGTATCGATCAGGGCGGCTTCTCCGATTTCGACGAGCATCATCCCTGCCTCGCGACAGGCGTCAGCCATATCTGGCGGGATGTCGAACACGGCCGCCTTGGTGCCGCGGTTTTCGGCGAGATCGCGCAAGCGCCAGAGAAGATCAACGGTCTGTGTCCGATCACCGATCACCGGGCCAAGCGCAACATGCGTGGTGCGGCCCGCCGCATAGGCGAGGGCCGCCTGGCCATCGCCTGAGACGAGAAACTGCTTGTCACCCGTCAGCGCCAGATGTGTGGTCTCGTCTGGGCGTTCGGTGGCCGCGCGGCGGACGATCTGCGGGATGTCATGTGTCGGCGGCTCTTTCGGTGTCCGTCGTGAGACCAGATAGGCCTGAAATCCTATACCTGCGAGGGCCAGCACCAGGCTCGTCCGAACGAAGCGGCCATAGTGGTAGGTGTCAGCGAAGGTGGCCCAGGCGCCCAAGCCCGCCGGCGCGTCCTGATAGACGAAGCGGCCGATGGCGATCGTCAGCACGATGACGCCGGATAGCGCCGCAAGCCAAGGAGCGGTAAACGGCACGCTGAGCGCCGTGCCGGGACGGTAGAAGGCGCGCCGGCTTGATTGCAGAATCAAAAGCGCAAACAGGATCATCCCGGCTTCTTCGAGATCGAGCCCGCGCAGCAGAACCGCCAAGAGTGCCACGAACAACAGCATGCGCGCGATCCGGAACGAGTGGGCGTGGCGCCGGAACACACCGCGCGCGAGGATCAAAAGTGCAAGGCCAATCAGTCCTGTCAGGAGATGCGATAGCTCGATCAGCCACAACGGTATGATCGAGGTAACGGCCGCAAGACGCGCCGGCACTGCCGGCAGCGCACCCGACATGACGAGAATGGCGCCGACCGTGATCATCATCGCACCGATGATCTGGGGCGCGAGGTCGCCGCCGCCGCGCATCGCCTCATTCCCAAGCCGCCGCGCGAATCCCTTGGGATGCGAGGCCTCGTGATAGGCGAGCAAGAGAGCCGCCAATGCCAAAGGCACAAGGTAGTAGACGCAGCGGAACATCAGGAGTGACGCGAGAAGCTGTTCCGGCGGGATTTGCGGCAGGCCGAGCAGCATCACCGCTTCGAACACCCCGATACCTCCCGGCGCATGGCTCAGAACACCGAGCCCGATGGCCGCGATAAAGGCGACCGCGACGATGGAAAACGGCAGGTTCGTGTCGGCCGGCAACAGCGCATAGAGTGCGCCAGCAGCCAGGATCAACTCGCTGACCGCGATCACGATCTGAATCAGTGTCAGCCTTGGGCCGGGCAGCCGGACCCGGAACCCTTTGTAGGAAATGCGCCGGCGCCGCCGCGACACCCAGACGATATACCCCGCGATCCCCGTTAAAAGCACGATGCCGAGCAGGAAGTTCAGGCTGACCGGCAGCCGATCGATCGCCGATGCGGTGGCTGGCGAGATGATCAGCGTCGCGCCGAGGGCGGTCAGGATACCGAGTGTAAAGGTCATCATGACGATCGCGGTCAAAACCGCGATGTCGACTGCGCTCATACCTTCCAGCGAATAGATGCGATAGCGCACCGACCCACCGGTCAAGACCGCAAAGCCCATATTGTTGGCGACGGCATAGCTCGTAAACGAGGCCAATGCCGTCCGGCGATACGGGATCGGCTTCTTCAGGTGATGCAGCGCGAGGGACTCATAGCCGGTCATGGCGAGATAGCTCGCCGCCGCAAAGCCGAGACTTGTCAGGATCGCAGCCGAGGGTGTTGCGCGAAATGCATCGATCACGTCCTGAGGGCTGACCTCGGAGAGGATGTCGCGCAGGGTTGCGATCGCGAGTAGAAAAATTGTGACCGACAGCAAAACGCCGGCAAGTTGGGCGATGCGGCGGGTCAGCGGAGTTCTCAAGCCGGCGTCTCCTGAACCAGCTAATCCGAATCCGATACAGACGGATTTATGGCAGGAAATACCAGCATGACTCTGTAAAGTCCGTCACTCCTTGCCGTCGCGCAAGGGGGAGACCGCATTGGCATGAGCGTCGAAGCCTTCGTAACGGGCAAATCGACCAGCGTGATCCGCCAACAAATCGTAGCCGTCGCGCGTTAGATGCACGATCGTCTGGCGCTTGAGGAAGTCGAACACGCTGAGCGGCGACCCGGTGCGCGCCGCCCCTCCGGTCGGCAGGACATGGTTCGGGCCGATGACGAAGTTCGCAATCGAAATCGCGCTGTGCTCGCCAAGCAGGATTTCGCCCGCGTGTTTCAGGTCGGACAGGTAGCGGAACGGGTCCTTGGACTGGACCATGAGGTGTTCTGGCGCGAAGTCGTTGATGAAGCGGCAGGCTGTGTCAGTATCTGGTGCCAGCAAAATGCCACCCTGCGGCCCGGACAGAACGGTCAGGGCATAACCGGCACGCTCCTCGGACATATGAGACAGAAGTCCTAGAACTTCCTCTGCCACCGCGTCGGCGTGCGCTGGATCGGTGGTAACGAGATAGGCTGCTGAGTCTGGACCATGCTCCGCCTCGTTCAAAAGATCGAGCGCGACTGTGCGGGCCGGCGTCGTGCCGTCGGCGAAGACGATCGATTCGCTGGGGCCCGCATTCATGCCTGGATCGATGCGGTCGGACAGCATGCGCTTGGCGCACGTCATCCACGGGCTTCCGGGGCCGACGAGCTTGGCGATGCGGGGGATGGTCGCGGTGCCGTAGGCGCAGGCCGCGACGGCCTGGGCGCCGCCCGCCTTGAACACGCGGTCGATCCCGGCAAGCCGGCAGGCGAACAGCGTTGCGTCGTCGGCGCCCCCGTCTGGCGTTGGTGGTGTCAGGACGATGATCTCGGGCACGCCAGCGACGGCGGCGGGGATCGTCGTCATGAGAGCAGCCGACGGAAAGGCGCCCTTGCCGCGTGGGACGTAGCAGCCGACGGACGGGATCGCCGTCCAGCGATCCCCGGCGAAGACGCCCCGGCCCATCTCCTTGAGCCACATGTCTTCCGGCATCTGGGCTTGATGAAAGGCGCGAATGCGCTCTGCTGCGAACCGCATCGAGGTTTTGAGATCGGGATCAAGACGCGTCTCGGCGGCATCGAAGGCGTCGGCCTCGACCTGCAGGGCCTGGGCCGAGATATCGGCATGATCGAAGGTGCGGCCAAACTCTGCCACTGCCGTATCACCCTCAGCCCGGACTCGGTCGAGGATCGGCGTGATTTTCTCGATATAGGCGGTAAGATCGTTCTCAGTGCGCCTCAGAAGCGCCGCATAGGCGTCCTGCGACAGACCATCCAGGGCCAGGCGGCGAAGCTCGGGTCTTGCGGGCGCGTCCATAGCAGGCTCTCTCATCCAGATATCGCCGGAGTGCGAGTGCTGGTGTTAGGCCGTGCGGACGGTCTAGGGCAAGCCGTGCGAAAGGTCGCGGGCCATTGCCAATTGCGGACTACCGATCGCTGAGCGGAAACGCCGAGCGCATGGCTTCGCCGGTCTCGTGGGCCGCGCGGTCTGCCAGGCTGATGACTTTTGCGCTTTCGGCCGTATAGGCTTCGATCAGCGCCTTTAGTGTGTCCATTTGAATTTCCATCGCTTCGGCAGGCGTCTTGGCCGTTGCCGCACGCTGCCAGCCCATGGCCATGGTTTGGCCCTGGCGGGTGGCGAACTCCGCGGCTTCCTGCGCAAACTCCGAAGCAGTGCTCATCAAAGACATCTGAAATTCGATCGCGACGTCGAGTGCTTCCCGATTGAAGGTCACCATTGGCGTATCATTTGGGGGCGGTGTGTGTTCCGACAGCCTTGTCATAGTGCGCTCCAGAAGTCTCAACGTGCGATGTGACTGGCCCGTATGTGCGGCCACTCAATAGCGGCCTGTGTCAAGGCTAGTGTCACTTGACAAACCCGATATGTGACCGCGTCGCGTTGCGGCGTATCAAGTCATCTTGTGTGGGATGCGCCCTGCTCTAGGCCGCGCTGTCGATCGAGCCGCTGCCTGTGCCGGTTCGGCAGCGATGGGACGGCCGTTTTTCCGCCCGGGTTCTTGCTATGCAGCGTGGCCAATGTCACAACGCGACCTGTCGCCGAGTGCGCATCCGGTCATTTATGCCGGTTCCGCGTAACTGCGTGTCGGGCCGGCGATGCCCGCAGGGTCAGGGTTCCGCTATCGACACGACACGGTGCTGCCAGGGCTGTGCCGTTTCTTGATGCGCCGTACCGCAGGCCGCGGTCCGGCGCCTGTGCGGAGACACAGACCATGGACCAGATTGCACCGTCGCGGCAGAAAAAGCGCGACGTGAGCCTGCCCAAGGGGCGGCAGGTCGAGGAAAGTGCTGTTGCAGAGGTGCACGCGCTGATCGGCGATCTGCCGGTCCGCCGTGATCTTCTCATTGAAGCGCTGCATTGCTTGCAGGATGGTGTCGGCTGTTTGACCGCAGACCATCTCCGGGCGCTTGCCGATATCTTCCGGTTGAGCCAGGCGGAAGTGTTCGAGGTCGCGAGCTTCTACCACCATTTCGATATCGTGAGGGAAGGTGAGGACAGGCCCGCTCCTCTGACGATCCGGGTCTGTGACTCCATCGCCTGCATGATGGCGGGCGCGGACCAGCTCGCCGAAGCCCTGTTGGCTGAAACTGATCCCGCTGCGATCCGAATCCAGAAAGTGCCCTGCATCGGTCGCTGCGCCGGTGCGCCGGCGGTCAATGTCGGTCAGCGTGCCGTGGAGACCGCGACGGTCGAGACTGTTCTGGCGGCAAGCACCGGCGATACAGATGCCGAGATCACGCCCTACCGGGATCTTGATGCCTATCGCGCCGACGGCGGCTACGAGATGCTGGCGTCGTGTCTTGTTGGCCAGCGGACACCGGACGATGCCATCGCGACCATGTCGGATGCGGGACTACGCGGCTTGGGTGGCGCAGGATTCCCTGCCGGTCGGAAGTGGTCCATCGTGCGTGGCTTCGACGGCCCGCGGCTGATGACCATCAATGGTGACGAGGGCGAGCCCGGCACCTTCAAGGACCGCTACTGGCTTGAAACCGATCCGCATCGGATGTTCGAGGGCGCGCTGATCGCGGCCTGGGCGGTCGGTTGCGAGCGTATCTATCTCTATATGCGCGATGAATATCCCGGCGTGCTCGAGATCCTGCGCCGCGAGATCGCAGCCCTCGACGCAGCCGGCCTGACCGCTCAGACACCGATCGAACTGCGCCGCGGGGCTGGCGCCTATATCTGCGGCGAAGAGTCGGCGATGATCGAGAGTATCGAAGGCAAGCGTGGCCTGCCGCGTCATCGCCCGCCTTACATCGCCGAGGTAGGCCTATTCGGCCGGCCGACACTCAATCACAACATCGAAACGCTCGCCTGGGTCCCCGATATTCTGCGCCACGGTGCGGATTGGTTCGCATCACAGTCGATCGACGGTGGCGACAAGCACAAGGGCGTGCGCTCCTACTCCGTCTCGGGCCGGGTCAAACATCCGGGTGTGAAGATCGCGCCGGCCGGCATTTCGGTGCGCGCTCTGATCGACGAGCATTGCGGCGGGATGGCCAACGGCCACAGCTTCAAGGCGTTTCTGCCGGGCGGCGCATCGGGTGGCATCCTGCCTGCCTCCATGGCCGATCTGCCGCTCGATTTCGGCAGCTTCGAGCCCCATGGCGGCTTTATCGGGAGCCATGCCGTTGTGATCTTGTCGGAGCGGGATTCGGTGAAGGACGCAGCGCTCAATCTAATGCGTTTCTTCGAGCACGAGTCTTGCGGCCAGTGCACGCCGTGTCGTGCCGGCACCGAAAAGATGGTCAAGCTGCTCGCGTCTGAGACTCATGATGCGGGGTTGATCGACGACCTTATGGGCGTCATGCGCGACGCCTCGATCTGCGGCCTCGGCCAGGCGGCGCCGAACCCGGTGGCGCATCTTATCAAGTTCTTCCCGGAGGATCTGTGATGTCGGGCGTGACGGTGTCGTTTCAGACCCCCAACGGGCTTTGGGGCGTCACACCCGGTCGGTTTCTTACTGCAACCCCCACCCCTGACCCCTCCCCACACGGGGGAGGGGCACCCTCGAATGAACGCCAACACGTTCGGCGGCTTGCGTGCCGAGATGCACTTCGGTCTTGGTATGATGGTCGGCGCAACAGCGATCCCCTCCCCCGTGTGGGGAGGGGGCAGGGGTGGGGGTCATAAACGATGTCTCCGACCCACATTCGGCGATCCGCGCTTGGCCGGGCACGCAGGCTTCGGAGGGACATGTCACCGCCGGAACGTCTGTTGTGGCAGAAGCTTCGTGCGCTGAAACCACTGGGTATTCACGTTCGCCGCCAAGCACCGATCGGCTCTTACATCGCGGATTTCGCCGTGCATGCACAAAAGCTCGTAATTGAAGTCGATGGTGACCATCACGGTATGGCACCGCAGCTCAAGCACGACACGGCACGCGATCGTTGGCTCGAAAGCCAAGGGTATCACATCGCGCGCTATTCAGCTCGCGACGTTCGCAGCAATATCGATAGCGTTGTCGAAGACATCGGACACAAACTGGGCCTGTCATGACGGATCAAAACACAGTTACCTTCACGCTTGACGGCCGCGAAGTCACCGCCGGCCCCGAGGAGACCATCTGGCAGGTTGCCCAGCGCGAGGGCACGCATATCCCGCATCTGTGCTGGAAGGATGCACCCGGCTATCGCGCCGATGGCAACTGTCGTGCCTGCATGGTCGAGGTCGAAGGCGAGCGTGTTCTCGCTGCCTCCTGTGCGCGCAAGCCGTCCGACGGTATGACCGTCAAGACTGGCGGCGCCCGCGTCGACGCGAGTCGCAAGATGGTGTTCGAGCTTCTGGCGTCGGACATGCCCGCGCGTGATGTCAGTCCCGATCCTGAAGCCGAGTTCTGGACCCAGGCGGAAATCGCGGGCCTTGATCACGCGCCGCGTTATCCCGGCAGCCGGCCTGGCGCAGCGAGCGAGATCCCGGTCGACTCGATCTTCCGCGACGCCTCGCATCCTTCAATCGCGGTCAATCTCGATGCTTGTATCGCCTGCGGGCTCTGTGAGCGCGCCTGCCGCGACGTTCAGGTGAATGACGTCATCGGCATGGGCTTTCGCGGCCATCATGCAAAGCCTGTGTTCGATTTCAATGATCCCATGGGCGTGTCGACCTGTGTCGCCTGCGGCGAATGCGTTCAGGCCTGCCCGACCGGTGCCTTGTTCGAAACCACGCTGATGAATGCCGAAGCAACCAGACGCGAGGTCTATGCCGACAAGACCGTCGACAGCGTCTGTCCGTTCTGCGGTGTCGGCTGCCTGACCAAAGTCGCGATCAAGGACAACGAGATCGTCCAGGTCGATGGCCGCGACGGTCCGGCCAACGAGAACCGGCTCTGTGTCAAAGGGCGCTTCGGCTATGACTATGTCATGAGCCCGGAGCGGCTGACCAAACCGCTGATCCGCCGTGACGATGCGCCGAAGCGCTGGGACACGCGGCTCGATTTCGCCGACATCGACAGTGTGTTCCGTGAAGCAACGTGGGAAGAGGCGCTCGATCGGGCCGCCTCAGGTCTCAAGACGATCCTTGATCGCGATGGCGGTCAGGCACTCGCCGGCTTCGGCTCCGCCAAGGGCACCAATGAAGAGGCTTATCTGTTCCAGAAGCTGATCCGCCAGGGCTTCGGCACCAACAATGTCGACCATTGCACGAGGCTGTGCCACGCTTCCTCGGTCGCGGCATTGATGGAAGGTGTCGGATCTGGTGCGGTATCGGCGCCCTTCACGGCGGCTGAAGATGCCGATTGCATCATGGTGATTGGTGCGCGCCCCGAACAGAACCACCCTGTCGCCGCAACCTATCTCAAGCAGGCGGCGAAACAGGGCAAGACGCTAATTGTCGTCGACCCACGGCGCCAGGAACTGATGCGCCATGCCACGCACGGGCTTATCTTCACGCCCGGAACCGACGTGGCGCTTCTGAACGCAATGCTGAACGTCATCGTCACCGACAAGCTCTATGACGCACAGTATGTCCAGGCCAATGTCGACGGGTTCTCCGCACTTCAGGAGAAGGTGCGCGACTTCACGCCGGAAGCCATGGCGCCAGTCTGCGGCATTGATGCCGAGACCATCCGCACCGTGGCCCGCACCTTCGCGACATCGGAACGCTCGATCATCTTCTGGGGCATGGGTATCTCGCAGCATGTCCACGGCACGGACAATTCGCGCTGCCTGATCGCACTCGCGCTGATCACCGGCCATGTCGGCCGGCCCGGCACGGGCCTGCATCCCTTGCGCGGTCAGAACAACGTCCAGGGCGCGTCCGATGCCGGGCTGATTCCGATGGTGTTCCCGGACTACAAATCGGTCGAAGACGCTGACATCCGCGGCAAGTACGAAGATCTCTGGGGCCGGACGCTCGATCCTAATCGTGGGCTGACCGTGGTCGAGATCGTTCATGCAATCCATGACGATCAGATCAAGGGGATGTATGTCCTCGGCGAGAACCCGGCGATGAGTGATCCCGACCAGCGCCACGCGCGCCAGGCGCTGGCGAAGCTAGAGCATCTTGTCGTTCAGGATATCTTCCTGACCGAGACCGCATGGCACGCTGACGTTATCTTCCCGGCGTCATCACATGCTGAAAAGCTCGGCACCTACACCAACACCAACCGTCAGGTTCAGCTTGGCCGGCCGGTGCGTGATCTGCCGGGCGCGGCGCGTCAGGACTGGGAACTGGTGCGCGATCTCGCCAATGGCATCGGCCTTGGCTGGACCTACGGTCACGTCTCGGATGTCTATGCCGAGATGGCCTCCGTCATGCCGTCCCTGGCGAATATTTCCTGGGAGCGGTTGGAGCGCGAGGACTCGGTGACCTATCCGGCCACCGCCGAGGATGCGCCAGGGACTGACATCCTGTTCTCCGACGGGTTTCCAACGAAGGACGGTCGGGCGCGCATCGTGCCGGCCGATCTCCTGCCGCCGGACGAACTGCCCGATGACGACTTCCCGCTGGTGCTTACGACTGGTCGGATGCTCGAACACTGGCACACCGGTGCGATGACCCGCCGCGCGACCGCGCTCGACGCCCAGGAGCCGGAGCCGGTGGTGTCCATGCATCCGCGTGACATCGGCCGCATGGGCTTCAAACGCGGTGATCAGATGGTTGTCGAAACCCGGCGCGGATCAATCACGCTGACACTGCGCGCTGACCGCGATGTGTCTCAGGGTATGCTGTTCATTCCATTTTGCTTTGGCGAAGCGCCGGCGAACGTGTTGACCAACCCGCAGCTTGATCCGTTCGGTAAGATCCCCGAATTCAAGTATTGCGCCGCCCGAATTCGACCGGTGGCGGGGGCATCTGCGGAGGCGGCCGAATAGGCCGCCTTTGATTTTCCTGTCAGCGAATTATACAGTAGTCATATACTACATAACACCAGCGTTTTATTCGCTGCGTATGGATCTGTTCATACTTATGGCGATTTCATGATTATTTGACCTACGAATGACAATTTCCGACGCCATGATCTTCCCAAGATCGTGCAATGCACCATATCTCCGATCGCACATGCACCGTGGTTCTACGTACATGCCTCATGTGCCCGGGGGTGGTGCTTTAGCAGGAGAACAGAATGTCGGAAATCTATGGCAGCAGCCGCGACGATCGTTTGGTTGGCGATGATCGCAGTGACGAAATCTATGGCCGTGGCGGCAATGACATCCTCATCGGGCGCGGAGGCGCGGACGAACTCGAGGGTGGTGGCGGGAATGACGAATTGCTTGGCGGCGCAGGAAACGATGAACTCGAGGGCGGCAGCGGTCGCGACATCCTCGACGGCGGGACCGGCAATGACGAGCTTGAAGGTGGCGATGGCAATGACACCTTCCGCTACGGGTCGGGCCGCGACGAGATTGAGGACTTCGAAGACGGTGATGTCATCGAGCTGGATGCCGGTCTTGGCGTTTCGAGCATCGGTCAGGTGCGCGATCTCGCCCGCTCCGTTGATGATGGCGACGATACGCTGATCGACTTCGGCAATGGCAACACGTTGCTGCTCGAAGATGTGTCGCGCGATGAGCTGGACGCGGACATGTTCGACTTCTCGGATGCACCCGATGACGGGGCCCCCAAGCGAAGCGACGATGATGACGATGATGACGATGATGATGATGACGACGAGCGTGACGGCACTGGTGGCGATGATGTCATCAACGGCACCAATCGCGATGATGAGATCGATGCCAAGGGTGGCAACGATGTCGTGAACGGTCGCGGCGGCGACGACGAGATCGACGGCGGTGGCGGCAATGATCGCCTCAACGGCAATGGCGGTGAGGACGAGATCGATGGCGAAGGCGGTAACGATCGCATCGATGGCGGCTCTGGCAACGACGAGTTGGACGGTGGTTCCGGCAACGATCGTCTCAAGGGTGGCTCTGGTCGTGACGAGATCGACGGTGAGGGTGGCAATGACCGCCTGAACGGCAATGGCGGAAATGACGATCTCGAAGGCAATGGTGGCCGCGATGTGCTCAACGGCGGGGGCGGCAATGATGACCTCGAAGGCGGTAGCGGCCGCGATATCTTCGAGTATGGCCGGGGCAGAGACGTCATCGAAGACTTTGAGGATGGTAGCGATCGCATCCGGCTCAGCGATAATCTCGGCGTCGACAGTTTCTCCGAGGTGCGTGATCTGATGCGTTCCGCCGATGATGGTGATGACACAATCATCAATTTTGGCGATGGCAACCGCCTGCGTCTCGAAGACGTCGAACGCGGCGATCTGAGTGCCGGCGACTTCCTGTTCTGATCTGACCCGGACGCGGACGATGTACCAGGGGCGCCCGTGCCAACTGCGCGGGCGCCCTAGGCATTCTTCAAACCAAGATTACGGCCTTGGATATGATGGTGTCATCGCGCCCAGCGCAGTACGCCACTCAGCGTCACGGCGAGGCCGAAGCCGATCGCGGCCGCAAACAGGACAAGCCCGATCACATCGGCCATACCGTTCAACAGGCCGAGGCTCGATTGCGTCAGACCGGGCAGCATCAGAGCCGCGACAATGGCTACGACGAGGCCGGCCACGACGCTGATCCTGAAATTGCCGGCTGTGAGCCGCTTGCTGGACACCCAGCCACCGATGTGCAGGGCTATGGCGACAAGTCCAAGCACGATCAAGAGCCACAGCCAGATGCCGAACATTTCGCTTGTGATCGCGAACATGGTGATAGGGTTGAAATCGCTCATTTGTCTGTCTCCTGATCAAGCCATGCCGCGCAGCATCGTGTTGTAAGCCGGCAACAGGGCTTTCTCCTCAATCAACCAGGACAGCCACATCTCTTTCAGAGGATCGATGAACGGGAAGCTCTTCATCAGATTGCCGTCATAGTCGAACTCGATCAGCATCGCTTTGCCGACCCCAGTCACCATTGGGCAGGAGGTGTAACCGTTGTACCCGGCTGTCATCTCCCGCTCTGCAATCATCGCGATCATGTTCTCAGCCACAACTGGAGCCTGCCACTTGACGCTGGCTGCGGTCTTGCCTTTCGGCACGCCATTGATATCGCCGACGCCAAACACTTCCGGATAGCGCACATGCTGCAGGGTCACCGGATCGACCTCGATCCAGCCTTCCTCGCCCCAGGCGCCTTCCTGCCACGGCAGCGATGAGTTTCGGACGACATCGGGTGCGCTCATCGGCGGGATGATATGGATGAAGTCGTAGTCGATATCGACTGTTCCATCTTCCGTTGCGTAGGTCGCAACCTTCCCACCGGGCTCGATCGCCACCAGATTGTGCGCCCAGTTTACGCTGATGTCGCGTTCCGAGAAGATCTCCAGCACGCGGTCATGGACCACGGGCACCGCGAAGACGGTTTGATTGTGAGCATTGTAGATCAGTTCGGCTGAGCCACGATTTCCCGCCCGGCGCAGATGATCGTCGGCCAGAAAGGTGTACTTCAGCGGTGCGCCGGCGCATTTCATCTCGGTCGGCGGCCGCCCAAACAGCCCGACCCCACCGGTTTCGACAAAGGTCTGCATGGCATTCCAAGACGCGGCCGCAGCCTCGGGCCCAGCATAGATCGAGGTGATGCCGTCTTTGCCGATCAGATCTTCGCTCATGCCGGGAATGGCGTCGTAGTTAAGTTTCAAGCCGGTCGCGATGACGAGATAGTCGTAGTCGACCGTCTCCCCCGTTGTGGCGGTCACGCGCTTGGTCTCGGGATCGATCTCGGCGGCATGTGCCTCAATCCAGGTCACGCCGTCGGCGATGAACTGAGCCTGCGGCGTCACGACCTGGTCCGCGGACCAAACGCCCGAGCCGACCAGTGTGTAGCCAGGCTGGAAATAGTGATCTTTGCGTGCATCCATCAGCGTGATGGTCGCGCCTGAGGTCATCGCGGCCAGCCTTGATGCTATGCTGGTCCCTGCAGCGCCTCCGCCGACAATAGCAATACGCGCCGATGTCTCGACCGGCGCGGCAATTGCCCGTCCAGGACCGACCGCGGCCAGCGCACCGGATGCCGCGGCGAGCGCCAGAAGGTCGCGTCGCGATAGAGGAGGTGTTGGTATGTCGATCTTCGGTACGGTGAACATATCGCCCATGATGTGCGTCTTCTCCCGACAATTTTGACCGTTGTTGGCGTGTTGAGATGTCGGGCAAAACCAAAAAGCCACCCGCTGTGAACACGCAGCCGTGATCATATTCAGTTTCTCTTATATTATGAATACGGAATATACCCTAGGGTAGAACCCATGTGATTGGCTCTGGGCCACTAGCAATCTGGGTGAAGAGGGCTCCGCCGTGACTAATCAGGCCAGGATGGATGGTCTGACTGGGCTTTAGCCGTCGTGGCGCTGATACAGCGCATAAACGGCGCTCAGGTAGAGCGGGCGTAGCGCGGGAAACAGAAACTTCGGCGGTGCATCACGCATCACGGCGGGCAGGTCGGCAGTTGTTTCCGTGCCCGCTACCAGGCCGGCGAGCGTGCGGCCGGTCCAGCTTCCCATCGCAACGCCCGAGCCATGGAATGCGAGCCCCGCCCAAGCTGTCTCGTGGCCGTTGATGGTGCCGACGAAAGGCGCGCGCTTGCGGGTGATGCAGACATGACCTGACCACTGATGTGTTGTTTCGACGTCGCGCAAGGCGGGGAACATCTCGTCGAACTGTTGGCGCAGGCGCTTGAGAAACTTCGCGCGCGAGGCGGGCTTGCCGCTGACGCCACCACGTCCGCCAAACAGGAATCTGCCATCGGGCAATTTGCGGAAATAGTGCAACAGGCTCCTGGTGTCATAGGCCATCAGGTCACAGGTCCAACCCTGTGCTGCTTGTTCGTCGTCTGTCAGGGGGCGGGTGACGAGGATGGACGACATGGCGGGCAGGAGCCGGCCCGCGATCCAGGGTGGGATGGTCTCCGCGGTATAGCCATTGGTCGCGACGATGAGGTGCTTTGCCCATATCTCACCATTGGCGGTCCGCAGTCTGTGACTGCCATCGTTTAGCGCTACGCCCGTGACTTCGCTATGCGGATGCAGCGCTACGCCGGCATCGGCCGCTGCGTCGGCGAGGCCGCGCAGATAGCGCAGCGGATGCAGTGCAAACCCCCAGGGCAACAGCATGCCGCCATGGAAATCCGGACTGTCGGCACCGAGCTGGCGCAACTCTTCCTTCCGGTAAAGCGTCGGTTTGCGGCCGAACAGATCCTCAATGACCTTGGCTTCATCGGGAAGGACCTCGGCTTCTTCCCGGGTATGAGCCAAGCATAGCTCACCGCGATCCGAATGGGTCTCGGCGTCGATCCCATAGCGGTCAAGCACGGATCGAACATGCGCGATGGCTTCTTCCTGTGCTGTGTTCAGCTTGATCGCTTCATCGCGGCCATAGCGGCTTGCGACCTCGGTCCAGCTCAGCTTGGTGCCGGGATTGGCGCAGAATCCGCCATTGCGCCCCGAAGCCCCCCAGCCAATGTGGCCCGCTTCGAGGACACGAACATCTAGCCCGTGATCACGGGCTAGGGCGAGTGCGGCATTGAGGCCGGTAAAGCCCGCTCCGATAATCGCGACATCGCATGTCACACTCCTATCCAAGCGCGCGAAATTCTTACGGAATGGCGGTGCGGAAGCTTCCCACCAGCTTTCAACAGGCTTTGATGTATCGAAGACGGACGTGTCGTAAATGCGTGGCAGGCCCATGGGTGTTCCAGCCTTGATCGGACGGAGTGTGATCACAATTAATCTTGGCTGAACGGTGCGGAGAGGTAAAGCGATGCCGACACGTGCTGACTGCATCTGCCATCCGGAACGGGGAACAGGCTTAGTGCGCGCGTTCGAGTGATCGCACGATATGTTCTGACAGACGCGCTACAGGTGGCGCTGTCGTACCAGGCGCGGACATCAGCGCGACTTCCATATCGTCCAATGCGGGCAGAGCATCCTTGTCGTCGAGCGCGATAAACCCATGCGGCACCATTTCGCGCGGCAGGATCGAGATGCCCAATCCTGCGCGCACCGCGGCCTGGGCGCCGGCCAGCGAGGTTGAGGTATAGGCAATCCGCCATCGCAAACCGGCTCGATCCAGGGCGGTCGTCGCGCGCTTGCGGTAGACGCAAGGATGTGGCGACACGACAAGCGGCACCTGCTCATCCTCGCGCAGGATCGTATGGTCGATCGCAGCCCACACAAGAGGTTCGCGCCAGACGCGCAGACCCCCGCCTGGCCCCTGTGGCTCGCGCTTGATCAGCACGAGATCAAACTCACCGGCGGCAAACCGATCCAGCAGGTTGAGTGTCAGATCGCAGGTGACCTCCAGCGACACGCGCGGGTGGCTCTCCCGAAAGCTGCGCAAAACATCGGGCATTGTCCGGCTTGGCACGCCCGAAGATTTTGCCACCCATCACCTGCCCGAT
>JBCBSK010000082.1:0-16116 GCA_039819185.1 Pseudomonadota bacterium | reverse complement strand
CTTTTTTGACCGAGCATGAAATTGCAGCACTCGCATTCCTGTCTCTGGAAGCGGAGGATCCCGAAAACAGCGCTGCCCCGCTCGAGGCCTATCTGGCTGCAAGACCCGACGCCACAAATAGTGCCCAGGTGATCGAAACATGAAGCGCCTTATCGTCCTTGCCCTCTGCCTAGTCGCCGCCGCGTCTCTTGCAGCGATGGCACAGGCAGACGAGGGCACAGCGTCGCCGGAAGCTGGCGTCAGTGACCATGAGTGCACGAGTTGCACGGCGCGCCACCGCAGCCTCCAGGCGCTCCAGCGTGAGCGGTTGTCTCAGCAAGACGATCGCTGTGCGTCGGAAGATGTTGGCGCCGACAGTATGCTCGCCGCCGAATGCAATGACCGAGCGTCGGATATCGGCAGTCTCGACATCGTTCCACAGTCCGAGGACTGACGTCCGGGCAGTCCTTGGCTGAGGCTCATATCGCTATAGCTAGGATGAAGACGAGCCCCATCAGTAGGAACAGCAATGAGGCCGTGCTCCACGCTAGATCCATCGCGTAGTCGAACGCCAGCGGCCAGCGCAGGCGGGCCCACCCAGCCTTGATCTGTGTTGCACCCCGACGCTGGCGGCGATCGAGATGCCGCACGGCGTGATCCACGGCCTTGAGCACGAAACATGTGGCCCATTCCGCGACAACGACCAGGTCACCGGCGGGCGGCAGCGGCAGGCGGTGCCGACTGATCTTGGCAAAGATCCATGCGCCAACAACAGTTCCAGCGATGGCCAGTGCCAACGTGCTGAGGCTGGATAAGACCGTTGACAGGCTCCAAACCAGGTCGGCGCTATCGGGACCGGCATAGAACGGGGCCAGCAGGAGTGTTGCGATCAGTACCGCCCACGGTATGGACATGCTGTAGGTGGCAGGTGTGTCTGCGGCTGCAGCACGCGGCCATGTCAGGTAGAGAAAACGTGCCATCAGCAAGACGGTTGCGACAACGCTCCAGGACAGAAGCAGCTTGAGCGTATTGCTCCAGGGAGCAAGTAGAAATCCGGCCTCCGCGCCGAGCAACTCCTTGACCAAGCTGCCGCCGGTAAACGGTGCACCGGCCAGGGCCAAGGCGGGCAGAACGAGGCCCAAAGCGACACACCATCGGTGCCACTTGGTCGTGAGGTGACTCCTTGCAACGCCCACCCCGAGAAACAGGGCGCTTTTGGCCAGGGCGTGATGCAGTGCCAGAAACAGGATAGTGGCTAAGATCTCCGGCCAGCGTTGCGGCAGCGCGATTCCAAGCCCGACCGCGACCGTCACCAGCCCCATCTGGCTAACGCTGGAATAGGCAAGCACGGTCTTGGGATTTTGCTGCGTGACGCCGACGACAGCCGCATAAAACACCGCCAACACGCCGACGCCCATCAGCAACACGCTCCATTCGATGGGCATGGTATCCGCACCGAGCGGCAGCAGCTTCAGCCAGCCGAGAAGTCCAGCCTTGATCATAGCACCGCTCAGGACGGCACTTGCTGGTGTCGGCGCTACCGGATGCGCCAGAGGAAGCCAGACATGCAGTCCCAACACGCCGAGCTTGATCCCGAACCCCGTCAAGGCGAGCACGACGATCCAGTTTTGGGTCGGTGCGTTGGCCAGCGTCGGCCTGACATCGGCGAACAGGACGGAGCCCGCCGCTTGTGCCGCCATGACCAGCGCTGCGAACAGCAAGAGTTCGCCCGCGACGACCATGATGATGTAGACGCGCCCGGCGCGCTGTGCCTCGGCCGTCCGGCTATGGACGATCAGGCCATAGGACGAAAAGCTCATCAGCGCGAAGAACACGTAGAAGCTGAGCATGTCCTGGGCGACAACGAGGCCAAGATTACCTGCCATCGCCAACAGGAAAAAGATGAAGAAACGCGTTTTGTTTTCGTCGTCCTTGAGAGAGCCGGTCGCAAAGACGCCGGCTGTAAGCCATAACAGGCTGGTGAAGGCCAGGAAGACTTGTGCGGTCTGGTCGATACCAAGTCTTGCGCCAAGCAGAAGCCAGGGCAGGTCGAGCGCCAAAGACGGCGTGACCGCGACAGAGCAGATCAACCCTGACAAGGCTGCCCATGGGGCAAATGCAATCAAGAACCGCTGCCGTGGCCAGATCAGGAGGCCGCAGGCCATCACAAGCGGCACTGCCGGTATCAGCGGCAAGATCCAGGCCTGCATCCCGGCGCCGGTCATTGTTGATACTCGAGACTGGCGACGAGGCCGGCCCATTGCAGCGGGCTGAACGGCATCGACGCGAACAGGCCAACTGCGAGCGAGATAACGGCCGTGCAAACTGTCGGCACCAGAAGTGTCGTCGCCGTCTCAAAACGTCCGTAGAAGCGCTCGGCGGGCCATGCCTCCGCTGGATCCTCGAACCATGCGGTCCACAGGACGGGCAGAAAATAAGCAGCGTTCAACAGGCTGCTGACGATCAGAACGACAAGCACCCAAGCCTGACCGGCCTCGAGTGCACCGCTCGCCAGGTACCACTTGCTGAAAAAGCCGGCCATTGGCGGCGCGCCGATCATACCAAAGGCGCCAAGTGTGAACGCCGCCATGGTCCACGGCATACGCCGACCGACGCCGCGCATCTCGGTCACGTCGCGGATGCCGAGCGTCTCGGCAAGATTGCCCGCGCAGAAGAACAGCGTGACCTTCATCAAGCCCTGATGCACCAGATGGGCGATACCGCCGATGGTCGCGACGGGACCTGCGATCGCGACACCGAGCGCGATGTAGGAGACCTGGCTGACGGTGGAAAAGGCGAGACGGCGTTTCAGGTCCGTCTGGTAGAGCGCCTTGAGTGAGCCATAGACGATGGTTGCCGACGCCAAGGCTGCCAGCGGAGCCGTAACACCAAGCTGTGCAGCAGTCTCGATGCCATAGACGTCATGGATCACACGCACGATGCCGAAAGCTCCTGCCTTGACCACCGCGACCGCATGCAACAGGGCGCTGACCGGGGCTGGTGCGACCATGGCCTGCGGTAGCCATCCATGCAGCGGTACCAGTGCTGCCTTCACCCCAAGGCCTGCGATCAGAAGCGCGAAGATGGCCACCAAAGCCGTCTGATGATCGTTGACCAAACCCGCGACAAACCCTTGTGCGGTGAACTCCAAGTCTCCGGCAAGGGCGTAAAGCCAAGCGATGCCGGCCAACAGAACCACACCGCCGGTGACCGTGTAGCTCAGATAGACGCGACCAGCGCGCAGCGAGGTCTCGGTGCCGCGATGGACGACCAGAGGATAGGTCGCGAGTGTCAGAAGTTCGTAGAACAGCAGGAACGTGACCAGATTACCGGACAGGGCGATGCCAAGTGTCGCGGTCATACACAGGCTGAAAAACCCGAAGAAGCGGCTGCGATTGGGAGAGTCTTCAAGATAGCCGATGGCGTAGACGGTTGTGGCCAGCCAGAGGATCGACGACAGCAGGGCAAAGAACATCGACAAGGCGTCGGCCCGTAGGACAAAATCCAAGCCGGGCAGCAGCGGCAGCCGGATTTCATAGCGCGCGCCCTGATCGACCCCCCAGACCATGAATGCTACGAGAGCAAGCTTTAGTCCGACGCCTGTCAGATTGAGCAGGGTCCGCGTCCGTTTGCTGTCTTCCGGCAGGCAGAAGATGATGAGGCCCGGCACAAGCGACGAGGCCAAGACGAGCAGGGGCAGGGCCGCATTCCAGGTCACAGAACGGCCTCCGCGCCGATCTGGCCGAATGGTGCACCGCTGTCGAGCAGCGACAAGATCTGGAGGGTTGCAAAGCCTGCCATTACCGCGGCCACGGCGAAGCCCAAGGCAGCCAATTCCATACGCTTGGGAACGGACTTGGATGTCCCGGGCGCACCGATCGGCGCAAAGGCGAGCGCGACGATTCTGAAGACGTAAGCTGCGGCAAGCAGGCCCCCGCCGATAATCGGCATCGACCACCACCATTGTCCGCTTGCAAACGCGGCTTGCAGCATAACCCACTTTGCGGTGAAGCCGCCGCTGGGGGGTAGACCCATGATACTGATACCTGCGATTGCGAAGGCGATCCAACTGAGCGTGGCGCTGCGTTGGGCTCCGCCAAGCTCGGCGATGCGATCGTGGCCGACCGATCGCAGGATGTTCCCTGCAGCAAGGAACATCGCTGTCTTGGCCAGGGCGTGTGAGACAATGAACATGACCGACCCGCTCCAAGCGGTCGCTGCAGCCAGCGTCGAGGCCAGCGGAAAGGCCAGAAACAGATACCCCAGTTGCGCCACCGTCGAGTAGGCGACCAGGAGTTTCAGCCGTTTCTGGCGCAGGGCCTTGAGCGAGCCCCAAACGATTGCCGCCGCTCCAAGCACACCAAGCAACTGGCCGGCGACCGGTGTCGATACGGGAAAGACGTCCAGCCACAGGCGCAGCAGCAGATAAAACGACGCCTTCACGACCAGAGCGGACAGAAGCGCGCTGACAGGCGCCGGCGCGGCGGCGTGTGCAGGCGGCAGCCAGAAATGTAGCGGGAAGAGGGCGCTTTTGATTGCCAGTCCCGTGATCATAAGACCGGTGGCCACCCAGTCGGCGGGCGAGGGGCCCGTCAGGTCGCCCAACAGCGCAATGTCGAGCGTGCCGTGCGCGCCGTAGAACAGCACCACACCGAAGAGATAGCTGAGCGATCCCAGCAGGCTGACCAAGAGATAGCGCATCGCCCCGGTCAAAGCGTCGGCATTGCCGGACACTGCAACGAGCGCGACGGCGGACAGGCTAAGCAGTTCCAATGTCACATAGAGATTGAAGATGTCGGCGGACAGGAACAACGCGTTCATCGCCGTCCAAAGCCAGAGCCATAACGGCCAGAAGGCGCGAGCGGCCTGGGAGGAGCGCTGGAAATAGCCCGTCGCGTATACCGTGACACCGGCACCGACCACCCCAGCCGTCAACAGCATTACGACACTAAGGCCGTCCGCCTGAAGATCAACGCCTAGGGGAGCGCCCCAGCCCCCCAACAGGTAACGCTGCGGACCGAACTCGACGACCTGCCGGACCAGACCTAGAATCGCCCCGGATGTCGCCAATGCAGCCAGACAACCGACCAGGCTCGCATGCCGGGGAAGAAGAAATGCAAAGATGGCACCGACCAAGGGACTGAAGACGGCCCAGATGATCCAGGGCTGGCCTGATGCGATCGTTTCCACGGCTCTTAGTCGGACGTTTCGTCTGGCAGCCGCGGCTGACCGGTCTCAGCCTGTATCCGGAGCATGAGCGCCAAGGCAAGCGCGGTTGCCGACACGGCGACGACAACGCCTGTGATCACAAGGGCATGCGGCACGGGATCAGCGCCTTGACCAGGCGCGCGGTGAGCGATTGCGCCGAACACGAGGAAGATACCGCTGGCCATTATGTTCAGCGCGATGACTTTTCTCAGGAGATGGGTGTAGGCGCTCAGGGCATAGAGGCCGAGGACGAACAGGCCGATCCCAGCCGTGGCATACGCCATCGTAGCGGTCATTTAGGCGATCCTCGCTGCGGCTGCCCGCCGAGGAACAAAGCGGCCAGCGTTACGCCGATAGATACCGTTGCCGCCACTTCGATCAGCAAAATGAGGTTACCGGCCTGATCTGTTGGAAAATCAAGAAAGCTGCGGCCCATACCCATAAGAGACATACCGACAGCAACGAACACGCCCAAACCGAGACTCAAGGTCGCTCGCAACGGCCATGTCGATCCTGCTGGCATAGTGTTTTCGCCGGCTAACAGAATCAACACCACCGCAGCCGCCAGGACCGCGCCGGCCTGAAAGGCACCGCCAGGCGCATAGGCACCAATCCACAGTAAATACGTCGCTGCCAGAACCACGATCGGAACCAACACCCTCACAAACGAGATGAGTATGCTCCCAGGTGCCGTAACCAATTGCGCCGGCGCAGGCGATAAAGACCACACCGCGACCAGAGCCAGGAAGAGCACGCCCATCTCCAAGAGCGTGTCATAGGCACGAAAGTTGAGAAGTACCGCCGTCACCGGGTTTGTTACACCGCTTGCCGAGAGCTGTTCTGCGACCTGCGGCCCGAGTCCGGGCGTGAGCGGTGGCAATGACAGGAATGCTGTGCCAAGACAGACAAACAATACAGCCGAGAAGACAATCAACAGCGCTTGTGTGCCCAAGGACAGCCGAGCTGTACGGCTCGTTTCGGCATCCAAGGGTTGATCACTCGCTTGTGCGCTATCCTGCCGGCGTCTCAGCCGGGACAAGGCCGCCAGAAGCAGCGCGCCGGTAAGGCCTGCGCCGATGGCGGCCTCGGCCAGCGCGACATCCGGCGCTTCGAGGCGTACCCAGCTCAGCGCCACCAGCAGGCCGAACGCGATAAAGAAGACGATCCCCTTAAACAGATTCGTGCTCGCCAGCACGCGCCATCCAACCCACAGGAGGGCAAGTGCGAGCAGCCCATCGAACGTCCAATTGGCTGCAAGGCTCATAACGTCCATGGCTTTATCCCTTTGCGCAGGGCGCTTCGCGCGACCAAATGGGCACCTGTCGCGGAGGCCAGCAGAACCAACAGCCAGATCAGGGCGATCTTGCCGATGGCAGCCCAGCTCTCGGCCTGTACTGCAAGCCCGGCCGCCATCAGGCCCAGGCCGACATTGTCTGCCTTGGTCAGGGAATGCAGGCGTGTATAGACATCAGGAAACCGCAGCAGCCCAAGCGTGCCGGCAAGAAAAAATCCGGCGCCAGCCAGTAGCAAGACGATTGTGACAGCCTGGCTAACCATCGTTGCGCGTGTTGTCCGCGGTTGGTGACCAAGAGAGGCGCACAAAGGCTACGACGGCGACTGCAGCCAGCAAGGCGAACACCAGGCTGACATCCCGCAACGCGGGGGTATCCATTGCCTCGGCAAGCAACAGCAGAATGGCTACGGCTGTCGTGCCGAAAAGCTGTGCCGCCAGCATTCTGTCCGCGTCGTCCGGCCCGCGCAGAATGCGCCACATACCTGCGAACAAGGTAAGCAACAGGAACAAGGCCAGGCCCAAGTAGAAGACAGTCATGCGGTATCGCTCATCGCTTGCGATTGGCGCTTAACGGTGATGAGACGTGCCGCGCCAAAGCTTGCTGGGTGTAGCCAATCATACAGGTCTCTTGGCCAGGTCGGCGCTTTGGCCAAAAAGGTTTGCCACCTTCTCTTCCAGGATTTCCAGGTCACGCGGTACAGGTCGCGCCGCGTCCAGCGCATGAACCGTCAGGTGGTTCTGATCCAGCTCGGCGCTCAACGTGCCGGGCAATAGGCTGACGACATTGGCAAAGAAAACCTGTGCTGGTTCCGTCGATAGCCGGACATGATAGTCGATGAGTGCCGGCTGCAACGACATTCGGCGCTTGTAAGCCCTGCTGGCAACGTCAATAGCGCCGAGACCGGACGCCCATAAGAAGTAGGGCAGGAAGCTGAGCCAGCCACCAGGCCGCCATGGCGCGGGCGTTGGTCGTTGTGTGAGAAGGCTTGCGGCAACGAGCATTGTCACGACCGGCGCACCGATGAGCCAGGACGTTCCGTCCCCGTCGCTCAAGACCCACCACAGCCCTGCCAGCAGTGTCCCCCTGACAATGGCGGCACGGACAAAACCCCAAGCGCCAGTTGTTTCACCTGTGCGGGTGGACATCGCGTTCACGCGGCCTTCCTCATCGTTGTCCTCGTGTGCCTTAGCGCAAGATCCGCCGCCAGCCAATGCGGCGGATCACGGTGTTCAAACAGCGTGGCTGCGTTGCATTGCCGGGGTAATCTTGGGGAAACAACCCGCCAAACGCGCCCTCCTTGATCTGGAATTCCAGCGGACCGGCAGATCCAAGTGGTGGGAGCCTTTGCCATCAAGTCGAGCTTCCAATTCAAGAGCGAATGCCGCAAAACGACGCTCCTAAGCAGCGTCAATGATACGGAGCCATGGCCGCATGTCCGCCTTTCTGACGACAAAGGAGGTCGCGTCACTGCTGCGCGTCAAGGAACGCAAGATCTATGATATGGCAGCCGCGAGCGAGATTCCGCATCGGCGGATCACCGGCAAGCTTCTGTTCCCTGCCGACGAGATCGAAGCTTGGATCGATGGCGCGCGCCCGTCGGGGGATGCGATACGGCCCGACATTTGCGCTGGCTCCCACGATCCGCTTCTGGATTGGGCGGTGCGAGGCTCGGGCTCCGACCTGGCAACGCTCTTTGACGGCAGCTTCGGTGGCTTGGAACGGTTCGCTGCGTCCCAGGCAGCCTTGTGTGGGTTGCATATCCCGGAACCCGACGGTTGGAACGTCGAAACGCTCAGCAGACGCGGTGTGCAAGGTTGCGTTCTGATCGCGTGGGCGAGGCGGGTTCAGGGGCTCATTGTCGGGACCGGTAACGAGGCCGGCCTGCAGGGGTTGGCAGATGTAGGCAATCGCAGGATCGTGTTGCGCCAGATCGGTGCCGGTGCACGTGAGCTATACGATAGGCTGACTGCCGACATCGACATGTCGGCGGCACACATTCTGCCCCAACCCGCGCGGACCGAAATCGACGCGGCACTGGCGGTCGCGTCAGGGGAAGCCGATATTGCGCTTGGTCTGAAAGCCGCCGCGGACCAATACAAACTCGGTTTCGTGCCACTCGTTGAAGAGCGGTTCGATCTGCTGATTGACCGGCGATCCTACTTCACGGAGCCTGTACAGCGCCTTTTTGCGTTCACGCGGGAGGCGGCTTTCCAAGACAAGGCCGCAAGCCTTGGTGGCTATGACATAGCGGAACTTGGAACGGTGCGCTGGCTCTCGACCTAGTCGATTGGCTCACAATCCAAGGATCAACCGGCGCCCGGCGTGCCTGCGATCGAATTGGGGAAGAACAATTGCTGGCCGTCGACTTCATAGCTTTCGATCGCTGCTTGTCCGTCCTCTGAGATGACCCAGTCGACAAACTGTTGACCGAGGTCCGATTTCACATTCGGGTGCGCCTCGGCGTTCACCAGGATGATCCCATATTGGTTGAACATCTTCTCGTCGCCTTCGACCAGGATGGCGTGATCTCCTTTGTTGCCGAAGCTGATCCATGTGGCCCGATCGGTCATGATATAGGCGTCCATGCCTGTACCCGTGTTCAGGGTTGCCCCCATGCCGGCGCCGGTTTCGCGGTACCAGGTGCCTGAAACGCTCGCGACATCGATGCCGGTTTCAGCCCAAAGGCGCAGTTCGGCCTTGTGCGTGCCGCTATCATCTCCGCGCGAGGCGAATACGGCTTCGGCTTCGGCGATTTGGGTCAGCGCAGCGACGACATTGTCGGAGCCAGCGACACCGGCGGGGTCGGATGACGGCCCGACGATAACGAAGTCATTGTACATCACATCGAAGCGCTCGATGCCATGGCCATCGGCGACGAACTGTTCCTCAGCCGGCTTTGAGTGGACGAACAACACATCGCCATCGCCGTTGGCTGCGTTGCGGATCGCCTGGCCGGTGCCAACCGCGACGACCCTGACCTCGATGCCGGTCGCTTCGGTGAAGGACGGCAGGATATGGTCGAACAGGCCCGAATTCTGCGTCGAGGTGGTGGACTGGACAAGGATGAATGGATCCTCAGCCGCAACATGACCGACGGATCCCATGGCGGCCAGGCTGGCAACCGCCATGGCGAGGAAAGATCGTCTGAACATGTAAAACTCCCTGTTGCGGCTAGATGGTGTCATTGGTCGAAATACAGGCGGCCTTCGAGCCAGGCGCGGGCGGGTTCGGACCGGGGGGCGGACAAAACACGGTCGGCGGGACCGGTTTCGACCACTCGGCCCGCATGCAGGAACACGATGTCGTCGGCCAATCGTTGCGCCTGGCCGCGATCATGCGTGACCAGAACCAGCGTTACGCCGCGGCCATGGGCTGCATCCAGCAGTTGCTCAATTGCCGCCGTTGAAGCCGGATCGAGACTGGCGGTCGGCTCGTCGAGAAACATCAGACGAGGCGCGCAGATCAATGCGCGTGCAACGGCCAGACGCTGTTGTTCCCCCCCCGACAAAACACGTGCCGGCTGATCGGCGAGATCAACCAGTCGCCCCAGCTCGAGGGCTTCTTCGACGCGCATGGACCGTTCGCGCCCGCGTATGCCGCGAACGGACAGAGCGAATTTCAGATTGGCCCGCACCGAACGACGCAGCATGACTGGCGTCTGAAACACCAAGGCCTGGGCACTCCGCGCGGCTCGGTCGAGTGGGCGCCCCTGCCACAGAACCTGGCCGCCGCTTGGTGTCAAAAGCCCGTGCATGAGGCGCAGCAACAGGCTCTTGCCGCTGCCATTGGCGCCCATGACGATTGTGCGGTGCTCCGGCCGCAAGGCGAGGTCGATGCCGTCGATCAACCTGCGGCCATTGCGCTCAAACACCAGGCCATGGGCGGACAGCAAAGAATGATCGAAACGCGCCTCGATCACGCCGACACTTCGGGGCAGAATGCCGTCTGCGGCCATCTCAAGCATAGGCCGCCCTCGCTGCAGATGCCCGCAGTGCCATCACCAGCGCATTGACGGCCAATGCCAAAATCAACAGCACGATGCCGAGCGCCAGCGCGAGCTGTAGGTTGCCCTTGGAGGTTTCCAGCGCGATCGTGGTGGTCATGACGCGCGTCACGTGATTGATGTTGCCGCCAACGATGATCACCGCGCCAACCTCCGCGACGGCTCTGCCGAAGCCCGCGAGGATAACTGTCAGCAAGCTATAGCGCGCATCCCAAAGAAGCGCGCTGATCCGATCCGCCGTGCCAACGCCGAACGACGCGAATTGTTCGGCGTATTCGGTGTTGAGATCCTCGACGACCTGGCGCGTCAACGCCGCGACGATCGGCGTGACCAGGATGGTCTGCGCGATAATCATCGCCGTCGGTGTGTAGAGGAGGCCAAGCACACCAAGCGGGCCGGACGCCGACAGCATCAAATAAACGACAAGGCCGACAACCACCGGCGGAAGCCCCATCAGGGCGTTAAGCACGAGGATCACGCCGGATCGGCCCGGAAACCGAAACGCCCCCACAAGCGCGCCGAAGGGCAAACCGATCACACACGCGATTGCAACCGCGGTCAGCGTGACACGCAACGACAGGCCGATGATCTCCAAGAGTGCCGCGTCCGCGGACAGGATCAGCCAGAATGCCTCGCCCATCACACTCATATGCATTTTCTCCCAATCGCGGGAAAAAATGCATAATAATGCGATTGAATGCAAGTGGCTGTGTTTGCTTTTCGCCTAAGCTGTTAGATCATACTCCGGTCGATTTGAGCTGCCCGGTGCTCATAAACATGACGGATGCCAATTGTTTAAAGCGAGATGGGATGGGATGCCGGGGCCATTCTTCTTCATCCCAATCTGATCCCTCTCGCACGTGTCAGACCTGGCACAGCGCAGCGTGTGCGATGCTGTGTCGCCATCCAACTGACGGCGACAAATAGCGACGGAAGTCATGATAGGCGGGCGCTGACGACGCGAACGTGGTCGTGCCCCCTCGCTCACTGCGGCGGGGGGTAAACGGCGAGGTGTTTACTCGGATCGGCCGGCGATCCTGCCCTCGACAACGTGTTCAAGATCAAGCTCGTCGATGGTCAGAACCATCTTTGCTGAAAAGTGCCGGCCGGCGGTATCTTCTAGGCCGGACGTGCGCATGGCCTCCTCGATCGCCTGTTGCGATGTGACGCCCACCTCCTTGAGGAATTTACGCATCGTCATGTTGAAATCGTCGCTCATTCAATCTCTCCTGAGGCCTTGTATCCGGTGTCGACCGTTGATCATCGTCGGCCGGATCCCTTGTTACTGCGTCTCGGCTTCCAGAAACTCGATCAGCGCCGCACGATCGTCCGCATTGGGAACGCGCTGTTCCGGCATGCGGCTGCCGGGCGTGTAGGCTTCGGGGCCATACTTGAACAGGTCCGACACAGTTTGAGGTGTCCAGATGATGTCCATTTCCAGCAGGGCATCGGAATAATCGTAGTCCGACGCGGTCCCAATCCGGCGTCCGAAAATGCCGTGCAGCGTCGGACCCGCGCGTGCGCCGTCATCAGGCGTCAGGGTGTGACAGACCGCGCAAGCTTGAAACACCTCGCCCCCGCGACTGCCGTCCAAGGTGGCCGTTTCCAGGCTGCTGCCCTCGCCAAGCGGTTCGCCCTCCAGGCTCCAGCGGCGGATCAGACCATCATTGCCGCCGGTAAGAAGTTCGTCATCAGCCAGCGCCATGGCCCAGACCGGTCCTTGGCCCGTTGCAATCTCGGCTTGAATCCGGAGTGTCTCCGGGTTGATGAGCCAAACGTTGCCGGTGATTGACGCTACGGCAACCAAGCCAGCTCCGGCCGCCACCGCGATGAGCGGCCGTGCACCAAGTGCTGTTTCGACCGGGTCATTGCCTGGAGTGATGCTGAGCAATGCGCCCGTGGGAGCTGCAACAAACAGCGTTCGACCATCGGTCGCCAACGCCGATGGTTGCGCCGGCAATCCGATAATATCGCCCGGCGCGCCAGTCTCATCCCAAAGCCGCAGCCGCAGGTCCGCGCCAACGCTCGCCAAGCCATTGTCATAGGCCACAAGGCCGGTGATCTGGCCCTCATGGGCATCGAAGAGCCGAGGCTCGCCGGAGCCATCCCACAGCGCGATTTGTCCATCCCACGCAGCCGACGCAAGTCCGTCGCCCCAGGGTGCGAAGGCGGCCACCGGCAGAGCGTGCCACTGTTCGAACAGGAGAGGCTCCGACCCTTCCCCCCAGATCGCGACGCGTCCATCCTGTCCACCGGAGGCAAAGCCGCCGCTCGGCAGCGGCAAAACGGCGGTTACCGCACCATCATGCGCTCGGGTGATCTGGCGTGCGACGGTGCCGGACCAAACGATGGCGCGTGTGTCGAAAGAGCCCGAATAGACCAGCCCGTCCTCAAGCGCTATCGCCCGTACCGGGCCGCCATGGCCGCGCAGGTCCTGGGCTTGTGCCACTCCGAATGCCATGCACAGGGACACGGCACATGCAATGGATCTTGCGATCACCGATGTCCCCGTCTGACTTGGGTTCAGTAGGTCACCAGATTGTCGCCGGGGCCGCTGATTCGCGCGCCCTCGGTTGTAAAGGCCGTATAACTATTCTGCTGGAATTCGCCATCCAGCAGATACGCGGCCCCTACGGCAATCACCAGGGCCACGACGACCGATGCGAGAAAAGCTTTCATGGGTCACACTCCTTGTGCACGTCTTGGTTCAACACTTGGCACATTGGCCTCAAGCGCGGTCCACAGCGCGTCGGCCATGCCAATATAAATCTTTCCGAGCGGACCGTCAGGTGCGCGCGCGACGATCGGTTGGCCCGTATCGGAAGCCGCTCGCAGTTCCATCGTTAACGGCACGGCACCCAGATAGGGCACGCCCATCCGTGACGCTTCCGCCTCCGCACCGCCCTGACCAAACAGTGCATGTTTGGAATTGCAGTCCGGACAAATAAAATACGCCATGTTCTCGATGACGCCTAGGATCGGAACATCGACCTTTCGGAACATCGCGACGCCGCGCCGGGCATCGATCAGGGCTAGGTCCTGCGGCGTCGACACAATAACGGCGCCCGACAGATTGGTGCCCTGGGCGATGGCGAGCTGCGCATCTCCCGTGCCAGGTGGCATATCGATGATCAAGACGTCGAGCTCGCCCCAGTCGACGTCGCCAAGCATCTGGGTAATCGCTGACATGACCATGGGTCCACGCCAGATCATCGCCGTTTCGGCGTCCACCATCAGCCCCATCGACATAGCGGCAAGTCCATGCGCCTGCATCGGCAGCAGGCGCCGGTCCGGACCGACGCGTGGCCGGCCATGTAATGCCAGAAGCGTTGGCAATGAGGGGCCGTGAATGTCTGCATCCATAATCCCGACCTTGAGGCCGAGGGCGCGCAAGCCAAGCGCAAGATTGACCGAGGTTGTCGACTTGCCGACCCCTCCCTTGCCGGAGGCAACCGCCACAACATGACGCACGCCGGGAAGAACGCTCTGTTTTGGCTTGGTGTCAGTCTTTGGGGTTGAGATTGCAGTTGGCGGAGCGGGTCTGTCGCCGGTCAACGCGACGACTGCGCCCGTGGCACCGGGCACGGACCGCAGTGCCGTTTCCACCTTGCTGCGGATCTCGGCGTAGTCATCGAGCTCCGACTCCGCAATCGAGATCGCCAAGCTAAGCTGGTCGCCAACCTTGACCGGACCTGACACGCGATCTGAGGCGGTCAAGGCCGTCCCATCGGGCAGTATCAGTCCCTCAAGTGCGCTGCGGGCCGCAACCAGCGTGTCGTCGTCAGTCATCGATCCCGTTCAAATCAAAAACAAGCCGGCGCCCTGTGGAGGCGCCGGCCAATGGCCAATCGGCCGGTTCATCGCATCCAAGTTGAGGCGGTCTATTCCGCCGGCTGGACCTTGTTGGACGCATGCGGCTCATACTCTGGCTTACCCTCGACTTCCTCGACCCAGAGCGAGTGGTGCTCCTTGGCCCAGTTCACATCGACCTCACCGGAGCCCATCGCATCGAAAGCGCCTTCCATGCCGATCGAGCCGATATAGATATGCGCAACGACAAGCGCGACGAGGCCGGCTGCGACCAGTCCGTGAATGAGCTGGTAGAGCTGCCAATCAGCCTGAGTGCCGGCAAGTGCTGGGAACAGCAGCATCACGCCGGTGAAGGACAATGCCGCACCGCCGAGCATCACGGCCCAGAAAATCACCTTCTGACCCGCGTTGAACTTCTTCGCCGGCGGATGAACGCCCTTCTGAAGCAGGCCGCCGCCCTGTTTGATCCATGCCGCATCGACCTTGTTGGGGATGTTGTGCGCAACCCAGGCGACGAAGGACAGGATCAGACCGAGCATGAAGGCCCAGCCAAGATAGTTGTGCGCAACCTTGCCCCACGTCGACAGCGTGCCAAATGTGCCTTCGCCAACTATGGGAAGCAGCAAAGCCCGGCCAAAAACGAGATTGAGACCGGTCAGCGCCAGCACGATGAACGAGCCCGCCATAAGCCAGTGGGCGAACCGCTCAAACGCGCTGAACCGCAGAATGTTCATACCCGACCGCCCAGCGTCGATCTGAATGCGCCCGCGGATCATGTAGAATGCCACTAGCACGACCAGGATGCCGATCAGCGCGACCGCTGTCAGCAGGCGCACAGACCCGCCATGGGTGTCCGCCCAGCCCTTGTTGCCCGGCTTGATCAAGCCGGTTGACAGTTCGTCCGGGATCGACACCCGACCGTCGACCATCTGGTCACCCTGCAGAGCCTCCAACAGCGCGTCCTCGGTGACCGATTCAGCGGTCGGATTGATCTGCTGCGCTTCTGCCAGAGGTGGCATCACCGTTAGCATCACCGCCAAGCCGATCATGGCGCATAGCCATGCACCCAATTTCGTCATGGTTTTGTCCTCCCCAAGCGCCGTTAGACCGAGACAGTCTCACCATAGGCGGTGCGCCAACCCCAAGCACCTGACCCGTAGCCACGCGTCACGACACGTTCGCGATAGATGTCGGCGATGATGTCGGCATCGCCGGCCAACAGCGATTTGGTCGAGCACATTTCCGCGCAAAGCGGCAGCTTGCCCTCGGCCAAGCGGTTCGAGCCGTATTTGACGTATTCGGCCTGGGTCATGTCGACTTCCGGACCACCGGCGCAGTAGGTGCACTTGTCCATTTTACCGCGAGTGCCGAAATTGCCAACCTTCGGATATTGCGGCGCACCGAACGGGCAGGCGTAGAAGCAATAGCCGCAGCCGATGCAGGTATCCTTGGAGTGCAACACCACCGCATCGACGGTCGTGTAGAAGCAATCCACCGGGCATACCGCAGCGCACGGAGCATCCGTGCAGTGCATGCAAGCCATCGAGACCGAACGCTCGCCAGGCAGGCCGTCATTGATCGTGACCACCCGACGCCGGTTGATGCCCCAGGGCACCTCATGTTCGTTCTTACAGGCGGTGACGCAAGCGTTGCACTCGATGCAGCGATCGGCGTCACAAAGGAATTTCATCCGTGCCATTGTCGTAAATCTCCCTTACGCCGCCGCAATCTGGCAAAGCGTCACCTTGCCTTCATGCATTCCGGTCACCGGGTCATAGCCATAGGTGGTTACGGTGTTGACACTTTCGCCCAACACGATTG
>JBCBSK010000081.1:0-16300 GCA_039819185.1 Pseudomonadota bacterium | reverse complement strand
GTCGGCGATCGCAGTGCTTGAGATGCTCGACCGTAACCCTTCGAAGACCATGGCCGACCTCAAACGCGACCTGCCGCCGACCTGGCAGTCGCCGACCATGTCGCCGCACTGCCCCGACGAGATCAAGTATGACGTCGTCGACCGCGCAGTTGCGCATTTCTCGAAGATCGCTGCGGATGGCGGCCAACTCGCCGGGCAGGCGATCCGCGACACGGTGACCGTCAACGGCATCCGCATCACGCTCGCCGACGGGACGTGGGGGCTGTTGCGCGCCTCGTCCAACAAGCCGGAACTGGTGGTCGTTGTCGAAAGTCCGGTGTCGGACGCGAACATGCGGGCGATTTTCGCCGAGATTGACGGCTTCCTGTCACAGCAGCCCGAAGTCGGCGACTACAATCAGAAAATCTGAACGTCGCCAAACCGTCAGCCGACGAAAGACCAGGCAAATCGCGCAGCCACGATCAGCAGGAAGATACCGAAGCCGATCTCGAGCGTGCGCTTGGAGACAGCATGCGCTAGCTTGACGCCAAGCGGCGCAACCAGAAGCGTCACCGGGATAACAAGAGCCACGCCGAGCAGGTTGACATAGCCAAGCGACGCCGGCGGCAGACCTTCGGTGCCCCAGCCTGCCCAGATCAGTCCGAGTGTGCCGGGGATCGAAATCAAAACACCTGTGCCCGACGACGTTGCGACGGCCTGTAACATCGGCCGGCCGTAGAGCGTCATGAAGGTGTTGTTCAAGATGCCGCCGCCGACACCCATAAGCGTCGAGAAGAAGCCGATCAACGCACCGGCAACCGCCCGACCCGGACCTTTCGGCAGGTCGTTCCCGACACGCCAGCTATCACGGCCAAACAACAGCTTTAGCCCGATCACCAAAACCAAAGCCGCGAAGATCAGTCGCAACCCCCCACCCGAGATGAAGGCCGCGACCAGCGACGCGAGTAACACCCCGACCGGAACAGGAATCAGCCACGACTTGAGCAAGTCGAGATCGGCAGCACCGCGTTTCTTGTGCGCTAGAAAGGACCGGATCGAGGTCGGCACGATGATACCGAGCGAGGTTCCGACAGCAAGATGCATGCAGATCGCCTCGTCGACCCCGAGAATGCGCAGGAACTGGTAGAGAACCGGTACCAGAACCGCTCCGCCACCAATGCCAAACACACCGGCCAAAACGCCTGCGATGGCGCCCGAGCCGATCAAAGCGAGAGCAAGACTTATGAGTTCGCCGGTCGAGGCGGTTATGTCCAAGGCCCAGGCTCTTTCTGATCAGGACCAATCGAGAGGTTGCGACCGGTCGGCATGCTGAGGCGAGAGGATGGTGACATAACATCCCAGCCTTGACGGAGGATAGGCCCTCGGCTCTACCGTTGATGCATAGCCCTTTCTTGCCATTTGTCCCCGAGACTCACCATGCCAGATCCGACGACATTGCTCGACCTCATGCGACACGCCGGCACGCCCGAAACAGCACCGTTTCTGGAAACCGGTGACGGCCGCCGCATCAGCTATGGTGCGATGTGGCGAATGTCAGCGCAGATGGCGCATACGCTTGTCGATTTCGGTGTCAAACCAGGTGACCGCGTCGCGGTGCAGGTCGGCAAATCGCCTGAAGCGCTGATACTCTATCTGGCGTGCTTCCGCGCAGGTGCGGTCTATCTGCCGCTGAACACAGCCTACACCCACGACGAACTCGACCACTTCCTGCGCGATGCCGCCCCATCGCTCGTCATCTGTGCGCCCCAGGACATGGCGGCGATCGATGCATTGAAAATCCACAATCAGCCGCGTGTCACCGGACTTGCCCCTGATGGCAGCGGGCCTTTCACAGCTCTGTCCGAAGGCCAGCCGGAGAGTTTCGACGACCAGCCACGGGGTCCAGATGATCTTGCGGCCCTGCTCTACACCTCCGGCACGACGGGCCGGTCCAAAGGCGCGATGCTGAGCCACTGGAATCTCGCCTCGAACGCGCTGACCTTGCGCGATCTTTGGCGGTTTACATCAGACGATGTTTTGCTGCACGCACTGCCAATCTACCACACGCATGGGCTGTTCGTTGCGACCAACGTCGTCCTTCTGGCGGGTGCATCGATGCTGTTCCTGCCAAAGTTCGATCCAGATGACGTCTTCCGCCTCCTGCCGCGCGCCACCAGCATGATGGGCGTACCGACCTTTTACACCCGCCTGCTCGATGATCCGCGCCTGACCCGCGAGACCGTGAACAGCATGCGGGTTTTCATTTCCGGTAGCGCGCCATTGCTCGCTCAAACCCATGATGCGTTTCGCGAACGCACAGGTCACGCGATCCTTGAGCGTTACGGCATGACCGAAACCGGCATGAACACTTCGAACCCCTATGACCAGGACAGATGTGCCGGAACGGTCGGCTTCCCGCTACCTGATGTCGGCTTACGTATCACCGATCCAGAGACGGGCACCGAACGACCCCAGGGTGAGACCGGGATGATCGAGGTGTCGGGGCCGAACGTTTTTTCCGGCTATTGGAACCTTCCCGACAAGACGCATGAGGAATTCCGCGATGATGGCTTCTTCATCACGGGTGACCTCGGCCTGATTGATACAGACGGCTATGTCCACATCGTCGGCCGCGCCAAGGATCTCGTCATCACGGGCGGCTTCAACGTTTATCCCAAGGAGATCGAATTGCTAATCGACGCCCTTGATGGCGTCATGGAGTCAGCGGTCTTCGGTGTGCCGCATCCCGATTTTGGCGAAGCGGTGACGGCAGCCGTAGTGCTGGATGCAGGCGCAAATCTCTCGGTCGCAGACATAGAAGCAGCGCTTGTGGACCGGCTCGCCAAGTTCAAGCAGCCCAAGCGCGTGCTCCTGGTCGACGCCCTGCCCCGCAACGCCATGGGCAAGGTCCAGAAGACAGTCTTGCGCGACACCCATGCGTCGCTGTTCAAGGCCTAGCGCAAAGCCACTGCCAGCGTCCCCTACTCCGCCGCCATAAGGCCGCGACCGTCGACGAGCTCGATTGCGTCCGCGATAACGCGGTAATCGGCACCGGGCTTGACCGCCTCGGTCGACAAGTGCCGACGATAGGCCCGCGCGCCCGGCAAGCCATGCCAGAAGCCCAGCATGTGCCGGGTGATCGAGGCGACCCGCACACCCACTTCTCCTTGCCTGGCCGCGTAGTCGACCATCGCTTCAAGGACATCAATCCGATCAGGCACAGGCCTATCATCACCGTAAACCATGCGATCGACATCCAGAAGCAGCGCCGGGGTCTGATAGGCGGCGCGGCCCAGCATGATACCGTCGACATGGCGCAGATGCTCCAGACCTTCCTCAAGCGTCGGAATGCCGCCATTGATCGCAATCGGCAGGTCGGGAAAAGCCCGTTTTACGTTGTAAACCAGATCATAGTTGAGTGGCGGCACATCGCGGTTTTCTTTCGGGCTCAACCCCTTGAGCCAAGCCTTGCGGGCGTGAATCGTGATCTGATCAACGCCCGCCCCGGCAATTTGCCGAACAAATGCAAACAAAGACGCTTCCGGGTCTTGGTCATCGATGCCAATGCGGCATTTCACGGTGACGGAAACATCGACGGCGGCCTTCATCGCGGCGACCGAGCGCGCGACGAGATCGGGTTCCGCCATCAGACACGCGCCGAACCGACCAGACTGGACCCGATCGGACGGGCAGCCGCAGTTCAGATTGATCTCGTCATAGCCGCGGTCGGCGCCAATCCTCGCAGCAATGGCGAGAGCTTCGGGATCAGAACCACCAAGCTGCAGCGCAACCGGGTGTTCTTCCTCGTTGAAGCCGATCAACCGATCGCGATCACCATGGATCACGGCACCCGTGGTTACCATCTCGGTATAGAGCAGCGCACGGCGCGTCATCAGACGGTGGAAGAAGCGGCAATGCCGGTCCGTCCAATCCATCATGGGTGCAACTAAAAATCTAAACTCTTGAGTATATTGCATTAATCCTGCACTATCATGGAACTAACAGCGAACGTCTGCACTCGTTCATAGCCCAAATTGCACACGTTTGGACCCGTTTTGATCTCTCTGTGCACACGGAGCGCACACGTCGGGAAGCAGTGCACACACATGGCAAGCTTGACAAGACTCAGCTCCCGGAACTGGCGCGTGCAGGTTCGACGCAAGGGACATTACCTCGCCGATAGATTCCGCCGGCGCAGGGACGCCGAAGAGTGGGCTCTCGACGTCGAACGTCGGATCGATCGTGGTGAAGTGAGCTGCTACCGGTGTTTGGACCACCCGGCTGGAGATTTCCCGGGGGGTATGGCTCAGGGCGGTAATACCGCGGCCGAGCCGTCTATCAGCGATATCGGCGGCTTGTTGCCGATGGCGCTGTGTGGTCGGACTTCGTTGTAGTCTCTGCGCCAGTCCTCCAGTTTTGATCGTGCGTCGTCAAGGCTCATGAACCAGTGCGTATTGAGGCACTCGGCCCGGAACTTTCCGTTGAAGCTTTCGATATACGCACTATCGGTCGGCTTTCCAGGTCTGGAGAAGTCAAGCACGACGCCCTTCTGATACGCCCATAGATCGGGGCCACGGGAGATGAACTCCGAGCCTTGATCGACCCGGACCGTCTTCGGATATCCATGCTGACGACACACACGCTCGAGCGTTTGAACGACGTCGTCGCCGCGATAATTGAAGCGGGGATCGGTCGCTGGCGAGAAGCGCGAGAACGTATCGACGATCGTCAAGATGCGGATCTTGCGGCCTGTGACGAGTTGGTCGTGGACAAAATCCATTGCCCAGGCTTCATTGCTTTGCACTGCATCCCGTCGATCCTCTCGCAGCTTGGCTTTGACGCGCCGCTTTGGCGTTTTGTTCCGCAATTGCAGGCCCATCTCCTTGTAAAGCCGTTAGATGCGCTTGGGGTTCACCTGCCAGCCTTCGCGCCGCAGCAGCACGTGGATGCGGCGGCATCCATAGCGCACCCGCGTTTCGGCAATCTCCTTGATGCGCTTCTTCAAGTCGGCCTGATCGTCGCCATGTGGTCGATAGTGATAACTGGATCGCTGAGCCATCAGAACACGGCAGGCACGGCGGATCGAAACACCCCAGATTGATCTCAGATCATCGACAAGTTCACGGCGGCGAGCAGACCTTAGAGCTTTCGCTTGATGACGTCCTGCAGCATCACCTTGTCCAAAGACAGATCGGCCACCAGCCGCTTGAGCTTCGCATTCTCCTCCTCAAGCTGCTTCAGCCGCTTCATCTCCGATGGCATCAGGCCGGCATATTTCTTGCGCCAGTTATAGAACGTCGCCTCCGCAATCCCTGCCTTGCGACACACTTCCGCAACTGACGTCCCTTTCTCAGCCTGTTTCAGCACAAAGGCGATTTGCGCGTCGGTGAACTTCGACCTCTTCATGGAATCCTCCTCTTCCCGGCACCGGGACCATAAATGGAAAATTCCAGCTCAAAACGGTCCAGTTCTCGGGCAGCAGGTCAAGCACAGGACAGCCCGAAAGTGCCATTCGGACGAGGATTGCCTGAAGTCGCTACGCGAGATCGAGCTTCAGAACGCTGCGGGCAACGAACGTGACAAGCTCAGACCGTAATGGCTTTCGTTTCGAGATATTCGTGAAAGCCCATGGGCCCAGCTTCCCGGCCATTGCCGGATTCCTTGTAGCCGCCGAACGGCACGTCGTAGTCTCCGGCATTGCCGTTGACGTTGACGACGCCAGCCCGCAGCCTGCGGCCAACCCGATGGATGCGGTCGCTATCGGTTGACTGGATGTAGGCCGCGAGGCCATAGGGCGTGTCATTGGCGATCTCGATCGCCTCGTCCTCGGTATCGAACGGCAGCACGGCCAGAACCGGCCCGAACACCTCCTGGCGCGCAATCGTCATGTCGTTGTTGACATCGACAAACAGCGTCGGGCGCACGTAATAGCCCTTGTTGAAGCCTTGTGGCCGCCCCGGTCCGCCGGCAGCCAGACGCGCGCCGTCGCCGATGCCGGCCTCAATGAGCCGCTGGACGTGTTCAAACTGCTTCTTGTTGACCACGGGGCCGATGTGGCCGCCCTCTTTCATCGGATCATCGACTGCGGTGTTTTCGACGACCTGTGTCACCAGGTTGACGACCTCGTCATAGACGCTGCGCTCGACCAGCAGCCTAGAAGCCGCATCGCACGACTGGCCATTATTGATGAAGCAGGCGTCGACCGATGTCTGCGCCGCAGCCGCCAGGTCGGCATCGGCGAACAACAGGTTGGGCGACTTGCCGCCAAGCTCCAGGGTGACGCGTTTGATCGTGTCGGCGGCTGCTTTCGTAACGGCCTTGCCGGCGCGGGTCGAGCCGGTGAACGACACCATGTCGATGCCGGGATGGGAGGAGATCGCGGCACCGACACCTTCGCCATCGCCATTGATCAGGTTGAAAACGCCCGGCGGGCAACCGGCCTCGTCAATGACTTCGGCCAGCATGATCGAAGTTAGCGGCGAATACTCGCTCGGCTTGAGGACGATCGTGCAGCCCGCTGCCAGCGCTGGCGCCACCTTGATCATGACCTGATTGACCGGCCAATTCCACGGCGTGATCATGCCAACGACGCCGACTGGCTCATCCACCAGCGTTGAGCCGCCGCGCAGCGACGGGCGTTCGAACTTGTGCGCCTTGAGCGCTTCGATCGCGGCCTCCAAGTGGCCGATGCCGACCGGCATGTGAACTTCGCGCGAGAACGAGATTGTGGTGCCCATCTCATAGGGCATCATCTTGATGAACTCTTCGCCGCGCGTCTCATAGGCCTTCATGATGCGTTCGAGCAGAGCTACCCGTTCCTCGACCTAGCTGAACTGCCAGGTCTTGAACGCCTCGTGGGCGGCGACGACGGCCTGGTCCACATCCGCCTTGGTGCCGAGCGCAATCGTTGCGATGGGCTCTTCATTGCCCGGGTGAATGACCTCGAAATCGCGTGCCCCATCGGCCGGCACAACCCAGGCGCCATTGATGTAGAATTTCTTAAAGTTTTCCATTTGATCCATCCTGTGGGTTTCTCTGTTGGTTTTGTGGGAATACTTTCCGCAAGTCTGAACGCTCTGAGCAAAGCGGAGGCCCGAATTCCGCTGCAAGCAGACCCGCGCCGCGGCTGTTGCCGAGTAGCGTAAGCTCCGCGCCGGCTGAGGAGCGCCAATCATGACCCGACCGAGACCGGTGCACTTCGTCTGACAACGCCCAATTGGGTCAGTTGTCGGCCAAATAAGTTCGCCAACCTCCATAGCTTGTGATGTCTTTGGAGCCCTCAAGGGCATGACCTTCGGTGATGAAGCCCTTGACATTTGAATGGTCTGCAAGCGTGACGGTGCCGATCGCGAGCGGTGGCGGCACCAGCGCCACCAGCCTTCCAAAACCCGCGACCGGCATCCGCCAGACTTCGACCTCGATGCCGGGCCCGTTGAAGCCCAGGGACTTTGCCAAGCCGGGCTTAGCCGGCTTTGTATTAGGCAACGCAAACAAGCGATAGTCCGCTGCGGTCTTGGTCTTGCGCTCCATAACGGCGCCGTTGTCGGTCAGTTGCCTGTTCAATGGCTGCCCGCTGAGATGGGCGCCAACCACGGCGAGGCGAACCATTCCAGGCGGCGCGTCTGGTGACGCGTCGGAGAGAGGCAGCGGCCGGCGACACGCCCCATAGCTCGGTTCAAGCGCGGCATGCATCGATGCGGCGATTTCCGAAAGCGCGTCGTCAGTGTGAGCCGGAGCGACCAGCATTGTCCCATGCGGGAGCTGATCGTCTCGGAACCCCCCTGGAATGGCAATCGACGCCAAATCCATCAGGTTCACGAAGTTGGTGTAGTAGCCGAGCCTGCGATTGAGCTCGATCGGATCCGCCTCGACCTGGTCCACCCTGTAGATCGACGGCGTGGTCGGAAGAACCATGGCGTCGATGTCCCGCCAGACGGCTGCACCGGCCTGCTTTGCCTCGGCGGCCTGATAGATCGCGCCAAACGCATCGGTCGCTGTGTAGTCGAGCCCGTCCTCGATGATGGCGCGGGTCACCGGATGAAGGATGTCACGGTTGCCATCGAGGATCGGCTTGATGGCGGTTGTTCGTTCCGCGAGCCAGGCCGAGCCATAGAGCATGCGCGCGGTTTCGGCGAAGGGTGTAAAGTCAAAGGGGACGGGGGTGTGTCCCAACGCGGCCAAACGCTCCAGTGCGGCCTCATAGGCGGCTTCGGCGTCGACATCGCCATAGAACGTTCGGCTTTCCGGCGTTGGAACGCCGAGGCGCAACCCGTCTTGGGCAAGTGGTCGGGGTTCGTGCCGGCGGCTGAAGGGATCTCCGGTGTCGAAGCCGGCGGCCAAAGACATCACGGCGCGTCCGTCGGCTACCGTATTGGCGAAGATCGACACGCAATCCAGCATCCGGTTGGCCGGGATGACACCTTGGGTCGATATCCGTCCGCACGTTGGCTTGATCCCGACGATATTGTTGAAGGCAGCTGGCACCCGGCCCGACCCGGCGGTATCGGTGCCAAGCGCGAAACTGACCAGGCCTGCAGCAACCGCTACCGCAGAGCCGGAACTCGAACCACCGGAGATCACGCTTCGGTCGAAAACCGAGCGCGGTGCTCCGTAGGGTGAGCGGACCCCAACGAGGCCGGTCGCGAACTGATCAAGATTGGTCTTGCCGACAAGGATCGCTCCCGCGGCAATGAGCCTATTGACGACTGTGGCAGAGCGTTCGGCACGATAGGTGGCACCAGGACATGCCGCCGTCGTGTCCATGCCAGCCACATCAATGTTGTCCTTGACGGCAAAGGGAATTCCGTAGAGGGGCCCGCGTTCCGAAGGCGCGAGCGCCTCCAGCCGCTCGGCGTCGAAAAGCAAGTCCGGTTCCGGCACGCGGGAAATCCAGACAGCGGGATCGGAGTAGTTGGAGATCCGTTGCAAGACTTCCTCGATCACCCAGCGTGGCGATAGCAAACCATTCCGGTAGTGCCCGGCCAGCGCCTCGATCCGAAAGTCCATCTCGACATTGGCCACGCGTTCAGCCCTCCGGTGCAATCACGAACAGGGGTTCGCCGGCCTCGACCAAACGTCCGGCAGAGACCAGCACGCGCGACACCCGCCCGCTCACGGGGCTGTCGATGGCGATCTCCATCTTCATGGACTCGAGCACAGCCAACGTCTCACCAGCATGCACGGCATCGCCCTCGCGCGCAGCGATCGTCCAAACCGACCCAGGCACAGGAGACTCTATCGCCAGCGCACCGTCCGGAAGGTCAAGGAAGACAGCGTCTGTCTCAATCGGGTGGCCGTGATCGCCTTCCACGGCGACGCCCTGCTCTGCCCATGCCGAACGCTCAGAAGCAAACGCTGTCTCGCGGCGTAGTCTGAAGGCAGAGATCTCCTCGGCATTGGCAGCCAGCATCCGATGATGAGCCGCGAGAGAGAATTCTCCCTCTTCAGTTTCCACAGTGTAAGCACCATGGGGAAACGCATCCCGCATCTCCATCAGCTCTTTCTCGTCCACCGGGAAAAAGCGAATCCGGTCGAAGAAGCGCAAGAGCCAGGGCGTCCCATCAACGAAGTTCTGCGTTGTGCGCCAAGAGTTCCAGACCTGCACCGTGCGGCCGACGAACTGGTAGCCGCCAGGGCCTTCCATGCCGTAGATGCAAAGGTATGCGCCACCGATGCCAACGGCATTCTCCGGCGTCCACGTGCGGGCCGGGTTGTATTTGGTCGTGACCAATCTGTGGCGCGGATCAACCGGCGTGGCGACCGGCGCACCGAGATAGACATCACCCAGACCATAGACCATGTAGTCGGCGCCGTAGACGATGCGACGGACATCCTCGACCGTTTCAAGTCCATTGATGCGCCGAATGAACTCAATGTTCCAAGGACACCAGGGCGCATCCGGGTGGATCAGCTCCTGATATTTTCGGGTCGCAAGCTGTGTCTGGCTATCGTTCCAGGCCAGCGGCAGCTGGACGACACGGCTCGGCACGACGACATCGTCGAGGGACGGCAGTTCGGCTTCCAGATTGTCGATTAGGTCAATCAGACGTGCCTCTGAGAGGCTTCGATTGTCGTAGTGCAGCTGAAGCGAACGGATCCCGGGTGTTACGTCAATCAGGGCATCGATCCGTTCCGCCGTGATCCGTTCCATGAGCAGCTGCGCGCGGACGCGCAAATCGATATCCAGAACGTTGGGCCCAAATTCAATCAGGAGATAGTCTTCGCCGGTGCGCCGGTAAGTCACCGGAACGGGTCGCTCCGGCCGAGTTAGCCGAATGGCCGGCTCCAGTTCCTCGACCCCGCGGACGACTGTCGGGCGTGGCAAGTCCAAGAAACAGGACCGCTCCCCCGCAATAGCTGCTTCCTGTTCCGTTTCCAGCCGATCGGCTTCTGCAAGCGTCAGCGGCAAGAAACGGACCGTATCGCCGGGCTTGAGTTGGCCAATCTTCCAGAGCTCGGCCTTGGCCACGACCAATGGACAAACGAAACCGCCCAGGCTCGGCCCGTCCGGCCCGAGAATGATCGGCATGTCGCCGGTGAAATCCAGCGCACCCACCGCATAGGCATTGTCGTGGATGTTCGAAGGATGAAGTCCCGCCTCGCCACCATCTTCCCGTGCCCACTGCGGCTTCGGGCCGACCAGGCGAACTCCCGTGCGCGCGCTGTTGAAGTGAACCTCGTAAACAGCCTCGAGCAGCATCCCGATGTCGTCGCCAGTGAAGAAATCCGGGGCGCCATGGGGCCCATACAGGACACCGATCTGCCATTCGTTTGCAAGCGCAGGCCGGATGGCTTCAGGCAAGGATGCCGGTGTTCGCTCTTGGGCCTCGAATCCGATCCTGAGGACATCGCCGGTTTTGAGCGCGCCTGTCGCATGGCCGCCAAATCCGCCGAGCGTGAACGTTGATCGGCTGCCAAGGTAAGCCGGTGCATCGAAACCGCCAGCAATCGCTAAATAGGCTCGATTGCCCATGCCCTGGGCCTTTCCGAACCGAAGGACTTGTCCAACCTGCGCGGGGACAGGCTCGAACTGGGCGACCGGCGCGTTGTCGAGATGTGCATCCAAATCGGCGCCGGTCAGCGCAATCAGAGCGTCGGTATGAACGCGAAGTGTTGGTCCCGTCAGTGTCATTTCCAGGACAGCAGACCAAGCCGGGTTGCCAACGATACGATTGGCCAGACGGTGCGACAGCGGGTCCATGGGCCCCGATGGCGGCACGCCGACATGCCAATATCCCTGGCGTCCTGGCCAGTCTTGCAGGCTCGACTGAGCACCCGGTTGGATGACTTCAATGGTGCGCGGACGAAACGGGAAGCGCGCAAGTGCTGATGTCGACACCGCGCCCGAAGAAAACATATCGGACGCAGCGATCTGGCGCAGATAGTCGAGATTGGTCTCGATGCCATGGATTTCGGTCGCTTTGAGCGCATCTTGGAGTGCTGCTACAGCGGCGCTTCGATCTTCTCCGGTCGCGATGAGCTTGGCGAGAAGCGGGTCATACGTTGCCGGAACCTCGGTGCCGGTCGCGACCCAGGTATCGACCCGAATGTTTCTGGGGAACCGCGCCTCGGTTATTCTTCCGGCGGAAGGCCGAAAGTCGCGGGCGGGATCCTCTGCGTAGAGCCGGACTTCGATTGCGGTCCCGTTTGGCTGATGCTGATAGCCGGACAGATCAAGACTGCCGGCCGCCTCCATCACCATCCACTCGAGAAGATCGACGCCTGTGACCGCCTCTGTCACGGGATGCTCGACCTGAAGGCGCGTATTGACCTCGAGAAAATAGAACTCTGCCCGTGTTGGGTCGTAGATGAATTCGACGGTTCCGGCAGATGAATAGTTCGTCCGAGTGCCGAGACGCTCCGCAGCGTTCACCAGTCTTGTGCGGACGGTGTCGGGGATGCCGGGGGCAGGTGTCTCCTCGACCACTTTCTGATTGCGTCGCTGCAGAGAGCAGTCGCGCTCGCCGAGGCTGACAACCGTCCCCTTACCGTCGCCGAAAATCTGGACTTCGACATGGCGGGCCTCGGCCACGAACCGTTCGAGAAACAGGCTGCCATCGCCGAAATTGGCCTGCGCCAGTCGCTGCACGCGTTCATAAAGGTTTGGAAGCTCCTCAGGCGTATTGCAGAGCTGCAAACCGATGCCACCACCGCCTGCAGTCGATTTCAGCATGGCAGGATAGCCGATCCGCGCCGCCTCGCGTTTGGCCTCGTCGAGGGATTCGATCAGACCGGTCCCAGGCAGCAATGGCAGGCCAGCGGCCTTGGCTGCGGCGCGCGCCGTATGCTTGAGACCGAAGAGCCTGATATGCTCTGGCCGTGGACCGATGAACCGGATGCCGGCGGCTTCAAGACGCTCGGCAAACTCTGCGTTCTCCGACAGGAATCCATAGCCTGGATGCACAGCCTGTGCGCCGGTTGCCCGGCAGGCGGCAAGAACGGCCGCGATGTCGAGATAGCTCTCGGCAGCCGGCGCCGGGCCTAGTCGCACTGCCTCGCCCGCCATGGCGACATGGGCAGCATGTCGATCGGCATCGGAAAAGACTGCGATCGATCCAATCCCCATACGGTCCAGGGTCCGGATGATGCGGCAGGCGATCTCGCCGCGATTGGCGATGAGGATCTTTTCGAACATGGCTCAGTCCGCGTCCCAGATCAGCACCTCGATCGGGGTCGGATTGAAGCCGTTGCAGGGATTGTTGATCTGCGGGCAGTTGGAGATCAGGCAAATGACGTCCATTTCGGCCCGGAGTTCGACATAGTTTCCAGGCTCCGATAACCCATCAACGATCGCCAGATTGCCATCCGGCTCGATCGGCACGTTCATGAAGAAGTTGATGTTGGAGACGATGTCGCGCTTGGTCATGCCCCAGCGCGCCGCCTCGACCACGAAGTTCTCGCGGCATGCATGAAGGTGCCGGGTCTCATGGCCGAAGCGGACCGTGTTGGACTCGACCGAGCAGGCGCCGGCGGAGGTGTCGTGACGTCCGACCGTATCTGCCACAACCGTCAGCATCGGGCTGCCGTCATTTGACAGAAGCACAGAGCCGGCGCCAATATAGGCCGAGCCCTGCGCCTGAAGCGTGTCCTGTGCCGAATAGCGTTCGGCTGTGTCGTGGGCAGCATAAAACAGCGTGTCGATGGCCTGCTGGCCATGGCTGTCGATGATACGGATGGTCTCGCCACGGCGGATTGATCCGGACCACCCGGCAGTGGCCGGCACAAGATGGCGCCGGTCTGCTGTTTGCGCACTTCGCGTCGATCTGACCGTCATTGTGCCGATCCTCCGGCTTCTTGCTCAAACAGCTGATCTGTGTTGTCGAAGGTGCGGAGCGCCTCCTCGGTACCGGTGCGCGCGAGGTCATCGGGTTCCGGGCTCCCATGACGCCAGACGGTGACCGTGATTGGCTCCGGGCCATAGGCGTCAGATGGCGATAGCGGATGCGGACAGTTGGCGACGGCTGCGATGACGTTCATCTCCGCGCGGAGATCGATCCGCGCGCCAATGAGATCTGCCGTCTCATCCCACACGAGCGATCCGTCATCATCGGTCACAATCGGCGCAAACAGAGTTACGCACGGACCCACATCGCGCTTGCCTAGCCCGTATTTCGCAGCCGCCTTGAGGAAATGATCGCGCGCGTTGAAGAGCGTCGCGTCGCCATATTTGCGTGCATTGGAAAACGGCGTTGAGCCACCGGCGACGAAGTCTGACCCGCCAGAGGTATCGTCCAGAACCGACGCTATGGCGCGACCCATGTCCGACAGGAAAACCCGTCCCTTGCCGATCCGTGCTGTCCATTGAACCTTGATTGTATCGGCCGGATTCAGCCGTTCGCTCGGTTCGGTGGCGTTCCACAACAGAAGTGACGCACCATGAGTGCCATCCCGGTTGACGATCCGCAGTGCCTCGCCGCAGCGGACGATACCATGCCAGTACCAGCCGCCTGGAATGGTGTCGGTGAGCCTAATTTTATCGGCGGGAAGGGTCTCGGGCAGCGAGGCCGTCGTCGCAACGCGGGCCGCAAACCCGCCACCGTCCTGGCCGCGCGCCTTAAGTTCGGCATATCGCGACTTTGCGGCCGCAATGACATCTTCGGAAAAGAGAGGCCTGGTCATCCGTTCCTCCGCTGGTGCGCGGAGGTCACGCTCCGCCCACCTGTCTCGCGGAGCTGCGACGGCGACTGAGGTCACCGATGCGTCTCCGCACCGTGGTGAACCTCCCGGGCTTTTGTCCCGCCGTGTACCCGGGTATCCGGGCGGCGGCTCTCGGACCAGACTTCAACGCCGAAGCGTGAACGGAACCCTAGCCGCTAGCTTGTCTGGTTTAGATACCACTGCCTTCCACGTTTGCCAAATCGCCGGGCGCGATTGCCTGCCCGAATGATCGGCAGGCTATGCGCAAATCAGCGGCATCGGCTGTTGGCTGTGACGTGATGGGTGTCAGTAGGTTTCGCTTTCTGGCGGGGCCTCGGGCCAAACTCGAAGGGCGGCGCTGACTTTGCCCCTGAATATGTTCAAGCGGACTGAGAACTGGATATTTACCGGCAGCGTTCCAACCGTTCAGATGCAAAAAACTGGCTGCTGCAGAACCGAACGAAATTTGTGGGTCCTGACCCTAACTGGCAAAGCGCATGTTGGATTTCTTGCCAAGATCGCGCAGGATTTCGCGGGCAGCATTGTAGCCGGGTATGCCGGACACGCCGCCGCCCGGATGCACGGATGCACCGCAGAGATAGAGCCCGCCAATCGGTGTGCGGTAGTCTGCCCAGTGTGGCACCGGCCGAAAGTTGAAGAGCTGGTCGGTTGACAGCTCGCCCTGGAAAATGTGGCCCTGCGGCAGGTTCACGATACGCTCGATATCTTCGGGCAGGAGCATCTGCGCTTCGATGATGTCATCGCTGAAACCCGGAGCGAACGCATCCATCGTGTCCAGAACGGTCTTCTGGAAATTGTCGCGCTCGCACGACCACTCCCGGTCGCGCAGCTTGTAGGGTGCGTGCCCGCCGAACAGGTTGACGACGTGTTTTCCGGCGGGCGCCAGGGTATCGTCGACGATGGTTGGAACCACGGGAGTGATGAAGGGGTTCCTGGAATAACCGCCGTATTTGGCGTCGTCGTAGGCACGTTCCAGATAGTCGATATCGGGCGCGACGTGGACGTATGTCGGGTAATTCCAGTTCCCCAGCGCGCGGTCCCTGTTTGCGCGCGGGAGACAGGCATACTGTGGCGGCCGCTCGGCGGCGATGTTCATTTTGAATGCCGTCGACATTGTCCGGTAGCCGTTCAGGTCGCGCACAAACTCCTCAGGCAGATTGTCGGCCCCGACGAGGTCGAAGAACAGGATCTTCGCATTGGCGTTCGAAGCCACGACGGGGGCACTGAAGGTCTGCCCATCGGTTGTGACCACGCAGCCGACACGCCCCATCGGGGTTTCGATGCGCTTGATCCCGGCATCGGTCAGGATTTCGACGCCGTTGGCCCGCGCCGCACTGGCAAGACTTTCACTGATCGCGCCCATGCCGCCCCTGATGAAGCCCCAGCCGCCAGCGCCGGCATTCTCGCCAATAATGTGGTGCAGAATGACATAGGCGGAGCCAGGCGATCTCGGCCCGGCGAACGTCCCAATGCTTGCGTAGTAGGCGAGTACGGCCTTGATCCGGTCGTCCTCGAACCATTCGGACAGGAAATCATAGGCGCTCATCGTCACCAGCTTGGCAACATCGAAGAACTTCCGGCCGTATTTTCGGTTTCGCAGCGCAAATCCTGCGGCCTGCTTGAAGGTTTTCCAGTCGCGCTTGGTTGGGTCGAACGGCGTTTCCCACAACAGCTTGCGGAAGACCTCGGTCGTGTCCGCCAGCGCGCGATCGAATTCGGGATAGATGTCGGCGTCGGCCTTGTTGAAGCGGGAAAAGCTGGTCTGCGTGCGTCGGACGTCGTCGGAAAAGATGATATAGTCGTCACCGAGCGGCGACAGCATGTCCGAGCACGGCATGACCGTCAGCCCGTGCGCCCGGAGGTTCAGGTCGGTCTGTATGCGCGGGTGCAGGATGCTCATCAGATACGAGAAAATCGAGGCGCGGAAACCGGGTGCAATCTCCTCGGTCACCGCCGCGCCGCCCACGATGTGGCGCCGTTCGAGCACGAGCACCTTGAGGCCCGCGCGTGCCAAGTAGTTTGCGCAGACCAAGCCGTTGTGCCCTGCGCCGATGATGATCGCGTCGTGTTTCGTGGTCATGTGCAAACTACTTGGCACGCGCGGGCCTCAAGGTGCTCGTGCTCGAACGGCGCCACATCGTGGGCGGCGCGGCGGTGACCGAGG